>NZ_JBHZAN010000073.1:4750-28532 GCF_042754285.1 Streptomyces sp. NPDC059224
GTAGACGATCAACACGATGGTCGACCAGCTCTCCGCGTTCGCCGACGAAGTCACCCGGGTGGCCCGGGAAGTCGGCACCGAAGGAAACCTCGGCGGCCGGGCGCAGGTCAGAGGCGTGTCCGGAGTCTGGAAGGACCTCACCGACAACGTCAACTTCATGGCCGACAACCTGACGTCCCAGGTCCGCAACATCGCTCTTGTCTCCACGGCCGTCGCCCAGGGCGATCTCGGCAAGAAAATCACCGTGGAGGCGAAGGGCGAGATCCTCGAACTGAAATCGACGATCAACACGATGGTCGACCAGCTCTCCGCGTTCGCCGACGAAGTCACCCGGGTGGCCCGGGAAGTCGGCACCGAAGGAAACCTCGGCGGCCAGGCGCAGGTCAGAGGCGTGTCCGGAGTCTGGAAGGACCTCACCGACAACGTCAACTTCATGGCGCTGAACCTGACGTCCCAGGTCCGCAACATCGCCCAGGTGACGACGGCCGTCGCCAACGGCGACCTCTCGAAGAAAATCACCGTCGACGCACGCGGCGAGATCCTCGAACTGAAGGACACCGTCAACACGATGGTGGAGCAGTTGCGGGCCTTCGCCGACGAGGTGACCCGCGTGGCCCGCGAGGTCGGCACCGACGGCCGGCTGGGCGGGCGCGCCCAGGTGCTCGGCGTCTCCGGCGTCTGGCGGGACCTGACCGACAACGTCAACTACATGGCCGACAACCTCACCTCACAGGTGCGCAACATCGCCCAGGTGGCGACGGCCGTGGCACAGGGCGACCTGTCGAAGAAGATCGACGTGGACGCGCGCGGCGAGATCCTCGAACTGAAGACGACGATCAACACGATGGTCGACACCCTGTCGTCGTTCTCGTCCGAGGTGACCCGTGTGGCCCGCGAGGTGGGTTCCGAGGGCCAACTGGGCGGTCAGGCGCGCGTGGAGGGCGTGTACGGCACCTGGAAGCGTCTGACGACCAACGTCAACGAACTCGCCCTCAACCTCACCACCCAGGTCCGCGCGATCGCCGAGGTCGCCTCGGCGGTGGCCCAGGGCGACATGTCCCGGTCGATCACGGTGGAGACGCAGGGCGAGGTCGCCGAACTGAAGGACAACATCAACCTGATGGTGGCCAACCTGCGCGAGACGACCCGCGCGAAGGACTGGCTGGAGTCCAACCTGGCCCGGCTCGCCGCGCTGATGCAGGGACACCGGGACCTGATGGAGGTCGCCGACCTGATCCTGCGCGAGCTGACCCCGCTGGTGAACGCCCAGTACGGCGCGTTCTTCCTGGCCGACCCGGACGAGGACGGCGCCGCCGTGCGGACGGCCGTACCGGCCAAGGGCCTGGCGTTCATCGCCGGCTACGGCTCGGCACAGGGCGCGATCGTCGAGACGGGCGGCCTGCCGGTGCACGGACTGGTCCGTCAGGCGGCCCACGAGAAGACACGGATCCTCGTCGAGGAGGCACCGCCGGACTACATCAAGATCAACAGTGGGCTCGGGGAAGCGTCGCCGACGACGATCGTCATCATCCCGATCCTCTTCGAGGACAAACTCCTCGGCGTGATCGAACTGGCCTCCTTCTCCCGTTTCTCCGACGTCCACCTCGCCTTCTTCGACCAGTTCGTCAACACCATCGGCGTCGCCATCAACACGATCATCGCCAACTCCCGTACGGAATCCCTGCTCGGCGAGTCGCAACGCCTGGCGATGCAACTCCAGGAACGCTCGGACGAACTCCAGAAACAACAGGCGGAACTGCAGCGCTCGAACGCGGAACTGGAGGAGAAGGCCGCCCTGCTGGCGACGTCCTCCCAGTACAAGTCGGAGTTCCTGGCGAACATGTCCCACGAACTGCGCACCCCGCTGAATTCGCTGTTGATCCTGGCCCGGCTGCTGTCCGACAACCCGGACGGCCGTCTGTCCGACCAGGAGGTCCAGTTCGCGACGACGATCCACCGCTCCGGCTCCGACCTCCTCCAGCTCATCAACGACATCCTGGACCTGTCGAAGATCGAGGCGGGCCGGATGGACGTACGCCCCAAACGCCTGCCGCTGATCAAACTCCTCGACTACGTCCACGCCACCTTCCGTCCGCTGACCCTGGACCGGGGCCTGGCCTTCGAGGTGACGGTCGGCGACGACGTACCGCGCGAGATGCACTCCGACGAACAGCGCCTCCAACAGATCCTGCGCAACCTGCTCTCCAACGCGATCAAGTTCACCGCCAAGGGGCGGGTGGAACTGCGGGTCGCCCGGGTGAAGGACCCCGACCAGCGCTACGTCCACGGCAGCGACGAGGTGATCGCCTTCGAGGTGACGGACACCGGCATCGGGATCGCCGCCGAGAAGATCCCGGTGATCTTCGAGGCGTTCCAGCAGGCCGACGGCACCACGAACCGCAAGTACGGCGGCACCGGCCTCGGCCTGTCCATCAGCCGCGAGATCGCCGGCCTTCTCGGCGGCCGTATCGTCGCGGCCAGCGAACAGGGCAAGGGCTCGACGTTCACGCTGTACGTCCCGGTCGTCAGCCCCGGCCACACGGCGGCGGGCCCCACCACCGAGGACCGCACCCTGCCGGCCCCCGACCCCGCCAGGCCCGGTACCCCCGACACCGACGACTCCTGGCCGGCCCCGGCCAAAATGGAGGCCTGGCAGTCCGGCCGCGCCGGTCAGATCCTGCCCGGCCGCCGCGTCCTGATCATCGACGACGACATCCGCAACGTGTTCGCGCTCACCCACGTCCTTGGCCGCGTCGGCATGCCCGTGCTGTATGCCGAGAACGGCCGGGAGGGCATCGAGACCCTTGAACGCAACGCGGACGTCGAACTGGTCCTGATGGACATCATGATGCCGGAGATGGACGGATACGAGACCATCGCCGCCATCCGCCGCGCCCCCCGCTGGACCGGCCTGCCGATCGTCGCGCTGACGGCGAAGGCGATGCCCGGCGACCGGGAGAAGTCCATCGCGCGCGGCGCCAACGACTACGTACCCAAACCCGTCGACATCGACCGGCTGCTCACCGTCGTCTGCGCGCTTCTGGACCCCGACAGCACGGAAGGCGACGAAACCGCCGACAAGGAACGGACGGGGCGATGATCACTGACGAACGGGCCGGCATCCTTCTGGTCGACGACATGGAGGACAATCTGATCGCGCTGGAGGCCGTGCTGGGATCACTGAACGAGCCGATAGTGCGGGCGCGTTCCGGCGAGGAGGCGATGAAGGCCCTGCTGCGACGCCGTTTCGCCGTGGTCCTCCTCGACATCCGCATGCCGGGCATGGACGGCTTCGAGACGGCCGCGAACATCAAACGCCTCGACCAGACCAAGGACGTCCCGATCATCTTCCTGACGGGAGCGGAGGAGGACGCCGGATACGCCTTCCGCGGCTACGCGACGGGCGCGGCGGACTATCTGACCAAGCCCTTCGACCCGTGGGTACTGCGGGCGAAGGTCAACGTGTTCTTGGAGCTGCACAGGAAGAACCAGCAGTTGCAGGCACTGTTGACGCGGGAACAGGCTGATTTCGGCGAGTTGAGCAAACGCCTGGAGGTCCTGGAGGACCACTTGTCGGGAGACGGCCCGCTGGACACGCCGGCGCTGCGGGCCGAAGTCGCTGAGCTGCACCAGTTGATACGGCCGCAGGGGCGCGGGGAACTGCGCGACCAGCCCCCGCGCGCCGGCACCTGACGCCGAGACCCCTACGCCTCGCGCGTCCCCGCGTACATCTCGTCGATGAGGTGCTTGTAGCCGCGCTCGACGACCGGCCTCTTCACCTTCAGGCTCGGCGTGATCTCCCCGTGCTCCACGTCGAGGTCCCGGGGCAGCAGCCGGAACTTCTTGATGGTCTGCCAGCGCTGCAGCCCCTCGTTGAGCTGCTTGACGTAGCCGTCGACCATCTCGACGGTCGCCGGCGCGGCCACCACCTCCGCGTAGGACTTGCCGTCCAGGCCGTTCTCCTTGGCCCATTCCAGGATCGCGACCTCGTCGAGGGCGATCAGGGCCGTGCAGAAGTTCCGGTCGGCGCCGTGCACGAGGATGTTGGAGACGTACGGGCAGACCGCCTTGAACTGTCCCTCGACCTCCGCGGGCGCGATGTACTTGCCGCCTGACGTCTTGATGAGGTCCTTCTTGCGGTCGGTGATCCGCAGATAGCCGTCGGGGGACAGCTCACCGATGTCACCGGTGTGGAACCAGCCGTCGGCCTCCAGGACCTCCACCGTCTTCTCCGGCAGCCCGTGGTAGCCCTGCATGATGCCGGGACCGCGGAGCAGGATCTCCCCGTCGTCGGCGATCCGTACCTCGCAGCCGGGCAGCGGCTTGCCGACCGTACCGGTGCGGTAGGCCTCGCCGGGGTTCACGAAGGACGCGGCGGAGGACTCCGTCAGACCGTAGCCCTCGAGAATGTGCACCCCGGCGCCGGCGAAGAAGTAGCCGATCTCGGGTGCCAGTGCGGCGGACCCGGAGACACAGGCACGCAGCCGCCCGCCGAAGGCCTCCCGCAGCTTGGAGTAGACGAGCCCGTCGGCGACCCTGTGCTTGGCGGTGAGCCCGAAGGGCGCGGTGGCGGAGCCGGTGCGGCGGAAGTTGTCCTGGGTGGCCTTGGCGTACTCGCGGGCCACCTCGGCCGCCCACTGGAAGATCTTGAACTTGGCCGCGCCGCCGGCACGGGCCTTCGCCGCGACACCGTTGTAGACCTTCTCGAAGATGCGCGGCACGGCGGCCATGTACGTCGGCTGCACGATCGGAAGGTTCTCGATGATCTTGTCGACGCGGCCGTCGACGGCGGTGACGTGACCGACCTCGATCTGCCCTGAGGTGAGCACCTTGCCGAAGACATGGGCGAGCGGCAGCCAGAGGTACTGCACGTCGTCGGCGCCGACCAGCCCGGTCGCGGCGATCGCCTTCGCCATGTACGACCAGTTGTCCTGCGGCAGCCGTACGCCCTTGGGGCGGCCGGTGGTGCCGGAGGTGTAGATGAGCGTGGCGAGCTGGTCCCTGGTGATCGCGCCGACCCGTTCCTTGATCAGCTCGGGGTGCTTCTCGAGGTACTTGGCACCGCGCTCCTCCAGCTCGGCGAGGGTGAGAACCCAGTCGCCCGTCTCCGCGCCGGCCGGGTCGATGACGACGACCTTGGTGAGTTCGGGCAGCTCGGCGCGCTTCTCGACGGCCTTGGCGACCTGTGCCGCGTCCTCCGCGATCAGCACCCGGCTGCCGGAGTCGGACAGGATGAACGCCGACTCCTCGGCGTTGGTCTGCGGGTAGACGGTCGTGGTGGCCGCGCCCGCGCACAGGATGCCGAGGTCGGCGAGGATCCACTCGACGCGGGTGGAAGAGGCGAGGGCGACCCGCTGCTCGGGCTGGATGCCGAGTTCGATGAGGCCGGCCGCGATCGCGTAGACACGCTCGGCCGCCTGGGCCCAGCTCAGCGACTTCCAGTCGTCCGGGCCCTGGCCGGAGGCTGCCGGCACCGGGTACCGATAGGCCTCGGCGTCCGGTGTGGCCGCCACACGCTCCAGGAAGAGGGCCGCCACAGACGGCGGACGGTTCTCGATCAGTGTCTGCGTGTCGCTCACGACATCCTCCGGGGGGCCCGCGACGGTGCGGCTGGCTCAGTGCGGCTGGGTTCACTCACGGTGCGGTTCGCGCTACTTGTTTAACTCGCGAGTAACTATGGAGCAGGGATCAGAGTAAGCCGCGATCGGCCCGTACGTAAGGGGCACCGGCCTGTCTGTTTCCCCGCATGTTCCACGCAGAGCGACGCTACGCACGCGTAGGGGTCCGCCGCACTTTCGTACGGCGGACCCCTGTTGTACCCGTTTTGCGGCCGCGGCCGATTGTTACCGGTGGTTACTTCTTGCTCTTGGCCGATCCCGCGCTGTCATCACTGCTCAGGACGGCGATGAAGGCCTCCTGCGGAACCTCCACGGAACCCACCATCTTCATCCGCTTCTTGCCTTCCTTCTGCTTCTCCAGCAGCTTGCGCTTGCGGGAGATGTCGCCGCCGTAGCACTTGGCGAGGACGTCCTTGCGGATGGCGCGGATGGTCTCGCGGGCGATCACCCGGGAGCCGATGGCCGCCTGGATGGGGACCTCGAAGGCCTGCCTGGGGATGAGCTCGCGCAGCTTGGCGACGAGCCGGACCCCGTACGCGTACGCCGCGTCCTTGTGCGTGATCGCCGAGAAGGCGTCCACCTTGTCGCCGTGCAGCAGGATGTCGACCTTGACCAGGCTGGACGTCTGCTCGCCGGTGGGCTCGTAGTCCAGTGACGCGTAACCGCGCGTCTTCGACTTCAGCTGGTCGAAGAAGTCGAAGACGATCTCCGCGAGCGGCAGCGTGTACCGGATCTCGACACGGTCCTCGGACAGGTAGTCCATCCCGAGCAGGGTGCCGCGCCGGGTCTGGCACAGCTCCATGATCGAGCCGATGAACTCGCTGGGCGCCAAAATGGTGGCGCGCACGACCGGCTCGTACACCTCGCCGATCTTCCCCTCGGGGAACTCGCTCGGATTGGTGACCGTGTGCTCGCTGCCGTCCTCCATGACGACGCGGTAGACCACGTTCGGGGCGGTCGCGATCAGGTCGAGCCCGAACTCGCGCTCCAGTCGCTCCCGGATCACGTCCAGGTGCAGCAGGCCGAGGAAACCGACGCGGAAGCCGAAGCCGAGGGCAGCGGAGGTCTCCGGCTCGTAGACGAGCGCGGCATCGTTGAGCTGCAGCTTGTCGAGGGCCTCGCGCAGCTCCGGGTAGTCGGAGCCGTCCAGCGGATACAGACCGGAGAAGACCATCGGCTTCGGGTCCTTGTAGCCGCCGAGGGCCTCCGTGGCTCCCTTTTGCTGACTGGTGACGGTGTCACCGACCTTGGACTGCCGGACGTCCTTCACACCGGTGATCAGGTAGCCCACCTCGCCGACGCCGAGGCCGTCGGCCCCCAGCATCTCGGGCGAGTTCGTACCGATCTCCAGCAGTTCGTGGGTGGCGCCGGTCGACATCATCTTGATGCGCTCGCGCTTGTTGAGCTGGCCGTCGATGACACGGACGTAGGTGACGACACCGCGGTAGGAGTCGTAGACCGAGTCGAAGATCATCGCGCGGGCGGGCGCGTCGGCGACGCCGACCGGAGCCGGGATCTCCTTGACGACCTTGTTCAGCAGGGCGTCGACGCCGAGGCCGGTCTTGGCGGAGACCCGCAGCACGTCGTCCGGCTCGCAGCCGACCAGGTTCGCCAGTTCCTCGGCGAACTTCTCCGGCTGTGCCGCCGGCAGGTCGATCTTGTTGAGCACGGGAATGATCGTGAGGTCGTTCTCCATCGCCAGGTAGAGGTTGGCGAGGGTCTGCGCCTCGATGCCCTGGGCGGCGTCGACGAGGAGGACGGTCCCCTCGCAGGCCGCCAGCGACCGCGAGACCTCGTAGGTGAAGTCGACGTGCCCCGGGGTGTCGATCATGTTGAGGATGTGCGTGCTGCCCTGGTCGGGGCCCTCGGTCGGGGCCCAGGGCAGACGCACCGCCTGGGACTTGATCGTGATTCCGCGCTCGCGCTCGATGTCCATCCGGTCGAGGTACTGAGCACGCATCTGCCGCTGCTCGACCACACCGGTCAGCTGGAGCATCCGGTCGGCGAGCGTGGACTTGCCGTGGTCGATGTGCGCGATGATGCAGAAATTGCGGATCAGAGCCGGGTCGGTACGGCTCGGCTCGGGCACATTCTTAGGGGTCGCGGGCACGCAGGGTCCTGTCTCTTGAGGCGCCTTATGCCTCGGGTCGGATCGATACGTAGCCTCCATGGTCCCATGACGGGGGACCGGGGACCGGTTTGGGCGGTTCCCCGCCCCGCTGCTAGTGTGGGCAGCTGTGTCTCATGCCCTCTCAGCACGAGGCACGTCTTCGAGAAATCACCGGTACGGGATCTGCACGGTCCCGCACCAGAACCTGAAAAGGCTCTTTCGTGGCGAACATCAAGTCCCAGATCAAGCGGATCAAGACCAACGAGAAGGCTCGGCTGCGCAACAAGGCCGTCAAGTCCTCCCTGAAGACCGCGATCCGCAAGGCCCGTGAGGCCGCTGCCGCGGGTGACGTCGAGAAGGCCACCGAGTACCAGCGCGCTGCCGCGCGTCAGCTCGACAAGGCCGTCTCCAAGGGCGTCATCCACAAGAACCAGGCCGCCAACAAGAAGTCGGCGCTCGCTTCCAAGGTCGCGTCCCTCCAGGGCTGACACTTGATACGACGCCGGAAGGACCCGGGCGGGCCCTCTCTCATCCGCCCCCGACCGGCCCCCAGAGCCTGTTCGCGGCCTGCGTTCGCCACGCGGGAACGGGCTCGAAAAGCTTGAACCGATGCCCCGGCATTCCGCCCTTCCCCAGGGCGGACGCCGGGGCTTCCGGCATTTCCGAGCCCCCTGCCGCAGGCCCGGTCCGTTATCCCCGGCCTCGCGACCGCGCCGCCCGCGCGATGGTCACCACGGCCTTCTCCAGGGCGTACTCGGGATCGTCCCCGCCGCCCTTGACGCCCGCGTCGGCCTCGGCGACGGCCCGCAGCGCCACCGCCACCCCGTCGGGCGTCCAGCCCCGCATCTGCTGCCGTACCCGGTCGATCTTCCACGGCGGCATACCGAGCTCCCGCGCGAGATCGGCGGGCCGCCCGCCCCGCGCACCCGAGAGCTTCCCGATCGCCCGCACCCCCTGCGCGAGCGCACTCGTGATCAGCACCGGGGCGACCCCGGTCGCCAGCGACCAGCGCAACGCCTCCAGCGCCTCAGCCGTGCGCCCCTCCACGGCCCGGTCGGCGACGGTGAAGCTCGACGCCTCGGCCCGTCCGGTGTAGTACCGCCCGACGACGGCCTCGTCGATGGTGCCCTCGACATCGGCGGCGAGCTGGGTCACGGCGGAGGCCAACTCCCGCAGATCGCTGCCGATGGCGTCGACGAGCGCCTGGCAGGCCTCGGGCGTGGCGGAGCGTCCCAGCGCGCGGAACTCGCTCCGGGTGAACGCGAGCCGGTCCGCCGGCTTGGTCATCTTCGGGCAGGCGACCTCCCGCGCCCCGGCCTTGCGTGCCGCGTCCAGCAGCCCCTTGCCCTTGGCCCCGCCCGCGTGCAGCAGCACCAGCGTGATCTCCTCGGCGGGCGCCCCGAGGTATGCCTTCACGTCCTTGACCGTGTCGGCGGACAGGTCCTGCGCGTTGCGTACGACGACGACCTTGCGCTCCGCGAAGAGCGACGGGCTGGTCAGCTCCGCGAGCGTGCCGGGCTGCAACTGGTCCGGGGTCAGGTCCCGCACGTCCGTGTCGGCGTCGGAGGCCCGGGCAGCGGCCACCACCTGCTGCACGGCACGGTCGAGCAGCAGCTCCTCCTGCCCCACGGCGAGCGTCAACGGGGCGAGCGGATCGTCATCAGCAGTCTTCTTTGCCATCTCGCCCAGCATCCCACGGCCCACTGACAACGGGCCGCGCGTACCCGCTACGGCTCCTCCCGCCACCCCTCCCACTCGCCGGCGAACTCGTCCAGCTCCGCCGGGTCAAGTCGCCCCTCGGCATCCCTCAGCAGCACCAGCCACTGGGCGTCCTCGGCGTCGTCCTCCCCCGCCAGCGCGTCCCGCACCAGCCGCGGCTCCTCACGGATACCGAAGCGCTCCCCGAGCGCCTCGGCGGCTTCCTCCGCGGCATCACGGTCCGGCAGCACCAGCACATGTCTCACATCGCTCACGGCACCATTCTCGGCTACCGCCGCAGGCCGCAACGAGCAGGACGGAGCAGGAGCGGGCGGCTCAGCCCTTGGGTACGATCTGCACGTCGAGGTCGACGCGGATGCTCGGTCCGACCACCGCGATCCCGCGCGCCAGCATCGTCTGCCAGCTCACGGTGAAGTCGTCCCGGTGCAGTTCGGTCGTGGCCCGGCAGGCCGCCCGCACCTCGCCCTCCATGCCGTTGCCGAGCCCGAGGTACTCCGTGCGAGGGTGACCGTCCGGGTCACGCCGTGCAGAGACAGCGCCCCGGTGACGCCCCACCTGGTCCCGCCCCGGTGCGCGAACCGGTCGCCGTAGAACTCCAGCGTCGGAAACCGCACCACGTCCAGGAAATCCACCGAGCGCAGGTGGTCGTCCCGCATCCGCACGCCGGTGTCGATGGTCGCGGCGTCGATCACGACGTGCAGGGCGGACCGCTCCACCGGGTCGGCGATCCGCACCGCGCCCGCGAACGAGTTGAACCGCCCGTGGATCCGTGCCAGTCCGATGTGCCGGGCGGTGAAGGCGATGGAGGAATGCGTCGGTTCGATCTCCCACTCCCCCGGCGCCGGCAGCTCCGGCGGCCGGGCGACCTGGAGGGTGATGTCACCGAGCGAGGCGAGGCTGTTCTCGCCGACCTGCGCGGTGGCCCGGTACGGCCTGAATCCCTCGGCGGACACCGCGAGCCGGTACTCCCCGGCCGGCACGGCGGTCACGAACGACCCGTAGGGATCCACACCCCCGCTCACCACCGTGCACCCCAGGGTGTCACTGACCGTGAACTCGGCTTTTGTCACCGGCTCGTTGACCGGGTCGAGCACCCGGCAGCTCAGCACCCCGGCGTCGGGTGGAGTCTGCACTGCCGCGAGGGGACTCGTCCGCTGCACCCGGTTCGTTCGGTTTCCCCTCAAGCCGCCGAACATCAACGCCACCCCTGTACGCTCCGCCACCATCAGTTACCGAAGAAACATTCGATCACTGATGCGGCTTTCGGTGCAACACGAGACCACATCACGGGAATCCGGCGCATCTGCCGGAACTACCCATGAGCAGCCTGCTACGAGCCGGTAGTGACGTGTTCTCCTCAGGTGTCCGAATTAGCCATTGCGGTCGGCGTTCCGTGGATCTCGAACGGCGGGCACCCGGTCCAGGTCGATCCCGAACCGCTCCCGGTAGACCCGCAGCACCTCCTCGTCACCCTCCAACTCCCGTACCTCACGGGCCCCGTCAGCCGCCGTCACCGTCAGCGTCCGCCCGCCGAGCGTGATCCGCCCACCGTCCTCGGTGACCCGGGAACACACCAGCGACTGCGTGAAGTGGGACGACGGCGAGGTGCTGTGCCACCACGCCCCGGCCGTGAAGTCCCCGAGAACCCGCGGCCGGACCTCCAGCCGGTACTGCGGCTTCCCGTCCCGCAGCACGTCCAGGTCCCCGGCCGGCGCACCCGGTTGTCGCCCGGCCCCGGCCGCGTCCGGCGCGGCCCCGGTGATCAGGAACGTGCCGCCCGGATCCTCCTGCTCACCCCGTTCCGCGAATGCCAGCGGGTAGTGACTGTGCGCCCCGAACCCGACATCGGCGAGCCACTCACCGCCGTCCACCGCCCTGACGCGCAGCGCGAGATGGTCGTAGGGGATGCCGAGCCGCCCCTCTTCGCCGTACACCCGGCCCGCCAGCAGTGCCACCTCGAAACCGAGCGCGGTCAGCAACACCGAGAAGGCGCCGTTGAGTTCGTAACAGAACCCGCCCCGGCCCGCGCCCGCCACCTTGTCCAGCAGCGGTTCCTCCGCCAGCACGATCTCCTCGCCCAGGTGGATGGACAGGTTCTCGAAGGGGATGGTCCGCAGATGTCTCAGATGCAGGTCACGCAGGGCCTCGGCGGTGGGCCGGGCGGGGCGGGCGGCCCCGAGCCGGTGGAGGTAGGCGTCGACCTGCGTGCTGTTCAGCGAGTTCATGCCCTCAGTCTCGCGCCACCGCCAGCTTCCCCGCCTCCCGCCCGGCACGGCCGCCGGTCACGGCGAGCGCCCCGTCCCGGTCGGTCCGCAGCACCACCGCGCCCGCGTCCCGGAGCCGCGTCACCGTGTCCGGCGCCGGATGGCCGTACGGGTTGTCCTCCCCGCACGAGATGAGCGCCACGCGGGGCGCCACCAGCCGCAGCAGCTGCGGATCCTGATACGCGGACCCGTGATGAGCCACCTTCAGGACATCCACCCGCCCAAGTTCGGCGGCCGCCGGTGATCTCAGCAGCTCCTGCTGGGCCGGGGGTTCGAGGTCTCCGAGCAGGAGCATCCGCAGCCCGGCCGAACGGACCAGCAGGGTGACACTGGCGTCATTCGGACCGTCGGGCAACGGTGCCGGGTCGGGGGGTGGCCAGAGCACCTGCCAGTCCAGCCCACCGGTGCTGCGCCGCTCCCCGGCGACCGCGCGCGTGACGGGGATCCGGTGCTCGGCCGCCTCCCTGCGTACGAACTCGGCCTGCTCCGCCGGCTCCTCGAACCCGGTCGTCTCGATCTGCGCCACCGTCCGTCCGCGCAGCACCCCGGGCAGCCCGCCGACGTGATCGGCATGGAAGTGGGTCAGAAGGACCAGCGGGACACGGGTGATGCCGAGCTCACGCAGACAGCGATCGACCAGCGCCGGATCGGGCCCGGCGTCCACCACCACGCCCGTACCGGCGCCCGCCGCGAGCACCGTCGCGTCGCCCTGTCCGACGTCGCACATCGCGAGCCGCCAGCCGGGCGGCGGCCAGCCCGTGATCACCCGGGTCAGGGGAACCGGCCGTACCACCAACAGCACGAGCAACAGCCCGAACGCACCGCACCACCACGGATGCCGCAGCAACCGCCGCCCCAGCGGTACGACGACCACCGTGGCCCCGGCCAGCAGCAGCGCCCCCGTCCAGCTCCCCGGCCAGTCCACGCCCGCACCCGGCAACGCGGCCCCGGTCCGGGCGATCCCCGCGATCCACCCGGCGGGCCAACCCGCGCACCACGCCAGCGCCTTGGCCAAGGGCATCGCCACCGGGGCCGCCACCAGCGCCCCGAACCCCAGCACCGTGGCCGGCGCGACCGCGATCTCGGCCAGCAGATTGCACGGCACCGCCACCAGACTCACCCGCGCCGACAGCACCACGACCACCGGCGCGCACACCGCCTGCGCGGCGGCAGCCGCACCCAGTCCCTCGGCCACCCGCTTCGGCACCCCGCGCCGCCGCAGCGCCTCGCTCCAGCCGGGCGCCAGTACCAGCAGCGCGCCGGTGGCCAGGACGGACAGCAGGAATCCGTAACTGCGGGCCAGCCACGGGTCGTACAGCACCAGCAGCAGAACCGCCGTCGCCAGCGCCGGGATCAGGGACCTGCGGCGGCCGGTCGCCAGGGCGAGCAGGGCGACGGCTCCGCAGACCGCGGCCCGCAGCACGCTGGGGTCCGGGCGGCACACCACCACGAATCCGAGGGTGAGTGCCGACGCGGACAGCGCAGTGGATCGCAGCGACAGCCCCAGTCGTGGGGCCAGGCCGCGCCGCTCCACCCGCTGGGCCAGTCCCGGCGGACCGATGAGCAGGGCGAGCAGGACGGTGAGGTTGCTGCCCGAGACCGCGAGGGTGTGCGCGAGATCGGTCTCCTCGAAGGTCTCGTCCAGTTCGGGCGTGATCCGCGAGGTGTCCCCGACGACCAGTCCGGGCAACAGCGCCCGCGGGTCTTCGGGCAGCCCGTCGGTCGCCTTCCGCAGTCCGGCCCGCAACCGCCCGGCCAGCTGCTGCGGGCCGCTGGGCTCACCCACCACCACCGGCGCGGGGTGTTCCCGCACCCGCAGCATCGCCGCGGTACGGTCCCCTCCGGCCGTCGCCGGTGCCAGGCGCCCGCTCACCCGCAGCCGCGTGGAGGGCAGCAGGCCGAGCCACTGCGCGCGGCCACCGCCACCGGGCGCCCGCACCCCGGGGTCGACAGCCATCAGCACCGGTGACCGCGTCGTCACCGCCGTCCCATCCGCGCTCTCCACCCGCCGTACCTCCCCGCGCACCAGCACGGCGACCGGAGTGGCGTGGTCCCCTCGCACACGCGGCCTGCTGACCCACGGGTCGCCCGTGAGCTCCACCTCCACGGTCACGGTCGCGTAGGCCCGGGCCAGCTCGGGCACCGGCCCCCGGCGCACATCCGCCCCGTGCAGGCCCGCGGAGGCGGCGGCCCCGGCGACACAGAGGAGCAGAGCGCCGGCGGAGGCGTTCCGCCAGGTCGGCCGGAGGGTTGACGGGATGCTGTTGCCGGACACCCTGCCGGGCCGGAGATCCGGAAGGTTACCGGCCGCCGAGCCGGACCCGAGGGCCCTCCGGTTACCGGCCACCCAGCCGGATCCGAGGCCGGGAGGGCTGCCGGTCAGGGTGCCGGGCCCTACAGCCGAAGGGCTGCCGGTCACAGAGAGGGGCCAACGGCTCGCGCGGCTCCGCCACAGCAGGGCGAGTCCGGCGACCAGGCTGGTGACGACGGTCCCGGCCGTCCACGCCGCCGGAGCGTCCAGGGTCAGCGCGGCCGTCGCCCAGGCGGCCAGCGCGGGCGCCACCAGCCGCAGATCCGCCGCCGAGTCCTGCCGGGGGTGCGCGATCCCGAGCCGCCTGCCCGAGCCGGCGTGCCCGGCCCGGCGCACGGTCCCGGACCCTGGCGGCGCTCCGTCGGTCACGGGGCTCATGGCCGTACCAGATCCCGCAGGTCGGAGAAGCGGCGGTCGCCGATGCCCTTCACCTCGCGGAGTTCGTCGACCGAGCGGAAACCGACGTGCTCGGTCCGGTAGTCGACGATGTGCTGGGCCAGCACCGGGCCGACGCCGGGCAGGGCGTCGAGCTGCTCCACGGTCGCCGTGTTCAGGGAGATTGGGGCGGACGGGCCCGTTCCCGTCGCAACACCGCCTGCCGGTTGCCCCGGAGCGGCCGGCGGGGCGGGTCCCCCGACGACGATCTGTTCGCCGTCCACGAGGAATCGGGCACGGTTGAGTCCGCCGGTGTCCGTACCGGGCCGTACCCCGCCCGCCGCCCGCAGCGCGTCGGTCACCCGGGACCCGGCCGGCAGGGAGTGAACCCCCGGCTCACGGACCTTCCCCGCGACGTCCACGACGACCTCGCCGCCGGGCCCCGCCGGGGCGCCGGGCCCCGCGACGGCAGTGGTGCCCGCGGCCGGAACCTTCTCCTCACTCTTCTCGTAAGGCGCCTCGGCGCGCACCACCTCCGGCGCGCTCACCGACTCGGTCCGGCCCGTCCAGAAGTGCTGCACGGCCAGGGCCCCGGCCACGACGAGTACCACCCCGAGGGCGACCGCTCCCCGGCGCTCCAGCCCGCAGCGGGTCTGCAGCCACACCGGCATCCGCTCCCGCACGGCGACCCCGACCCGGGCTCGGAGCCCGGGGAGCGCGGGTCGGCGCAGGGCCGTGCTCTCGTCGGCGAGCGCGCGGGCCGAGGACATCACGGCCGCCGCCGTGGACAGTACGGCCGCGGCGGTTCGCACGCCGGACGCGGCCGCGCGCACCCCGGAGGTGGCGGCGGTCAGTCCGGCCGCGGCACCGGTACCGGTCACCGTCTCCGTGTGCGGGGGCCCGTGCCCCGGCTTCGGCCGGGTGACTCCCCGTTCGCCGAAGAGGAGCTGGGCCCGGTGGCGCAGTTCCTCCGCGGGAGCCGGGCGGCGCCGGGTACGGGCCCGGACCGCGGGCCGACGGTTCCGGGTACGGCCGTCGGAGGTGGGGCCCCGGCCCGGGCCACTGGTCGCATGTGTCTCGTGTGAGCGTGATCGAAGTGCCATGCGACGAGGATGGCGGCAGCCGCCGATTCGCGATGATCTTGGTCAAGTTCCGTGGACAACGGGCCGGTTGTGGATAACTTCACCACTCGCACGAGTGAGAACCATGAGGCTTCCGCCCTCTGGTCCACAGGTCACCGCAAGGAGACGACCGCCCCGAGCAGCCCGGGTCCGGTGTGTGCGCCGATCACCGCACCGACCTCGCTCACGTGCAGCTCGGCCAGCCCCGGCACCCGCGCCCGCAGCCGGTCGGCGAGGGCCGAGGCCCGGTCGGGAGCGGCGAGATGGTGGACGGCGATGTCCACCTCGGCGCCGCCCGCCCGCTCGGCGGCCAGCTCCTCGAGACGGGCGATGGCCCGGGACGCCGTTCGCACCTTCTCCAGGAGTTCGATCCGGCCGCCGTCCAGCTGGAGCAGGGGCTTCACGGCGAGCGCGGAGCCCAGCAGCGCCTGGGCCGTGCCGATACGGCCGCCGCGGCGCAGATAGTCGAGGGTGTCGACGTAGAAGTACGCCGAGGTGCCGGCAGCGCGCTTCTCCGCAGCCGTGACGGCCTCGTCGGCCGTGCCGCCCGCCTCGGCGGCCTCGGCCGCCGCGAGCGCGCAGAAACCGAGCGCCATCGCCACCATCCCGGTGTCCACCACCCGCACGGGGACGGGTGCCTCACGGGCCGCGACGACCGCCGCGTCATAGGTGCCCGACAGCTCGGCGGACAGGTGGAGCGAGACGATGCCGTCGGCACCGGACTCGGCGACCTTGCGGTACGTTTCGGCGAACACCTCGGGGCTGGGCCGGGACGTGGTGACGGAGCGCCGCTTCTGCAGCGCCTGGGCCAGGGAACGGGTCGAGATCTCAGTGCCCTCTTCGAGCGCCCGGTCGCCGAGGACCACGGTCAGGGGAACCGCGGTGATGCCGTGGCGCTCCATCGTCCGCGGCGGCAGGTAGGCCGTTGAATCGGTGACGATCGCGACATGGCGGGACATGAGCTGGAGGTTACCTGGCGTAGCCCAGGGGCGGCAGCCCGCCCCCGCCCGCCGTGACCGGGACCGGCCCTGTCAAGTGGTGCTCTCCGGCCGGGGCTTCTTCTGCCAGGGGTAGGCGGGACGCCGCCCCGACGGCGTGATCGCGGGCTGTGCCGGGTCTGCGGCCGGGGTGGACCGGGGCGCCTCGGGCCAGGTCTGGCGGTCGCCCTGGCCGGCGGCGGCCTCGGGCCACGGCGGGGTTCCGGGCGCGGGGGCGGGACGGGTCCAGTGCCGCAGGGCGTCCGCCTCGACACCGATCTGCGTGCTCAGGGTGTCCAGATCGTCGTCGGCGAACCGGTGGGCGCGGTCACGCACCGCCCACCGCAGCGCGTCCGCGGACTCGGTGATGCGTGTGGTGCGCCGGCGCAGCTCGGGCAGCCGCGCGGCGAGCGTGGCCCGGTCCGGCTCGGTCTCCAGGCGCCTGAGGTCGCCGTCCAGTTCCTGGCCGTGCGCGCTGAGCCGCTGGAAGAGGCCGAGAGACTCCTTCAGCGACTCGTCGTCGGCGACGCCCGCGTCCAGCGCGTCCTGGGTGGCACGCATCGAGGTGCGCAGACTGAGCCGCAACTGGGCGATCTCGGCCGCCGGGCCGATCTGGACCATGGACCTGGCGCGCAGCGTGTGGTCCTCGACCGTCCGCCGGGCCTGTGTGATCGTACGGTCCACACCGCGCTTGGCGGCGCCGACCGCCTTGAACGTGACGTAGGCCCCGCCCGCGACGAAAAGCAGGAAGAGCAAGGCGAATACGGCGATCACTGTTTCCACGGTGCTCCTCCTCGGCTCCCGGTCTCCCGACCGCTTCCGAGCACGGCAGGGGCGGCCGCCCTCTTCAACGGTAAACGCAAAGGGCAGGCCCGGAGTTCCAGAAAAACCCCGAACCTGCCCGTAGGGGACCGCCCGGAGGCGGCCTGCGGCCGTTACGCCGTGACGATGTTCACCAGCTTCGGCGCGCGGACGATCACCTTGCGGATACCCACACCGTCCAGTGCCGCGACGACCTTCTCGTCGGCGAGGGCCACCTTCTCCAGTTCCTCTTCGGAGATGTCCGGCGCCACCTCCAGGCGAGCCTTGACCTTGCCCTTGATCTGCACGACGCAGGTCACGGTCTCGTCGACGACGTAGGCCGGGTCGGCGACCGGGAAGTCCCGGTGCACGACCGAGTCGGTGTGGCCCAGCTTGCGCCACAGCTCCTCGGCGATGTGGGGGGCCAGTGGAGCGATCATCAGCACCAGCGACTCGGCGACCGTACGCGGCACCGCGTCGCCCGCCTTGGTCAGGTGGTTGTTCAGCTCGGTGACCTTGGCGATGGCGGTGTTGAAACGCAGGCCCTCCAGGTCCTGGCGGACGCCGTCGATCGCCTTGTGCAGGGCGCGCAGCGTCTCCTCGCCGGCAGCGGCGTCGGTGACGGTGGCCTCGCCGGTCGCCTCGTCGACGATGACGCGCCACAGCCGCTGCAGCAGCCGGAACTGGCCGACCACCGCGCGCGTGTCCCACGGCCGGGAGACGTCCAGCGGGCCCATCGCCATCTCGTACAGGCGCAGTGTGTCGGCACCGTACTCGGCGCAGATCTCGTCCGGAGTCACCGCGTTCTTCAGGGACTTGCCCATCTTGCCCAGCAGCCGGGTGACCTTCTCACCCTGGTGGTAGTACTCGCCGCCCAGCTCCTCGACTTCGGCGGCGGGTACCGGGAAACCGCGGCCGTCGCGGTAGACGTAGGCCTGGATCATGCCCTGGTTGAACAGCTTGTGGAACGGCTCGACGGACGAGACGTGCCCCAGGTCGTACAGGACCTTCGACCAGAAACGGGCGTACAGCAGGTGCAGCACCGCGTGCTCGGCGCCGCCGACATACAGGTCGACGCCTCCGTGCGGCATGCCCTGGCGCGGACCCATCCAGTACCGCTCGATCTCCGGGTCGACCAGCTGCTGGTCGTTGTGCGGGTCCAGGTAACGCAGCTCGTACCAGCAGGAACCCGCCCAGTTGGGCATGGTGTTGGTCTCACGGCGGTACTTCTTCGGCCCGTCGCCCAGATCCAGGGTCACGTTGACCCATTCCTCGTTGCGCGACAGCGGCGTCTCGGGCTGGGTGTCCGCGTCCTCCGGGTCGAACGTACGCGGCGAGTAGTCATCCACCTCCGGCAGTTCCAGCGGCAGCATCGACTCGGGCAGCGCGTGGGCGACGCCGTCCTCGTCGTAGACGATCGGGAAGGGCTCGCCCCAGTAGCGCTGACGGCTGAACAGCCAGTCACGCAGCCGGAAGTTGACGGTGCCCTCGCCGATGCCCTTGCGGGCCAGCCATTCGGTGATGCGGGCCTTGGCCTCGGCGACCGGCAGGCCGTCCAGCTTGATGCCGTCGTTGGAGGAATTGATGATCTTCGCGTCGTAGGAGCCGAAGGCGTCCTCCCACGTCGAGGTGTCGGTGCCGCGACCGTCGGTCGGCTCGACGATGCAGACGATCGGCAGCTCGAAGGCGCGCGCGAACTCGAAGTCGCGCTGATCGCCGGCCGGCACGGCCATGATCGCGCCGGTGCCGTAGCCCATCAGCACGTAGTCGGCGATGAAGACCGGCACCTTGGCGCCGTTGACCGGGTTGGTGGCGTACGCGCCGGTGAAGACGCCCGTCTTGTCCTTGGCCTCGGCCTGCCGCTCAACATCGGACTTGGCGCCGGCCTGCGCGCGGTACGCGGACACGGCCTCGGCGGGCGTGGCGTGGCCGCCGGTCCACACGTCGTGGGTGCCCTCGGGCCAGGCCGCCGGGACGAACGTGTCGACCAGCGGGTGCTCGGGGGCCAGCACCATGTAGGTCGCGCCGAACAGGGTGTCGGGGCGCGTGGTGAAGACGGTGATCTTCTCACCGTCGATCGGGAAGTCGACACGGGCGCCCTCGCTGCGGCCGATCCAGTTGCGCTGCTGCAGCTTGATCGCCTCGGGCCAGTCCAGCGCCTCCAGGTCGTCCAGCAGACGGTCGGCGTAGGCGGTGATGCGCATGTTCCACTGGCGCAGCTTGGCCTTGAAGACGGGGAAGTTGCCGCGCTCGGAGCGTCCGTCGGCGGTGACCTCCTCGTTGGCCAGCACGGTGCCCAGGCCGGGACACCAGTTGACCGGCGCGTCGGAGGCGTAGGCCAGCCGGAACTCACCCAGGACGTCGCCGCGCTCGGTCGCGGTCAGTTCGTTCCACGCGCGCGTGTGGCCCGGTACGGCACGCTCACCGGACTCGAACTGGGCGATCAGTTCGGAGATCGGGCGGGCCTTGTTGGCCTCGTCGTCGTACCAGGAGTTGAAGATCTGCAGGAAGATCCACTGGGTCCACTTGTAGTAGTCCGGGTCGATCGTGGCGAACGACCGGCGCTTGTCGTGGCCCAGGCCCAGGCGGCGTAGCTGGGCCTTCATGTTCTCGATGTTGGACTCGGTGGAGACACGCGGGTGCGTGCCGGTCTGCACAGCGTACTGCTCGGCGGGCAGGCCGAAGGCGTCGAAGCCGAGGGTGTGCAGGACGTTGTGGCCGTTCATCCGCTGGAAGCGGGCGAAGACATCGGTGGCGATGTAGCCCAGGGGGTGGCCGACGTGCAGCCCCGCCCCGGACGGGTACGGGAACATGTCCATGATGAACTTCTTGGGCCTGGCGACCACCTCGGGATCGCCTGCCAGGTCACCCTTGGGGTTGGGAGCGGCGTAGGTGCCGTCGGCGTCCCAGAAGTCCTGCCAGCGTGCCTCGATCTCGGCCGCCAGGGCGGCCGTGTAGCGGTGCGGCGCGGCCTCCGCCGACGTGGCGGCGGCAGCGGGGTTCGTCTCGCTCATGATCCTCAAAGCTCCATCGATCGTCTCTGCCTGCGGCTGTGACTTTCTAGAAACGAAAAATCCCCTCGCACAGGAGGGGACGCCGCGCCGATGCCGACCGGCCGTTTGGTCCGGCGGTCGGGACTGATCAGCGCGGCCCGCTAAGCAGAAGGCGTACGGCACGCATGGCGTCAGGGTACCGCAGCACTTGAGCAAGCCGCGACGCGCTTACGTATCAACGGTTGACACGTATGTCCAAGGCGACAACCGGGACGAGAGTTGAACCAGGTTCAAAACTTACTTCGCGTAACAACCACTAAGGGACATCACAAGACCCACATTGCCCTTTGATAACAACGCAATAACTCAAACCTCGTACTGATCGGTATGGCGCCACTTAGGCTGCGGCACCGGGACCGCTTTCCCGAACTGCTCGGAGTTGCCCCCATGAACCCTCGTCGTAGTAACAGCTCGCTCCCCAAGCCAGGCCGTTCGGCCTGGGGGGTGGCGTCCGCTGTCGTTCTGCTGCTCATACCCGTGGTCGTGCTGACCGGAGGCAGCCAGTTCCAATCGTTTTTGAACTTCGGCGCGGGCGTACTGTCGCTCGTCTCGCTGAGCTGCTCGGTTATCTGGGGCCTGATCGCACAGGACCGCATCTTCCTCAACACTCGCCAGCGGATCGTCGGCCAGGCGGTCCACCGGACGACCGCGGTCGCCTCGATCGCGTTCCTGCTGGTGCACATCGTCACGAAGATCGCTCTCGATCACACCGTGGTGATCGCCGCGATCATCCCGTTCTCGCTCGGCATCACCGGAAGCGCCGGCCTGATCGGGCTCGGTTCGCTGGCCGGACTGCTGATGATCTTCGTAGGTGTCACCGGCGCCCTGCGCAGCAACTTCGCCGCGCCCGCCGTGGTGGCGGCCCGCTGGCGGGCCATGCACATGCTGGCTTACCCGGCCTGGTGCGCCGCGCTCATCCACGGCCTGTTCGCGGGCCGCGCGGCGAAGCCCTTCTTCATGATCTCGTACGAGCTGTGCCTGGTCGGTGTGATGGGCGCGCTCGCGCTGCGCGCCGCCCCGCGCCCCTTCAAGCGCAAGGTCGCCGACCGTCTCGTCTCCGTCCTCGGCAGCTCGGAGCGGCCCGACCTGGACGAGCTGGACGCCAGCCGCGCCCGGGTGGGCGAGTCCGGGATGCCGGGCTACGACGGCGGACGTGAACGCGAACCGAGGTCCTCCCGGGCCAACGCCTCGGCCCCGCGGTCCAACCCGCTGTTCCCGTCCGGAGCGCCCGCCCCCGACCCCGCCTCCGGCTTCGCTGCCGCCTACCGGGCCACCTCCTCGCCCGGGCAGCCCCAGCCCCAGTCGCCGTTCGCCGCCGGACAGACCGCGCGCATGGAGCGGCTCGACATGCAGCCCACTGAGGCCTTCCCGCGCATGGACGGCCCCGGCAGCACCTCGGGCACCTGGCCGGTCCCGTCCCCGCCGCCGGTCGGCGAGGCGCCGCCGTCGGCGTACGACCCGCTCCAGGACACCGGATACAGCATCCCGGTCTATGGCAATCCGGGCGCGGCCGGAACGGGCGGACGTGATGTGTACGACACGGGTGAGACGAACGCCCGCTATGGCACGTACAACTCGAATGACACGTACAACAGTGGTCCCGCCAACGAACCACCGCCCGGCGCGTCCTACGACGCACCGGGCTCGGGCGAACCTTGGAACACGCCTTCCGGAGGCTATAGGTGAACGAGGCCCTGCCCGACGTACCAGAAGTCCGCGTGGTCGGCCTTCCGCAGCTCACGTCGGGCTTCGACCTTGTCGAACGACTCGATCTGCCCATGCACCTCAAGGTGCATGGGCCGCTTGAGCCCTTGGGTGGGGAGCAGCTCGCGCAGCTCTCCGAACGCATCAACCTGAAGGGCCGCGGCGGCGCGGGCTTCCCCTTCCACAAAAAGCTGCGCTCGGTGGCCGAAGCGGCGATCAAGCGCGGCGTCCGGCCGGTGGTCGTCGTCAACGGCAGCGAGGACGAGCCGGCCTGCCGCAAGGACACGGTGCTGATCAACCGTGCCCCGCATCTGATCCTGGACGGCGCGCTGCTGTGCGCCGAGGCGCTGGGTGCCCGCACGCTCGTGGTGGGGGTAACCCGGGAGTCCACGCAGCGCTCGATGGAGCAGGCCCTCGCCGAACGGGGCCTGAGCACCGGCCGCCGCTCGGCCCTCAAGGCGTTCGTGCAGCGCAACCCGGTCCGTATGGTCACCGGTGCCGCCGCGTCGCTGGTCCGTTCGATCGACGGCGGCCCCGCGATCCCGCCCGGCCGCAAGACGAGCGCCTCCCAGAACGGGGTCGGCGGCGCGCCCACGCTGCTGTCGAACGCGGAGACGTTCGCGCAGCTGGCGATCGCCGCCCGGATCGGCCCGGAGCGTTACGGCAACACCGGCCTGTACGACGAGCCGGGCACCGTCATGCTGACGGTCTCCGGTGCGGTCGCCCGCCCCATGGTGATCGAGGTGCCTACGGGTGTGCCGCTGCGCTACGTCCTGCAACTGGCCGGCGCCCCGCCGGTGCCGCAGGGCGTGCTGACCGGCGGCTACCACGGCAAGTGGATCGACGCGGCGACGGTCAACGAGGCGATCGTCTCCCGTAACTCCCTGGACGCGGTGGGTGGTGCGCTGGGCGCCGGCGCGATCCTGCCGATCACGCAGGAGACGTGCCCGCTGGGCGAGTCGCTGCGGGTCGCCCAGTGGCTGGCGGAGGAGAGCGCGGGACAGTGCGGTCCCTGCTACCTCGGTCTGCCGGCGGCCGCGCGCGGCATGGAGGACATCCTCAACGGCGGCGGACCGGCCGCTCTGGAGGCGCTCAAGCAGGTCGCCAAGAACGTGAAGCGGCGCGGGGCGTGCTCGCACCCGGACGGCTCCGCGATGTTCCTGGAATCGACGATCAAGGCGTTCACCGACGACCTGGCCGCGCATGTCCTCGGAAACGGCTGCGGACGGCCCGTGGAGGGCGTTCTGCCGCTCTTCGAGGACGGCAAGACGCCGACCGGCATTCCGGGCGGCGCAGAGCCCGAGGAGAGCAGCGGCAGCCGTCAGAAGATCTACGTCGACTGGACACTGTGCCGGGGCCACGGCCTGTGCGCGGACATCCTCCCTGAGGTGTTCGAGCTGGGCGCGGACGGCTTCCCGACGGTGGCGCAGGCGAAGGTCCCGCGCTTCGCGGAAGCCAAGGCGCTGCGTGCGGTACGCCGCTGCCCGGCGCTCGCCCTGCGTCTCGAAGAGGACACGCGCTCCCAGGCGCCGGCCAAGAACCTGCCGGTCCTCTCGCAGGGGCGCGGCCGCCGAGCCCTGGGCCGCTGATCGCACCGGTACCGGCATCACGTGTTGTGCGGGCCACCCGACCGGGTGGGGCCGCCAAAAAAGAACACCGGAGATTGAGGGGCCCTGAACGGGGCAGGATCAATTTAGAACACACAACTAGATGGGGACACACACAACGA
>NZ_JBHZAN010000074.1:0-27283 GCF_042754285.1 Streptomyces sp. NPDC059224
GCTGGGACCGGATGGCTCCGGTCCCAGCCGCGGCTGAGTCAGTTCAACGCATACGCGCAGTGTGTCAGCGCGACGTCGCCGCCCGCAGACGGACGTCGGCGCGTCGCTCGGCGGTGGCGTCACCCTCCGCCTTCGCGCGCTCCAGCTCCCGCTCCGCGCGCTGGACGTCGATCTCGTCCGAGAGCTCGGCGATCTCGGCCAGCAGCGACAGCTTGTTGTCCGCGAACGAGATGAAACCGCCGTGCACCGCGGCGACGACTGTTTCACCTTCACTCGTACGGATGGTCACCGGGCCCGACTCCAGCACACCCAGGAGCGGCTGGTGACCGGGCATGACGCCGATGTCGCCGGACGTGGTGCGCGCGACGACCAGGGTGGCCTCGCCGGACCAGACCTGACGGTCGGCGGCGACCAGCTCGACATGCAGCTCAGCAGCCAAAGGTGGCTCCTCGGGTCACCACCCGGTGGGATCACCGGGTGTTGGATACAAGTCTAATGGGCGTGAGTGAGGGGGCGGGACGCGCCCGCCCCCTCACACGAACTCAAGCGAGTTCAGGAGACGCCCAGCTCCTTGGCGTTGGCCTTGAGGTCCTCGATGCCACCGCACAGGAAGAACGCCTGCTCCGGGAAGTGGTCGTACTCGCCGTCGATGATCGCGTTGAACGCGGCGATCGACTCGTCCAGCGGGACGTCCGACCCGTCGACGCCGGTGAACTGCTTGGCGACGTGGGTGTTCTGGGACAGGAAGCGCTCCACGCGACGGGCACGGTGGACGACGAGCTTGTCCTCCTCGCCGAGCTCGTCGATACCGAGGATCGCGATGATGTCCTGGAGGTCCTTGTACTTCTGCAGGACCGTCTTCACCCGCATGGCGGTGTTGTAGTGGTCCGCCGCGATGTAACGCGGGTCCAGGATCCGGGACGTGGAGTCCAGCGGGTCCACGGCCGGGTAGATGCCCTTCTCCGAGATCGGACGGGACAGAACCGTCGTCGCGTCGAGGTGGGCGAAGGTGGTGGCCGGGGCCGGGTCGGTCAGGTCGTCCGCGGGGACGTAGATCGCCTGCATCGAGGTGATCGAGTGACCGCGGGTCGAGGTGATGCGCTCCTGGAGGAGACCCATCTCGTCGGCCAGGTTCGGCTGGTAACCCACCGCGGAGGGCATCCGGCCGAGCAGGGTCGAGACCTCGGAACCGGCCTGCGTGAAGCGGAAGATGTTGTCGATGAAGAACAGCACGTCCTGCTTCTGCACATCGCGGAAGTACTCCGCCATGGTCAGACCCGCGAGGGCCACGCGCAGACGGGTGCCCGGGGGCTCGTCCATCTGGCCGAAGACGAGGGCGGTCTTGTCGATGACGCCCGAGTCCGCCATCTCCTCGATGAGGTCGTTGCCCTCACGCGTGCGCTCGCCGACACCGGCGAACACGGAGACACCGTCGTGGTTGTTGGCGACGCGGTAGATCATCTCCTGGATGAGCACCGTCTTGCCGACGCCGGCACCGCCGAACAGACCGATCTTGCCACCCTTGACGTACGGGGTGAGCAGGTCGATGACCTTGACGCCGGTCTCGAACATCTCGGTCTTCGACTCGAGCTCGTCGAAGTTCGGGGCCTTGCGGTGGATGGACCAGCGCTCGCCCGTGTACTTCTCGTCGACGTTCAGCACCTCACCGAGGGTGTTGAACACCTTGCCCTTGGTGAAGTCACCGACCGGGACGGTGATGCCGTCGCCGGTGTCGGTGACCGGGGCCTGGCGGACCAGACCGTCGGTGGGCTGCATGGAGATCGTGCGGACCAGGCCGTCACCCAGGTGCTGGGCGACCTCCAGGGTCAGCGTCTTCTTCTCGCCGGCGTTGGCCGGGTCGGCCACCTCGACGTGCAGCGCGTTGTAGATCTCCGGCATCGCGTCGACGGGGAACTCCACGTCGACGACCGGGCCGATGACCCGGGCGACGCGGCCCGTGGCCGTCGCGGTCTCAACAGTGGTGGTCATTAGCGGTCACTCCCCGCGGTCGCGTCGGCCAGGGCGCTGGCGCCACCGACGATCTCGCTGATTTCCTGGGTGATTTCGGCCTGGCGGGCCGCGTTGGCAAGACGGGAGAGCGTGTTGATCAGCTCGCCCGCGTTGTCGGTGGCCGACTTCATCGCACGCCGCGTGGCGGCGTGCTTCGAAGCCGCCGACTGGAGCAGCGCGTTGTAGATACGGCTTTCCACGTAGCGCGGCAGCAGGGCGTCGAGGACGTCCTCCGCCGAGGGCTCGAAGTCGTACAGCGGAAGGATCTCGTCGCCCTTGGCGGCGCCCTCCTCCGCGACCTCTTCGAGGCTGAGCGGCAGCAGCCGGTCGTCGAGCGCCGTCTGCGTCATCATCGACACGAACTCGGTGAAGACGATGTGGAGTTCGTCCACCCCGCCGTCCGCCGTCTCCGTCTCGATGGCCTCGATCAGCGGCGCCGCGACCTTCTTGGCGTCCGCGTACGAGGGCTCGTCGGTGAAGCCCGACCACGACTCCGCGACCTTGCGCTCGCGGAAGGTGTAGTGGGCCAGACCACGGCGGCCGACGATGTACGTGTCGACCTCCTTGCCCTGTGCCTGCAGACGTTCGGTCAGCTGCTCGGCGGCCTTGATGGCGTTGGAGTTGAAGGCGCCGGCCAGACCGCGGTCGCTCGTGAGGAGCAGAACCGCGGCACGGGTCGGGTTCTCCGCCTCCGTGGTGAGCGGGTGCTTGGTGTTCGAACCGGTACCGACCGCCGTGACCGCGCGGGTGAGCTCGGTCGCGTACGGCGCGGAGGCCCGCACCTTGCGCTGCGCCTTGACCACACGCGAGGCGGCGATCATCTCCATCGCCTTGGTGATCTTCTTGGTCGCGGTGACGGATCGGATGCGACGCTTGTAGACCCGGAGCTGGGCTCCCATGAGTCAGGTCCCTTCCTTACGTCACTTGGCCGCGGCCGGGGCGTCCTCGCCGAGAAGCTTGCCGTCCGAGGTCTCGAACTGCTTCTTGAACTCGGCGATCGCGTCGGCAACAGCGGTGAGGGTGTCGTCCGACATCTTGCCGCCCTCCTTGATGGAGGTCATGAGGCCCTGCTCCTTGCGGTGCAGGTACTCGAGCAGCTCCTTCTCGAAGCGGCGGATGTCGGAGACCGGGACGTCGTCCATCTTGCCGGTGGTACCGGCCCACACGGAGACGACCTGGTCCTCGGTCGGCATCGGCTGGTACTGCGCCTGCTTCAGCAGCTCGACCAGTCGCGAACCACGCTCCAGCTGCGACTTCGACGCGGCGTCCAGGTCGGAACCGAAGGCGGCGAACGCCTCCAGCTCGCGGTACTGGGCGAGGTCCAGACGCAGACGGCCGGAGACCTGCTTCATCGCCTTGTGCTGCGCGGAACCACCGACTCGGGAGACGGAGATACCGACGTTCAGCGCGGGGCGCTGACCGGCGTTGAACAGGTCCGACTCCAGGAAGCACTGGCCGTCGGTGATGGAGATGACGTTGGTCGGGATGAACGCCGAGACGTCGTTGGCCTTGGTCTCGACGATCGGCAGACCGGTCATCGAACCGGCGCCCATCTCGTCGGACAGCTTGGCGCAGCGCTCCAGCAGACGGGAGTGCAGGTAGAAGACGTCACCCGGGTAGGCCTCACGGCCCGGCGGGCGGCGCAGCAGCAGCGACACGGCGCGGTAGGCGTCGGCCTGCTTCGAGAGGTCGTCGAAGATGATGAGGACGTGCTTGCCGTCGTACATCCAGTGCTGGCCGATGGCCGAGCCGGTGTACGGCGCCAGGTACTTGAAGCCGGCCGGGTCGGACGCCGGGGCGGCGACGATGGTCGTGTACTCCAGCGCGCCGGCCTCTTCGAGGGCGCCACGCACGGAGGCGATGGTCGAGCCCTTCTGGCCGATGGCGACGTAGACGCAGCGGACCTGCTTCTTCGGGTCGCCCGAGCGCCAGTTGTCACGCTGGTTGATGATCGTGTCGACGGCCAGGGCGGTCTTGCCGGTCTGGCGGTCGCCGATGATCAGCTGACGCTGGCCGCGGCCGACCGGGGTCATGGCGTCGACGGCCTTGTAGCCGGTCTCCATCGGCTCGTGCACCGACTTACGCGCCATCACGCCCGGAGCCTGCAGCTCCAGGGCGCGGCGGCCGGACGTCTCGATCTCGCCGAGGCCGTCGATCGGGTTGCCGAGCGGGTCGACGACGCGGCCGAGGTAGCCCTCGCCCACCGCGACGGAGAGGACCTCGCCCGTGCGGTGCACCGGCTGACCCTCCTCGATGCCGCTGAACTCACCGAGGACGATGGCGCCGATCTCGCGCTCTTCCAGGTTGAGCGCGAGGCCGAGGGTGCCGTCCTCGAACTTCAGCAGTTCGTTGGCCATGGCCGAGGGCAGGCCCTCGACCTTCGCGATGCCGTCGCCGGCAAGGGTGACCGTACCGACCTCCTCGCGCGAGGCCGCGTCCGGCTTGTACGACTGGACGAAGTTCTCCAGCGCGTCCCGGATCTCCTCCGGCCGGATCGTGAGCTCCGCCATCTGGGTTCCCTGCTCTCCTTGTTGGGCCCGAAGTTTCACTTGGGGGGTCTGGGGGCGACCCCCAGGGATTCTTCATGTACGGCCCAACCCGGGCCGTCGTAAGTACGTACTGCTTGTTCTCGACTACCGAGGTGCTAGCTCGCCATGCGGCGGGCCGCGTCCTCCAGCCGGTCCGCGATGGAACCGTTGATGACCTCGTCACCGACCTGCACCCGGATCCCGCCGACGACCTCGGGGTCGACGTCGAGGTTGAGGTGCATCGCGCGGCCGTAGAGCTTCGCGAGGGCGGCGCCCAGGCGTCGCTTCTGCGGCTCGCTCAGCGGCACCGCGGAGGTGACGACGGCGACGGCGCGGCTGCGGCGCTCCGCGGCGAGCTTGGAGAGGGCCTCCAGGCCCGCTTCCAGGCTACGTCCCCGCGGCGCGGTCACAAGGCGCGTGACCAGACGCTCGGTGACCGGCTTGGCACGGCCGACGAGCAGCTGGTGCACCAGCTCGGTCTTGGCCGGGGTGCCGGCCTTGCGGTCGGTGAGCGCGGCGCGCAGCTCGGTGCTGGAGGAGACGATCCGGCCGAACCGGAACAGCTCGTCCTCCACGTCGTCCAGCGTGCCCGACTTCTCCGCGGCCGTCAGGTCGGCGACGGACGCCAGCTCCTCCAGCGCGTCCACCAGGTCGCGGGGCTGCGACCAGCGGGACCGGACCATGCCGGTGACCACGTCGGCCGTGTTCGCGCCGACCTGGCCGCCGATCAGGCGCCGGACCAGCTCGGCCTTGGCCTCGCCGGACTGCGCCGGGTCGGTGAGGACCCGACGCAGGCCGCCCTCGCGGTCGAGCAGCGTGGTGACGGCCGCCAGCTCGTCCGCGAGCCGCGTCGCGTTCACGGACGTCGAGTCCGTCAGCGCGTCGAGACGCTCCCGTGCGGCAGCCAGTGCCTCGCGGCTCGCTCCGTTCATCGGGCCGCCTCGGCCTTCTCCTCGAGCTCGTCGAGGAAGCGGTCGATCACGCGGCTCTGGCGGGCGTGGTCCTCCAGGGACTCGCCGACGAGCTTGCCGGCCAGGTCGGTGGCCAGCTGGCCCACGTCCTGACGCAGCGACTGCGCGGCGGACTTGCGGTCGGCCTCGATCTGGGCGTGACCGGCGGCGACGATCTCCTCACGCTGCCGCTGGCCCTCGGCACGCATCTCGGCGATGAGCGTGGCGCCCTGCTCCTGAGCCTCCTGGCGCAGGCGCGCGGCCTCGTGCCGGGCCTCGGCCAGCTGCGCCTTGTACTGCTCAAGGACGCTCTGGGCCTCCGTCTGCGCGGCCTCGGCCTTCTCGATACCGCCCTCGATCGCCTCGCGGCGCTGCTCCAGAACCTTGTTGATGTTCGGAAGGAGCTTCTTGGCGAGGAAGCCGAAGACGATGACGAAGGCGATGAGGCCGATGACGAGCTCTGGGATCGGCGGGATGAGGGGGTTCTCGGCCTCCTCAGCCGCAAGCTGAACCAGGGGGCTCATATCAGTGCCTTTCGTCTATTGGTGCGCGACGGTCGGGTCAGGAGGTCGGGTAGACGAACGGCATGACCAGACCGATCAGGGCGAGCGCCTCACAGAAGGCGAAGCCGAGGATCTGGTTGGCACGGATCAGGCCTGCCGCCTCGGGCTGGCGCGCGAGCGCCTGGGTGCCGTTGCCGAAGATGATGCCGATGCCGACGCCCGGGCCGATCGCGGCGAGGCCGTAACCGATCGAGCCGAGGTTGCCCTTGATCTGGGTGGCGGCGAGGGTGGCCTGCGCAAGAGCGGACATGCCGGTTCTTCCTTCTCTTTCAAGGACCGGTGGGGGTTGGCCACCGGGTGTCTGGATGAGTGGTGGGACGGCTCAGTGGTGCTCGGCGAGCGCGCCCTGGATGTAGCTGCAGGTCAGCAGTACGAAGACGTACGCCTGGACAGCCTGGATGAAGAGCTCGAAAGCGGTCATCACGAGGACCATGACGAACGAGACACCGGAGTAGGCGATGCCGATGCCGTTCAGCATGTACCAGCTGGCGATCGTGAAGAGCAGCAGCAGGGTGTGGCCGGCGAACATGTTCGCGAAGAGTCGCACGGCATGGGTGAACGGCCGGACGATGAGGTTCGAGAAGAACTCGATCGTCATCGACAGCGGGAGGACACCGCCGAGCGTCTTGTCGTACCCGGTGACGTTCTTGAAGAAGCCGACGAAGCCCTGGCGCTTGAAGGTGAGCGCGACCCACGTGATGTAGACGAGGCCGGCCAGAACCGCCGGGTACGAGATGATCGCGGTGACCGGGAACTGGGCGACCGGGATGATCGACCAGAGGTTCATCATCCAGACGAAGAAGAACAGCGAGACGACGAACGGGACGTACTTCTCACCTTCCTTCTTGCCGATGGTCTCGTAGACGACACCCCGCCGGACGAAGTCGTAGCCGGCCTCGGCGACCATCTGAAGCTTGCCCGGGACGACCTTCGGACGGGCGAAGGCGGCCCAGAAGAAGCCCACGATGATGATCGACCCGAGCAGCGCCAGCAGCATCGTCTTGTTGAAGTACACGCTGCTGTCGCCGTCGCCGAAGAGCGGCTTGAACAGGAACGAGTGCAGGCCCGGAGCCGGGAAGCCACACCCGTCGAACAGGTGACAGCTCGTGTCGAAAGCGAGCGTCTGCGTCGGGTCAGCACTCACCGCGGGCTCCTTCATCGTGGCGCATGGGTACGGCAACCTCGTTGTGTCGGCGCGGCGCATGGCCGCGGTTCGGCACGGGACTGGTGTTTCGGATGTGGGGGCGGCTGGGGGGCATCTCGCCTCGCGATTGAGCAGGCGTCAGCTCAGATGCCCGCGCCCGCGATGCCGCAGTTGGCACCGGACGATAGCAGCATCTCTCGTGCGCCTTTATCCCGGGCCTACCTCTCACGACGGCTGCCCGGTCTTCTCGGGCTCCACGTAGAGGATCTTGGCCTTCATATGGGCGCGGGTCTGGGCAGCGATCCACGTGAGCGTGGCCGCCACGAGCACGATGGCGAAGGCCCGGGGGTTGAACAGCGTCGTGTTCTTGAACGCGGCCATAAAGACGACCATCAGCAGGAGCTGAGCCGCGTAGAGCATCAGGCCCATCATCTGGAAGAGCTGCGGAGCCGACCGTGCGGTGCGCTGCAGGACGTAGAGGCCGATCCCCATGAAGAGGGTCACGACCACCGTCGCGACGACAGCTCCGATCGCCCCCTTGCCGCCCGCGACGACCGCGCTGACGACGGCAGCGAGCACGCCGACGGCGGCCGTGGGTACGGCGGCCTGGGCCAGGATCCGGGCGTCATTGGACGGCATGGCGGCAACTCCGCTTTCACAGGGGGCAGGTGTCGTCATGGACGAGCGTAGTCCCGGCCGGAGGGTCGAAGTCCTCACGCCAATGGACCATCGCACTCGGGTCCTTCGGCTCTGTCCGGGGTTCTCGTGAACCGTATCACAAACTATTTGATGAGGTCTTTACCTGGTGGGTGTGCTCACTGTCACACATGAGGGTGAACATGCGCGTCTGAGCGAAAACCGAGCCGTTGTGTCTGGTATTAGGGGTCTTTGCTCCCCCACGACTTGGCAATGCTCTAGTCAGATTCTTACCTTGCAAGGGTCGGCGCGGAGTCAACGCGGGGTCGGCAAGGGGTCAGCGCGTGGTCAGCGCGAGGATTCGGAAGCGTGCCGGTCCAGCATGCGTGAACGGGGGCCGACGGCGGTCGCGCCGTTGACCCGGGCCACGCCCGCGGGCACCGGCGAGCGGTGCTCCTCGCACGGCTCCCCCGCCTTCTCCAGCACGACGGGGGCGCTCTCCTCGGCGGTCACGGCCGTCGGCTCGGCGGCCTCCTGACCGGCCCGTCGGCGCCGGTAGCGCGGCGGCACGAACCGCTGGGCCCACACCGGCACCCGCGGGGTGAACCGCGGCAGCAGAAGCAGCCCCAGACCGATCGCGCTGAGGAAGACCACTCCGAGCACGATCCACATGGACGCGGAGTTCACCGAGTACGCCAGCGCCCCGAAGCCGATCAGCGCCGACCAGAAGTACATGATCAGCACCGCCCTGCTGTGCGAGTGGCCGATCTCCAGCAGGCGGTGGTGCAGGTGCCCGCGGTCGGCCGCGAACGGCGACTGGCCGCGCCAGGTGCGACGCACGATCGCCAGCACCAGGTCGGCGGCCGGCACCGCGATGATGGTCAGCGGCAGCAGCAGCGGGATGTAGACCGGGACCATCTGGTGCACGGCGTTGCGCTCGGACCCGGCGAACAGGTTCATCACGTCCGGGTCGAGCTGCCCCGTGATCGAGATCGCGCCGGCGGCGAGCACCAGGCCGATCAGCATCGAGCCGGAGTCGCCCATGAAGATCCGCGCCGGATGCAGGTTGTGCGGCAGGAAGCCCAGGCACATGCCCATCAGGATCGCCGAGAACAGCGTGGCCGGGGCGGCGGCCTCGATGCCGTACGAGTACCAGATCCGGTACGCGTACATGAAGAACGCCGCGGCCGCGATGCACACCATGCCGGAGGCCAGGCCGTCCAGGCCGTCGACGAAGTTGACCGCGTTGATGGTGATGACCACGAGCGCCACCGTCAGCAGAGTGCCCTGCCACGGGGTCAGGGCGACCGTGCCGACGCCCGGGACGGGCAGCCACAGGATGGTCAGCCCCTGCATGACCATGACGCCCGCGGCGATCATCTGGCCGCCCAGCTTGATCAGGGCGTCGATCTCGAACTTGTCGTCGAGCACACCGATCAGCCAGATCAGCGCCGCGCCGGAGAGCAGCGCCCGCGGCTCGTTCGACTTCTCGAAGACCTCGTTCAGGTTGGTCAGGTGGTCGGCGACCAGCAGACCTGCGCACAGCCCGAAGAACATCGCGATCCCGCCGAGCCGCGGAGTGGGCTCCCGGTGCACGTCACGGGCCCGGATCTCCGGCATGGCCCCCGCCACGATCGCGAACTTCCGCACCGGCCCTGTCAGCAGATACGTCACCGCGGCCGTGATGCAGAGCGTCAGCAGGTATTCACGCACAGGCTTCCCCACAGGTCTCGCTGGCCATCACAGCCCACACCCTAGCGACGCTCGCATATGTATGGGGACTTCCGGGTAGCGACGATGGTTGCACGTGTGCCTGTAAGGCCGGCGTACAACCGGCTCTACGACGCTGCGCCTACCCCGTCTCCACCGGGATACGGCGGAAATCTACCGGTGAGCTCGCGCACCTCGTCACGCACCCTCCCCGGGTCCGTCGCACCGCGCAGCACCGCCGCCAGCAGAGCCGCGATCCGGGTCATCTCCCCGGGCCCCATGCCCTGCGTGGTCACCGCGGCGGTGCCCAGCCGGAGGCCGCGCGCGTCCCCGTGCGGCAGGGCACAGCTGTCCAGCACGATCCCGGCGGCGACCAGGCGGCCGCGGGCGGTGCGTCCGTCGACGCCCAGCGGAGCGGGGTCGGCGGTGATCAGGTGGGTGTCCGTACCGCCCGTGGTGACCGCCAGCCCCTGGTCCGCGAGGCCGGCCGCGAGCACCCGCGCATTGGCGACCACCTGATGGGCGTACACGGTGAAGGCCGGCGTCGCCGCCTCCCCGAACGCCACCGCCTTGGCGGCGATGGTGTGCATCTGGGCGCCGCCCTGTGTGAAAGGGAACACGGCCCGGTCGAGACGCTCGGCCAGCTCCGGCGAACGGCACAGCAGCATCCCGCCGCGCGGTCCGCGCAGCACCTTGTGTGTGGTCGCGCACACCACGTCGGCGTACGGCACCGGGTTCGGCGCCGCTCCCCCGGCTACGAGCCCGATGGGGTGGGCGGCGTCGGCGATCAGATAGGCCCCGACCTCGTCGGCGACCTCGCGGAAGAAGGCGTGGTCGATGTGCCGGGGATAGGCGATGGACCCGCACACGATCGCCTTGGGCCGGTGGCTGCGGGCCAGCGCCCGCACCTGGTCGTGGTCGATGAGCCCGCTCTCCGGGTCGACGCCGTACCCGACGAAGTCGAACCAGCGACCGGAGAAGTTGGCCGGCGATCCGTGCGTGAGATGACCGCCGTACGGCAGCCCGAGGGCGAGCACGGTGTCCCCGGGGCACAGCAGCGCGGCGTAGGCGGCCAGCACGGCGGACGAACCCGAGTGGGACTGCACGTTGGCGTGCGCCGCGCCGAACAGGGCCTTGGCGCGGTCGACGGCCAGCCGTTCGGCGACGTCCACGATCTCGCAGCCGCCGTGGTGCCGGGCGCCCGGGTACCCCTCGGCGTACTTGTTGGAGAGCGCCGAGCCGAGGGCGGCCAGCACGGCCGGGGAGGAGAAGTTCTCGGCGGCGATCAGCTGCAACGACGTCGACTGCCGGGCCAGCTCGCTCAGCAGGATCTCCGCCAGCTCCGGGTCCTGCCGCCGCAGCGGACCGGCCTCGACGAGAGTAGGGCTGACCGACATGACGGGCTCCGGACGGTCGAAGGTGACGTAGGTCCAATGTAGGCCCGGGGTGGGTGGGGTGCGCGGTGTGTACGGCGCCTCGGGCTACATCCGCGCGGGGACGCCCGTCAGCGCCGTGACCACCGGGTCCAGCGCCTCGTGTATCTCGTCGCCGACGGAACGGAAGAACGGCAGCGGGGCGCCGTACGGGTCGTAGACCTCGTCCGCCTCCGCCGTGGGGGCCAGCAGCCAGCCGCGCAGCGCCGCCGCGGCACGCACCAGCGCGCGGGCGCGGACGACCACGCCCTCGTGCAGCGGGGGCAGCGTCGCCGGGTCGATCGCCCGGACCAGCCGGGTGAACTCCTTCAGGGTGAAGGTGCGCAGGCCCGCGGAGTGGCCCATGGAGATGACCTGGGCGCGGTGGTCGCGGGTGGCGGTCAGCACCAGGTCGGCGCGGATGACGTGCTCGTCGAGCAGCTCCCGCCCGGTGAACCCGGTCGCGTCCGCGCCGAAGTCGGCCAGGACCGCCTCCGCGTTGGCCTCCATGGGGGCGCCCTCGTGGCCCCAGGTGCCCGCGCTCTCCACGATCAGCCCGCCGCCCAGGAAGGTGCCGAGCCGGTCCGTCACGAGATGGCGGGTCAGCCGCTCGGTGATCGGCGAGCGGCACACGTTGCCGGTGCTGACGTGGAGGATGCGGAAGCTGTCCCGCGGAAGCCCCACGAACGTGGTCGTGATCTCCGCCGCGCGCTCCCCGTTGCCTATGCCACGCCCCGCGTCAGGGGCTGTCAATTCGCCACCTCGAGGTCGGGTACGACCTTGCGCAGCTCCTCCGCCGAGATGGCGCCCGCGCGCAGCAGCAGCGGCACCTCGCGGGTGACGTCGACGATCGACGAGGGCACGTTGCCCGGGGTCGGACCGCCGTCGAGGTACACCGAGACGGAGTCGCCGAGCATCTCCTGGGCGGCGTCACAGGTCTCCGGGGACGGGTGGCCGGTGAGGTTGGCGGAGGAGACGGCCATCGGACCGACCTCGGTGAGCAGCTCGATGGCGACCGGGTGCAGCGGCATGCGCACGGCGACGGTGCCCCGGGTGTCGCCGAGGTCCCACTGCAGGGACGGCTGGTGCCTGGCGACCAGGGTGAGGGCGCCCGGCCAGAACGCGTCGACCAGCTCCCAGGCCAGCTCGGAGAAGTCGGTGACCAGCCCGTGCAGCGTGTTCGGGGACCCGATCAGCACCGGGGTGGGCATGTTGCGCCCCCGGCCCTTGGCGTCGAGCAGGTCGGAGACGGCCTCCGAGGTGAACGCGTCGGCGCCGATGCCGTACACCGTGTCCGTGGGCAGCACCACCAGTTCGCCCCGGCGGACGGCGGACGCGGCCTCGCGCAGACCCGTCACGCGGTCGGTCGCGTCATTGGTGTCGTATCGCCGTGCCATGTCTAGCGGGCCTCCTCGTACACGAAGTACACGTACTTCCGGGACTCCCGGGGCTTCCGGGAGGGGGTCTGGGGGGTGCTCACGGCAGCGCCTTGCGGGCGGTCGCGAAGCGGGGGCGGTTGTTGAGGTCCGGGTGGTCGGCCGCGTCGGCCCAGCCCCGCTCCTCGGTGAAGATCCACGGCACCTGGCCGCCCTGGGTGTCAGCGTGCTCGATCACGACGACACCGCCGGGGCGCAGCAGCCGGTGCGCGGTGCGTTCGATGCCCCGGATGAGGTCGAGGCCGTCCTCGCCGGAGAACAGGGCCAGCTCCGGGTCGTAGTCGCGGGCCTCGGGGGCGACGTACTCCCACTCGGTGAGCGGGATGTACGGCGGGTTGGAGATCACCAGGTCGACCTGACCGTCGAGGTCGTGGAAGGCGTCCAGGGCGTCCCCCTGGCGCAGGTCGACCCTGGAGCCCGCCACGTTCTTGCGGGTCCACTGGAGCGCCTCCTCGGACAGCTCCACGGCGTGCACGCGCGAACGCGGCACCTCCTGGGCGAGGGCGAGCGCGATGGCGCCGGAGCCGGTGCACAGGTCGACGATGGACGGCTCGACCACGTCCATGGCGCGCACGGCGTCTATGGCCCAGCCGACCACCGACTCGGTCTCCGGGCGCGGTACGAAGACGCCCGGCCCCACCTGGAGTTCGAGGTAGCGGAAGTAGGCCCGGCCGGTGATGTGCTGGAGCGGCTCGCGCTGCTCCCGCCGGGCGATGACCTCCCAGTAGCGGGCGTCGAAGTCGGAGTCCTTGACGGAGTGCAGCGCTCCCCGCTTCACGCCGTGCACGAACGCGGCGAGCTCCTCCGCGTCGTTGCGCGGCGAGGGCACGCCCGCGTCGGCCAGCCGCTGGGTGGCCTGTGCCACCTCGGCGAGCAGCAGGTTCACGCTGGTCCTCCGTGTCGTACTCGGTCGTGCATGGCCTGGGGGTGTCTCATGGGCCCGGCCGGGGGGCACCGGCCCTGGCGCCCGCGTCCGCCGCGTCGTCGTCACCCGCCGACGCCCCGCGTCGCCCGCCGCGGCGGAGGCTGTTCGTCCCAGCCTCCTCCGCTCGGCTCACCTAATCAGGTTCCGCGTCCATCCTCCGCCCGGATGCAGGAGACATCCCCTACGCGGCCGCGAGCTTCGCGGCCGAGTCCGCGTCGACGCAGGCCTGGATCAGCGCGTCGAGGTCGCCGTCCAGGACCTGGTCCAAGTTGTACGCCTTGAAGCCGACGCGGTGGTCCGAGATGCGATTCTCCGGGAAGTTGTACGTGCGGATCTTCTCGGAACGGTCGACGGTGCGGACCTGGCTGCGGCGGGCGTCGGCGGCTTCCTTCTCCGCCTCCTCCTGCGCCGCGGCGAGCAGCCTGGAGCGCAGGATACGCAAGGCCTGCTCCTTGTTCTGCAGCTGGCTCTTCTCGTTCTGGCAGGAGGCGACGACCCCGGTGGGCAGGTGCGTGATGCGCACCGCGGAGTCGGTGGTGTTGACGGACTGCCCGCCGGGTCCCGAGGACCGGTAGACGTCGATCCGGAGGTCGTTCGGATTGATCTCGACGTCGACCTCCTCCGCCTCGGGCGTCACCAGCACGCCGGCCGCCGACGTGTGGATACGGCCCTGCGACTCGGTCGCCGGCACGCGCTGCACCCGGTGCACGCCGCCCTCGTACTTCAACCGCGCCCAGACGCCCTGCCCGGGCTCGGTCGCGCCGTTGCCGCCCTTGGTCTTCACCGCGACCTGGACGTCCTTGTAGCCGCCCAGCTCGGACTCGGTGGAGTCGATGATCTCGGTCTTCCAGCCGACGCGCTCGGCGTACCGCAGGTACATCCGCAGCAGGTCACCGGCGAACAGGGCGGACTCGTCGCCGCCGGCTCCCGCCTTGATCTCCAGGATCACGTCCTTGTCGTCGGACGGGTCCCGGGGCACCAGCAGCAGTCGCAGCTTCTCGGTCAGCTCGTCGCGCTGCTTGTCCAGCTCCTTGACCTCGGCGGCGAAGTCGGGGTCGTCGGCGGCCAGTTCACGCGCGGTCTCGATGTCGTCGCCGGTCTGCTTCCAGGAGCGGTACGTGCCGACGATCGGGGTGAGTTCGGCGTAGCGCTTGTTCAGCTTGCGCGCGTTGGCCTGGTCGGCGTGGACCGACGGGTCGGCGAGCTGCTTCTCCAGGTCGGCGTGCTCGACGACGAGTTCCTCGACGGCCTCGAACATTTTTGGGCTCCTGATACTGCGTACGGAAGGGAAGGCGGGCGACCAAAAACGCCGGTCCCGGGCGTGCCCCCGTGGGGACACGGCCGTGGACCGGCGAAATGGGGCTCGCTACTTCTTGGAGCCGGCGGCAGCCTTGCCGAAGCGGGCCTCGAAGCGGGCCACACGGCCACCGGTGTCGAGGATCTTCTGCTTGCCCGTGTAGAACGGGTGGCACTCGGAGCAGACCTCAGCCCGGATGGTGCCGGACTGGATGGTGCTGCGGGTGGTGAACGACGCGCCACAGGTGCAGCTGACCTGCGTCTCGACGTACTCGGGGTGGATCTCGCGCTTCAAGGTGTCTCCTAGATTTCGGGAGGGCACCGGGTCGCCGCCGCGGGCTGCGGGACGTGAACCGGGGCCGACGTACCAGTCTGCCAGGGCTGGCCGCATACCCCAAAACCGGGGGCACTGGTGATCTATTCCCCGCGGGCGGGTGGGGGCTTTGTCGCGCCGTTCCCCGCGTCCCTCAGGACAGGCGGGACCGGCGGACCGGCTCCCGGCGGCGCGGGGAACGGCGTGAGCGGCCACGACGGCGCCGCACCCTCACGACGACGTCACGACCCCCTTGGCCTCCCCCGTCGCCGTGCCCTTCGTGGCGCTCGCGGGGATCGGCCGGTCGTGCTTCAGGGCCGTCCATACCTGCTCGGCCTTGGCCTTGGCCACGATCACCCGGTTCGGGTTCGACGGGTCGTACTCGACCGGCATCGTGACCATGCGCATGTTCTTCGAGCCGATGGACTTCAGACCGTCCGCGAAGTCGACGAGGGAGTTCACCGAGCCCAGGCCGGAGTCGGTGGTGACCGCCTTCGTCGCGGTGTCCGCCAGGTCGAAGAGCTTCTTGGGGCTGGTGAAGACGCCCACCTGCTCGGCCTGGTTGATCAGGGCCTTGACGAACGCCTGCTGGAGCTGGATACGGCCCAGGTCGGAGCCGTCGCCGACACCGTGCCGGGTGCGGACCAGGCCGAGTGCCTGCTCGCCGTCGAGGGAGTGCCTGCCGGCCTTGAGGTCGAGGTGGCTCTGCGGGTCGTCGATGCTCTTCGTCGTGGTGACCGTGACCCCGCCCAGCTCGTCGATGAGCTTCTGGAAGCCGGAGAAGTCGACCTCCAGGTAGTGGTCCATGCGGACCCCCGTGATGGCCTCGACGGTCTTGACCGCGCAGGTCGCGCCGCCCGTGGAGTACGCGGAGTTGAACATCACGTCGGTGGCCGCGCCGTGCCTGACACCGTTGGCGTCCTTGCAGGACGGACGGTCGATCAGGGTGTCCCGCGGAACGGAGACCACGGCGGCCTTCCGGTGTCCCTTGTACACGTGGACGATCATCGCCGTGTCGGACCGGGCACTGCCGTCGTCGGTGCCGCCGCCGAGCTTCCTGTTCACGCCGGAACGGGTGTCCGAGCCGAGGACCAGGATGTTCTCGGAGCCGTTGTCGACCTTGGCGGGCCGGTCGGTGCCCAGCGCCTGGTTGATGTCGACGCTCTTGATGTTGCCGTTGAGCTTGAAGTAGAGGTAACCGAAGCCGGTCCCGCCGAGCACCAGGACACCGGCCGCCGTCCAGGCCGTGACGAGCAGCGCCCTGCGGCCCCGCCTCGGGGGCCTGCGGCGGCGGCCCCCGCCACTGCGGCCAGGGACCTGCGGGCCGGCCGCGGGTATACCGGGCTCCGGCGTGCTCTCGGCGGACATGGGCTCCTCTGCTCTCCTACGACAGTGCGCTTACCCCCTGCTTTCAGGGTCAGGCCCGGCGTACCGGGAACTTCAGCACGTACCGGACCATCGTCGCTCCGCCTGGTCAGACGGCGAAACTCGGGAAAGGGTTGCACAACGCAGTGTGCCCACCGCGTCGCGCGATGGGCACACCGTGTAGTCGGGCGAGAGGGGGCGAACCCCGCTCACCAGCTCTTTCAGCCGAAGATGTCGTACTGCTGGAAACCGGTACCGAGCGACTTCCTTGTGCCGAAGATCTCACTGGTCGCCTTGCCGGTACCCGGGTACAGGTACAGCGTGCCGCCGGTCGTACGGGCGACCAGGTCGGCCCTGCCGTCGCCGGTCATGTCGCCGACCGCGGCGAGGGTGTTGAAGCCGGTCCAGCCGGAACGGACCTTCACCCGGGCCGAGAAGAGGCCGGTGCCGGACTTGCCGGTGCCCTTGTACAGGTAGAGGTCGCCGCCGCTGCTCTTGCGGGTCAGCAGGTCGGCCTTGCCGTCGCCGTTGAAGTCGCCGACGCCGCGCAGCTGGTTGTACTGGCTCCAGCCGCCGCCGATGCGCACGCGGGTGCCGAAGGTGCCGTTGCCCTTGCCCGGGTACAGCCACAGGACACCGGAGGAGTCCTCCGAGAGCACGTCGGGCAGGTAGTCACCGGTGAGGTCACCGGGGATGACCGTGGCCTTGCGGGTCTTCCAGTTGGTGAAGATCTTCTTCGTCACCCAGGAGCCGCTGGTCTGGGCGCTGTTCAGGGCGAAGTGGTCCCAGTAGACGTCGCCGGTGGAGGCCACCCGGTACACCATGTCCTGGAAGCCGTCCCGGTTGAGGTCGGCCTGCAGGATGAAGTTGACACCGGTCCAGTCGCCCCAGGACTGGCGGGCGGCCAGCGAGGTGCCCTTGGAGTCCAGTTCGTAGCCGACGTGGGTCGACGACTTGCGGGCGAACAGGTCCGCCTTGCCGTCGGTGTAGCTCAGGTTGGAGTCGGCGGTCTGGGCGTAGGCGGCACCGACGTAGGTGCTGACCTTCGTGAAGACCGGGTAGGCGCCCTTGGCGACACAGTCCTCGACGCCCCAGGAGACCACGCCGACGATCCGGCCGGCGACCACCAGCGGACCGCCGGAGTCGCCGTTGCAGGTGGTGGTGGTGCCGGTGTCGGAGCCGGTGGCGGCCTTGCCGGCGCAGACCATGTGGCCCTTGACGAAGTCGGTGCTGCCGTAGGCGGCGGTGCAGGTGGTGTCCGAGACGATCGGCAGCGTGGCCGTCTTCAGCGTCTCGGAGATGTCCTGCGTGGTGGAGCTGGTGCGGCCCCAGCCGTAGACCTTGGCGCTGGTGTTCGTCTTGTAGGAGGCCGTGTCGGTGTTGGTCGTCATCCGGATCGGCGTGGCCTTGACCGGGGCCGCCAGCGTGAGCACCGCGATGTCGTTGTTGGGGGCGCCGTCGGCCGACACGGTGTACGACGAGTGGTTCCACTGCCGCAGGACGCCGGTGGCGGTGCCGCCGTGCAGGTTGGCGGTGCCGTCCGCGTTGCTGGTGGGCAGCGAGGCCGTGCCGGTGACGACCGCGGAGTCGGTGGTGCTCCACTTGAAGCCCTTGACGCAGTGCGCGGCGGTGAGGATCTTCGTGGGCGAGATGACCGAGCCGCCGCAGAAGAAGCCGACGTCGTCGCTGGTGCTGGTGGTGCCCTTGTCGTCGTAGTACCAGAGCTGGGCCATCCACGGCGCCGAGGAGATGGTGGCCGTACCGCCACCGATGATCTTCGGCGAGACGGCCGAACCGCTCGCGGTGGCGGCCGGCTTCCTGGTGGTCGTGGTCCCGTTGTCGGCGGTGATCGCGCGCGCGATCCGCTTGTTCAGAACGGCCTGCGACGGCGCGCTGACGGCCGGAGTGACCGTGGGCGCCGGCTGGGTGGCCGCGCTGGCCGAGCTCGACAGCAGAGCGGCGGTGACGGCCGCGGCGACCGAGGCCGCGGCGACGGGCAGTGCGAGACGTATCCGGCGTCTGTGCCGACCGCTCCCGGACGTGGGTGTGCCCACCTAAGTCCCCCCTCGGGATCAGGATTTCGAGATTCGGTCAGATGACCGAAGGGCGTGATCCTACACCGGTGGGGGGGAACGCCAGAAGCCGTCCCCCAGCGGGGGACGGCTTCCGTTTATGGAGATCTGCCGAGGCGTCAGTCGCCGTTGCCGGGCGTCGGCGTCGTCTTCTGGATCTGCATCAGGAACTCGACGTTCGACTTCGTCTGCTTCATCTTGTCGAGCAGCAGCTCGATCGCCTGCTGCTGGTCGAGCGCGTGCAGCACCCGGCGCAGCTTCCAGACGACCGCCAGCTCCTCGTTGCCGAGCAGGATCTCTTCCTTACGGGTGCCGGACGCGTCCACGTCCACCGCCGGGAAGATGCGCTTGTCGGCGAGCTTGCGGTCGAGCTTGAGCTCCATGTTGCCGGTGCCCTTGAACTCCTCGAAGATCACCTCGTCCATGCGGGACCCGGTGTCCACGAGGGCGGTGGCGAGGATCGTGAGGGATCCGCCGTCCTCGATGTTGCGGGCCGCACCGAAGAAGCGCTTCGGCGGGTACAGGGCGGTCGAGTCGACACCACCGGACAGGATGCGGCCGGAGGCCGGCGCGGCCAGGTTGTACGCACGGCCCAGACGCGTGATCGAGTCGAGCAGCACGACGACGTCGTGGCCCAGCTCGACGAGACGCTTGGCGCGCTCGATGGCCAGCTCGGCGACCGTGGTGTGGTCCTCGGCCGGACGGTCGAAGGTCGAGGAGATGACCTCGCCCTTGACCGACCGCTGCATGTCGGTGACCTCTTCCGGACGCTCGTCGACCAGGACGACCATCAGGTGGCACTCGGGGTTGTTGTGGGTGATCGCGTTGGCGATCGCCTGCATGATCATGGTCTTGCCGGTCTTCGGCGGGGCCACGATCAGACCGCGCTGGCCCTTACCGATCGGCGACACGAGGTCGATGATGCGGGTGGTCAGCACGCCCGGGTCGGTCTCCAGACGGAGCCGGTCCTGCGGGTAGAGCGGGGTCAGCTTGTTGAACTCCGGGCGGCCTCGGCCGTGTTCGGGCGCCATGCCGTTGACGGAGTCGAGGCGGACCAGCGCGTTGAACTTCTCGCGGCGCTCGCCCTCCTTGGGCTGGCGGACCGCACCGGTGACGTGGTCACCCTTGCGCAGGCCGTTCTTGCGGACCTGGGCGAGCGAGACGTACACGTCGTTCGGGCCCGGCAGGTAGCCGGAGGTCCGGATGAACGCGTAGTTGTCGAGGATGTCCAGGATGCCCGCGACGGGGATCAGGACGTCGTCGTCGGCCAGCTGCGGCTCGGCGCCGCCGATCTCGTCGCGGCCCCGTCGGCCACGGCGGTCCCGGTAACGGCCGCGGCGGCCGCGGCGGCCACCGTCGAAGTCGTCCTCGTCCTGCGGGCCGGCGTTGCGGTCCTGACGGCCGCCGCCCTGCTGCTGCGGCTGCTGCCGGTCCCGGTCCTGGCGGTCCCGGTCCTGACGGTCCTGACGACCGCCCTGGCCGCCGCCCTGCTGCTCGTCGCCCTTGCCGCGCCGGTCACGGTCCCGGCCGCGCTCACGGCGGTCACGGCGGCCACGGCCCTCGCCGTCGGCGTCGCCCTGCGGCTGCGCCGCGGGCGTCTCGGCCTTCGGCTCGCTCTTCGCCTCGGCGACGACGGTCTCCGCGCCACCCGCGGTGGGGCTGCCGGCCTCGGCGGTGGCCCGGCGACGGCGGCGCTCGGCCGGCGCGTCGTCCCCGCCGCGCTCGCCGTCGCCGGTGCGGCCGGCGGGCTGGCCGGGAATCTCGATCTGCTGCTGGGCCACGGCCTGCTCGGCGGGGGCCTCGGCGGCCTGCTCCGCCTTCTTCTCGGCGGCCTCGTCGCCCGAACGGGCCTTGGAGGTGGCCCGGCGCTTCGGCTTGGTCTCGGTGGCGCTCTCGGCGGCCTTGGGGGCGGCGCCCCCACCGGCCTGCGCCTCCTTGATGACCTCGATCAGCTGGCTCTTGCGCATCCGCGCCGTGCCCCTGATACCGAGGCCGGATGCGACCTGCTGAAGCTCGGCCAGCACCATGCCGTCGAGACCGGTACCACGGCGCCGCCGGGAGCCGGCACCGGTGGCAGGCGCGGAGGCGTCCGTGGCGGGCGCGGCAGCGGTCTCCTCGACACGTGCGCCCATCAGATCGGTGGTGTCGCTCACGAAGGGTCCTTCCCTGGAGCGGACGTCGGCCTGTCTGGCTCGGCGACCGGTTGTGCTGTCCGGCTGCGGTCCTTGCTGTGTGGACCGTGCCGGGGCGGTGGTCCGCCTGAACGGCGGAGAGAATTTCTGGCGACGGCGCTTCCTCAGCCGTGGCACCCGGTGTCACGTGGCGTGGTAGCACCTATTCCGGAGCGTGCCCAGCGGCCCGCTCAGTGTCCACGTACGACGTACTGCCCAGGTACGGCATACGAAACGCTGAGTGGCTTGGGAGACTCCCGGAAGAATGTCTGTCCCGGAGGGGGACACGATGCACCTCGCCATGGTGGGGTCGGGTGCAGACTTGAGGTTAACACTACCGGATCCAACAAACATTCCCCCTCTCCAAATCCGGCAACCGTGCGCAGTCAGATGTCACTGGTGGGCGCTAGCGGCAACACGCTCGCGCCTTGTACGTCGAGGTTCAGCCGGTTGGCCGCCCAGTCGGAGCCGGCCAGGGCTTCCACCTTGTCGGCGCTCGCGGCGTCGACCAGGGCCATGACGGTGGGTCCGGCACCGGAGATCACGGCCGGGATCCCGTCGGCGCGCAGCCGCTCCACCAGTGCCGCGCTCTCCGGCATGGCCGGGGCGCGGTACTCCTGGTGCAGACGGTCCTCGGTGGCGGGCAGCAGCAGCTCCGGGCGCCTGGTGAGGGCCTCGACGAGCAGGGCTGCACGGCCCGCGTTGGCGGCGGCGTCGACGTGCGGCACGGTGCGCGGGAGCAGTCCGCGCGCCGTCTCCGTCAGAACCGGCTTCCCGGGCACGAAAACCACCGGAACGATGGAATCGGCCGGCTCCATCCTGATCGCCCGGGCGGCGCCGGACTCCATCCAGGAGAGCGTGAAGCCCCCCAGCAGACAGGCCGCGACGTTGTCGGGGTGACCCTCGATCTCGGTGGCCAGTTCGAGGAGCGCGGCGTCGTCGAGGCGGGCCTCGCCGCCTATGGTCACGGCACGCGCGGCCACGATGCCCGCGCAGATGGCGGCGGAGGAGGAGCCCAGGCCACGGCCGTGCGGAATGCGGTTGGCACACACGATCTCCAGACCGCGAGGCTGTCCGCCCAGCAGGTCGAAGGCGGTGCGCAGGGAGCGTACGAGCAGGTGGTTCTCGTCACGCGGCAGCGTCTCGCTGCCCTCACCCGCGATGTCGATGTGCAGCCCGGAGTCGGCCACCCGGACGACGACGTCGTCGTAGAGCCCCAGCGCGAGGCCCAGGGCGTCGAAGCCCGGACCGAGGTTGGCGCTGGTGGCAGGGGTGCGCACCCGGACGGCGGCGGCGCGGAACGCTGGACCGGCCATCGCTCGATGACTCTCCTTGAGCTGCGTGATGGTCGAATGACACTCGATGGGTACCTGAGGGAACCTCGGGCCGCGGAGGCGGCACGGCACCGCACCATATGCGAAGGCATATGCGGCGGGCGGTTTCGGTACAGCCTATCGAAGGAAGGTTCTGTGGCGACATAGGGCGCACAGGAGGCGCACGATGCGTGTCGTAAGCCCCTTGTGCCCCCTCCTCAGGGAGTCCCCTGTTCAGGACGCCGCAATCCGTTCACCGGTTGCCCGGCAGAGGGCGGACGAGTGCTGCGGCCCTGCCCGAGCGCCGCTCCCGCGGTTCTCGGGCAGGGCTCCAGCGATTCCCTAGGCGAGCCCGAGCCGCTCGGCCGCGGCGGCCGCGTCGACGGGCACGGTGACCGGCTGCGGGGCGCCGGCGACGGCCCAGTCGGGATCCTTCAGGCCGTTGCCGGTGACCGTGCAGACGATGCGCTGGCCCGGGTCGACCTTGCCCTGCTCGGCGGCCTTCAGCAGACCGGCCACCGACGCGGCGGACGCGGGCTCCACGAAGACACCCTCCCGAGCGGCCAACATCCGGTAGGCGCGCAGGATTTCACGGTCCGTCACCTCGTCGATGAAGCCCCCGGACTCGTCCCGGGCCGCGAGCGCGAACTGCCAGGAGGCGGGGTTGCCGATCCGGATCGCGGTCGCGATGGTCGAGGGGTCCTTGACGATCTCGCCGCGGACGATCGGGGCGCTGCCCGAGGCCTGGAAACCCCACATTCGAGGGCTCTTCGTGGAGACACCGTCACCGGCGTACTCCTGGTACCCCTTCCAGTACGCGGTGATGTTGCCCGCGTTGCCGACCGGCAGGACGTGGATGTCCGGTGCGTCGCCGAGCATGTCCACGATCTCGAAGGCGGCCGTCTTCTGCCCCTCGATGCGCACCGGGTTCACCGAATTGACCAGGGCCACCGGGTAGTTCTCACTCAGCTTGCGGGCGAGGGTGAGGCAGTCGTCGAAGTTCCCGTCGACCTGGAGGATCTTCGCACCGTGCACGAGGGCCTGGCCCATCTTGCCGAGCGCGATCTTGCCCTGCGGCACGAGCACGGCCGACACCATGCCGGCGCGCACGGCGTAGGCCGCGGCGGAGGCGGAGGTGTTGCCGGTGGAGGCGCAGATGACCGCCCGCGCGCCCTCCTCCTTGGCCTTGCTGATCGCCATGGTCATGCCGCGGTCCTTGAAGGACCCGGTCGGGTTCGCACCCTCCACCTTCAGGTGGACCTCACAGCCCGTGCGCTCGGAGAGCACCTGCGCGGGCACGAGGGGTGTACCGCCCTCGCGGAGCGTCACGACCGGCGTGGTGTCGGAGACGGGCAACCGGTCCCGGTACTCCTCGATGATTCCGCGCCACTGGTGGGTCATTGCTGGTTACTCTCCTTCAACCCGCATGATGCTGGCGACACCCCGCACGGTGTCCAGCTTGCGCAGCGCCTCGACGGTCCCGGACAGGGAGGCGTCGGAGGCCCGATGGGTGACGACGACGAGGGAGGCCTCGCCGTCCTTGCCCGTCTGCCGCACCGTATCGATGGAAACCCCGTGCTCGGCGAACACGGTGGCGACCTGGGCGAGAACACCCGGTTTGTCGGCGACGTCGAGGCTGATGTGGTAGCGCGTGACGACATCGCCCATCGGTGACACGGGCAGGGCGGCGTACGCCGACTCGCCGGGCCCCGTTGCCCCGCTGAGCCGGTTGCGGCAGACGGCGACCAGGTCGCCGAGGACCGCGGAGGCGGTCGGGGCGCCGCCGGCGCCGGGACCGTAGAACATCAGCTGACCGGACGCGTCCGACTCCACGAACACCGCGTTGTAGGCGCCGCGCACGGACGCGAGCGGATGGGTCAGCGGGATCATGGCGGGGTGCACGCGGGCCGTCACCGAGCCGCCGTCCTGAGCCCGCTCGCAGATGGCGAGCAGTTTGATGGTGCAGCCCATGTTCTTGGCGGAGGCGAAGTCGGAGGCGGTCACCTCGGTCATGCCCTCGCGGTAGACGTCGTCGAGGCGCACCCGCGAGTGGAAGGCGATACCGGCGAGGATGGCGGCCTTGGCGGCGGCGTCGAACCCCTCGACGTCGGCGGTGGGGTCGGCCTCCGCGTACCCGAGGGCCGTGGCCTCGTCGAGGGCCTCCTGATAGCCGGCGCCCGTCGAGTCCATCTTGTCGAGGATGAAGTTGGTCGTCCCGTTGACGATCCCCAGCACCCGGTTGACCTTGTCACCGGCGAGCGACTCGCGCAGCGGCCGGATCAGCGGGATGGCACCGGCGACGGCGGCCTCGTAATAGAGGTCCTTGCCGTTCTGCTCGGCGGCCGCGTGCAGGGCGGCACCGTCCTGGGCGAGCAGCGCCTTGTTGGCGGAGACCACGGAGGCGCCGTGCTCGAAGGCGGTGGTGATGAGCGTGCGGGCGGGCTCGATGCCCCCGATGACCTCGACGACGACGTCGATGTCCCCCCGCTTGACCAGCGCGGTCGCGTCCGTGGTGACCAGGCTCGGCTCGATGCCCTCACGCACCTTGGAGGACCGTCGTACGGCGACGCCGGCCAGCTCGATCGGGGCGCCGATGCGCTGCGCGAGGTCGTCGGCGTGCGTCGTCATGATGCGCGCCACCTCTGAGCCGACAACCCCACAGCCCAGCAGCGCCACCTTCAGCGGACGCGTACGCATCATCCGACCTCGTTTCCTCTTACCGTCTGCGGTTGGACCAGTCTCACTCACCGGACGGGAGTTTCTACCCTTCGTCCGGATCGTGAGACATCTATTTCATTGTGTGATCGCGGCCGACAGGAGATCTTCCGTCCGCGTCATCCGGACCGGCGGACGCCATCCGAGAATGCCCGTCCCGTGCCCGCCCCGGGGCGGTCGGGGGACGGAATCCGGGGTCCGCGGTGCGGGGTCCGCGTCAGGGACGCGTCCCTGGATCGCCCGGGCCATTCGAGTCACCCGACGTCGAGGCGCAGGAGGTCCTCCTCCGTCTCGCGGCGGACGATGACCCGGGACTCGCCGTCGCGCACCGCGACGACGGGCGGCCGGAGCACGTGGTTGTAGTTGCTCGCCATCGACCGGCAGTAGGCGCCGGTGGCCGGTACGGCGATCAGGTCACCGGGTGCCAGGTCCCCCGGCAGGAACGCGTCCTTGACGACGATGTCCCCGCTCTCGCAGTGCTTGCCGACGACACGGGCGAGCATCGGCTCGGCGTCGCTCGTCCGCGACACCAGGGCGACGCTGTACTCGGCGTCGTACAACGCGGTCCGGATGTTGTCGGACATGCCGCCGTCGACGGAGACGTAGGTGCGCAGCCCGTCGAGGGGCTTGATGGTGCCGACCTCGTAGAGGGTGAAGGCCGTGGGCCCGACGATGGCGCGCCCCGGCTCGACGGAGATACGCGGAGTCCGCAGCCGGGCGGCCTCGCACTCACGGGAGACGATCTCGGTGAGCGCCTTGGCGATCTCGTGCGGTTCACGGGGATCGTCGTCGCTGGTGTAGGCGATGCCCAGCCCGCCCCCCAGGTCGATCTCGGGCAGTTCGACACCGTGCTCGTCACGGATGTCCTTCAGCAGCCCGACGACCCGGTGCGCGGCGACCTCGAAGCCGGACATGTCGAAGATCTGCGACCCGATGTGCGAGTGGATCCCGATGACCTCCAGGCCGTCCAGCTGCAGCGCCCGCCGTACCGCCTCGGCGGCCTGCCCGCCCGCCAGCGGGATCCCGAACTTCTGGTCCTCGTGGGCGGTGGCGATGAACTCGTGCGTGTGCGCCTCGACGCCGACGGTGACACGGATCTGCACACGCTGGCGCTTGCCGTGGGACTGGGCGATGTGGGCGACCCGCACGATCTCCTGGAACGAGTCGAGCACGATCCGCCCGACGCCGGCCTCGACCGCCCGCTCGATCTCGTGCGCCGACTTGTTGTTGCCGTGGAAGGCGATCCGGTCGGCGGGCATCCCGGCGGAGAGGGCGGTGGCCAGCTCGCCGCCGGAGCACACGTCGAGGTTGAGCCCTTCCTCGTGCAGCCAGCGCACGACGGCCCGGGACAGGAAGGCCTTGCCGGCGTAGAACACGTCGGCGTCAGGGCCGAAGGCGGTGCGCCAGGCGCGCGCCCGGGCACGGAAGTCGTCCTCGTCGAGGACGTAGGCGGGCGTGCCGAACTCCTCGGCGAGGGTCTTCACGTCGACACCGCCGACGGTGGCGACTCCGTCGGCGTCCCGGGTGACGGTCTGGGCCCACACCCTGGGGTCGAGGGAGTTCAGGTCGGCGGGCGGGGCGGCGTAGTGACCCTCGGGCAGGACGTCGGCGTGGCGGGGCCCGGCAGGGTGCGCGGAACGGCTCATTACTCTTTGGGCTCTCTCAGAGGTGATCGGGTGCGTCGATGCCGAGCAGGGACAGGCCGCCGGCCAGCACCGTCCCGGTGGCTTCGGCGAGGGCGAGCCGGGCACGGTGGGCGACCGAGGGTTTCTCGTCGCCACGGGGCAGCACGGTCGGCAGGAACGGCAGGGCGGCATCGGCGACGGTGACGAGATGCCGGGCGAGCCGGTCGGGGGCGCGGTGGGTGGCCGCGGCGGTGAGGATGCGGGGGTAGTCGGCGAGGGCGCTCACCAGGTCGCCCTGGGTGCCGGGGACGTCACCGGGTTCGGCACCGAAGCCGAGCCGGCCGGCGCCGCGCCCGACGGCTCGTGCCCGGGCGTGGGCGTAGCGCACCCGGAAGAGCGGGTTGCTCTCGCGCTGCACCAGGTGGTCGGCGGTGATCCGGGGCCGGTCGTGGGCGGCGGGATGCAGCAGGGCCCACTGGGCGGCGTCGGGCCCGAGCGGGGCCGGGTCCTCGGGCGCCGGAACGGGCCGGAGGCTGACGGGCTCGCCGTGTCCGACCTCACCGCGGCCGCCCTGGGTCGCGACGATCCGTACGACGGCGTCCGCGACGACCTCGGCCCGGACGTCGTACGGCACGCGCAGCGCCACGACCTGCCCGGCGAGCGCGTCGCCGTGGCCGTAGCCGGAGCCGAGGGCACGGATCTGCGCGACCAGGGCGGCCGTGGGGGACACGGCGGGGCTGAGGCTGATGTTGAGGAACCCGGGCCCGGTGACGACGACGTCCTCGACCCCGGCGGCGTGCACGAGATGGGGCACCAGGATCTCGGCGACCCGCATCGGGGACTGGCCGGCCGGGCGGGACAGCTGGAGCGCGATGTTGGTGGCGTAGTCCCCGCACCCACCGGGCCCCGGCACCGTGACCACGGCCCGCTCGGGCACGCTCACGCTCAGCTCCCCGTCGTCAACAGCACGACGCACCGCGCGCAGCACGGTACGGGAGAGCTCGACGGGGGTCACGGGACAAGCGTAGGGGAGGAGGGGGTGGGGCAGGCGACCCGGTTTGGGAGGAAGTCCGCCATGTGGACGCCTGCACGTGCGCCC
>NZ_JBHZAN010000075.1:0-26074 GCF_042754285.1 Streptomyces sp. NPDC059224
GGGGGGGCGGGGCCCGGTACAGCGCCCGGGGCGCCGCCAACCACCCCCCCCCGGCGCCCCGTGGGCGACCGCGCCCCCGCGGTGGGGGGCCGGGGCCCCGCCACCGCACGGTCCTCGCCGCCCACCACCCCGCTGTCGTCCCACGAAGGTCCTCATGTTGCGCGCCGCTCCCGAGCAGGCCCCGCCGTCCCGTGCCCCGCGTCCGTCCCGCCCGCGGCCGAAGGGAGGCATGCGGCGCCGGACCCGGAGCGGGTTCTTCGAACCCGGCCGGCTCGTCCGCTCCTTCCCCGACGCGCTGCGCAAACTGCACCCGCGGGACCTGGTCAGGAACCCGGTCCTGTTCGTGGTCTCGGTGGGAGCCGCCCTGACCTCCCTGTCCGGGCTGCTGCACCCGGCCCTCTTCACCTGGGTGATCAGCTTCTGGCTGTGGCTGACCGTGGTCTTCGCCAACCTGGCCGAGGCGGTCGCCGAGGGCCGCGGCAAGGCCCAGGCCGCGTCCCTGCGCAGGGCCCGCACCGACACGGTGGCGGTAAGGCTCCTCGACTGGCGCTACGGCACGGACGCGGGCAGCGCCCGCACCGAGGCCGTCGCCGCGACCGACCTGAAGCCGCTGGACTTCGTGGTCGTCACGGCCGGCGAGCTGATCCCGGCGGACGGCGATGTCGTCGACGGGGTCGCGGCCGTCGACGAGTCGGCGGTGACGGGCGAGTCGGCGCCGGTGATCCGCGAATCGGGCGGTGACCGCAGCGGGGTCACGGGCGGTACGACCGTTCTGTCGGACCGGATCGTCGTCCGGGTGAGCGCGCGACCCGGGCACAGCTTCCTGGACCGGATGATCGCACTGGTCGAGGGCGCCTCCCGGCAGAAGACACCGAACGAGATCGCCCTGAACATCCTCCTGGCGTCACTCACGATCATCTTCCTGCTGGTCGTGGTCGCCCTCCAGCCAATGGCCGAATACGCCGACGCGGCCCAGTCGACGACCGTCCTGGTCGCTCTCCTCGTCACCCTCATCCCGACGACCATCGGCGCGCTGCTGTCGGCGATCGGCATCGCGGGCATGGACCGGCTGGTGCAGCGCAACGTCCTCGCCATGTCGGGGCGGGCCGTGGAGGCGGCCGGTGACGTGGGCACGCTCCTGCTGGACAAGACCGGCACCATCACCCTCGGCAACCGCGGGGCCGTCGCCTTCGTGCCGCTGCCCGGTGTGGACGAACGGCAGCTCGCGGACGCGGCACAGCTGTCCTCGCTGGCCGACGAGACACCCGAGGGCCGCTCCGTCGTCGTCCTCGCGAAGAAGCTGCACGGACTGCGTGCTCCCGGCCGGGAAGAGGTGGCGAACGGCCGCTGGGTCGCCTTCAGCGCCCAGACCCGGATGAGTGGCGTCGACCTGCGCTGGGACAACGGCGCGGTCTGCTCGATCCGCAAGGGCGCGGCCCAGCAGGTGATCGCCTGGGTGGAGATGTACGGTGGCCATGTCCCGTCCGAGGCACGGATGTTCGCCGACACGGTGGCCGCGTCCGGCGGTACTCCGCTGCTGGTGGCGGTGCACGACTGGGACGGCCCGCGCGTGCTCGGCCTGATCCACCTCAAGGACGTCGTGAAGGACGGCATCCGGCGGCGTTTCGCCGAGCTTCGCCGGATGGGCATCCGCACGGTCATGATCACCGGGGACAATCCGGTCACCGCCCGCGCGATCGCCGAGGAGGCGGGCGTCGACGACTTCCTCGCCGAGGCCACTCCCGAGGACAAGCTCGCCCTGATCAAGAAGGAGCAGGCGGGCGGCAAGCTGGTCGCGATGACCGGTGACGGCACCAACGACGCCCCCGCGCTCGCGCAGGCGGACGTCGGCGTGGCGATGAACACGGGCACGTCGGCCGCGAAGGAGGCCGGCAACATGGTCGACCTCGACTCCGACCCGACCAAGCTCATCGACATCGTCGAGATCGGCAAGCAACTCCTCATCACTCGGGGCGCGTTGACCACGTTCTCCATCACCAACGACGTGGCGAAGTATTTCGCGATCATCCCGGCGATGTTCGCGGGCGCGTACCCCGGTCTGACGTCTCTCAACGTGATGGGCCTGCACAGCCCCACCTCCGCGATCACCTCGGCGATCATCTTCAACGCACTGATCATCGTGGCCCTGATCCCGCTCGCGCTGCGCGGCGTCCGCTACACGCCCTCGTCGGCGCACGACCTGCTGCGCCGAAATCTGCTCCTGTACGGGCTCGGCGGGCTGGTGCTGCCGTTCGCGGGCATCAAGCTGATCGACCTGGTGATCTCGGCGGTGCCCGGCCTGGGCTGACCCCACCCGTTCGGCCGAACGGCCCGTCAAAGACGCGTATGCGCACGTCAGAGGCGTGTCAGAGAAAGGCACTCCGGGTTGTCCGGGGTGCCCCGAACCGCTTGCATGGAACCCGTGAACAGCGCCTGGCTCCTCTTCGACCGGCCGCCGAGTACCGCTCGGCCGTCCCGTCGTCAGCCGCGCTGCCCGGAAGCCCTCGGGTCCCGCTGAGGCGGCTTCCGCACCTCACGGGGCGCCGGCCCTCGCCCTCTCGCCGAGGGACCTGACCCGGTCCGGCGCCCCCTCCTTACCTTTACCCCGCCCGCCTGCCGCGGCCCCTTCGGGGACCGTGCCGCGTGCCCGCACCCCCGGATGGGACCATGTCCGACTCAGCCCTTTCATCCCGCACCGTTCTCGTCACCGGCGCCACCTCCGGCATCGGCCTGGAGACCGCCCGGCTGCTCGCCGAGCGGGGCGCCACCGTGCTGCTGCACGGCCGCAGCGCGGAAGAGGCGCGCGCCGCCGCGGACCGGCTCATCGCAACCGCCGCCGGGATCGACGCCGACCGGCTGTGCACCTACGCCGCCGACTTCGCGCGTCTCGACGAGGTGGAGAGCCTCGCCCACAAGGTGGCCACCGAGCACCCGCACCTGGACGTCCTCGTCAACAACGCGGGCATCGCCGCACCCGAGCGGCACACGGTGACCGCCGACGGCAACGAGATCGCCTTCCAGATCAACTTCCTCGCCCACTACCTGCTCACCTGCCTGCTGGAGCCGGCCCTCACCAGCGAGCCCGGCGGCCGGGTGGTCAACGTCTCCTCCGCCCTGCACCGCACGGCGTCCATCCAGTGGTCCGACCCCAACCGGACCCGCCGCTACTCCCGGCTCGCCGCCTACGCCCAGTCCCAGCTGGCGCTCACCGTGTTCGCGGCCGACCCGCGCGTCACCGCTGTCTCCGTGCACCCGGGCGCCTGCGAGACCGCTCTGCTCCCGCTCTACGCGCATGAGGGCGCCTCGGCCGCCGAGGGTGCCGCACACGTGGCCCGCCTCTGCGACCCGTCCGTCGAGATCGTCAACGGCGCCTACTACGACCGGGACGCCCGCGTCGAACCGGCCCCCGCCGCGACGGAGGACCGCACGGTCAGGCGGCTCACCAGGCTCGCCGACCTGCTGGTGGGACGCACCGCCTGAACGTCCGCTCCATGGAACGGAGTTGAAACCCACGTCCGCGCGAGCCGCTGGGGCGACACCCCCAGGAGAAGGCCGACCGCGACGCGAAGGCCGGTCAGGGCCGGGGCGCTCCCGAAGCCCGACGGGGGCAGGTCGACCGCCCCGCCCCGCACCCGGCAAACCAGGATGAACTGGCATGAACACCCCGTGATCGAGCTCGCCACCGGCGTCGGCCGGTGGTGGCCGACCGCTCCACTCATCCGCGTTGATCGCCGCGTCGTGCGCCGGGCACGTCGCCCTGCGCGGAGCCGCGGACGCACTGACGCCCGAGGCCCTGGCATCCTGGCCGGCCTCGGATGGGCGCTCCCGCCGGCTTCCTGCCCGCGCTCGGGGCCGCCTTCGAGCGCCTCACTCCCCAGGACCGGATGATCTGGACCCTCCAGGCCGAGCCGCCGCGTCCGCCGTTCCGGGGACGTGACGATACGGCGCCTGGAGCCGGCCGACACGGACGCCGTGCTCGGCCTCGGCCCGGACGACTCCCGGCTCTCCGCCGGCCGGGGCGACCCGCGGGGCCTGGCCGCCTCCGGGCATGCCTGGGCGGCGACCAGCCGTACCGACCAGTCCTTGTGCGCCGACATCACCGCGCGCGGTGATGTCCCCGCCGGGAACTGTCCGCTCCACGACCGTGCCGGCCGCCTCCTGGCCTGGACCGCTGGGTTCCGCCTGGTCCGCGAGTACGTGCGCCACACCGCCGGCAGCCCTGCCGTACGCGAACGGTGGGGCGCCCGAGAGGGCGTACGGCAGGGCGCCGTACGGCATGACACTCGGTGTCCGACCCGCGCACCCGCCCGCCGTCCCCCGTACAGCCGAACGTCTCCTCGTGGCCTGCGTGCCGCTCTTTCTTGACGCTCCGACACCTCCTGCCAGGCGATTCTTAACGCAAGCTTGACGCCCGGCGCCCGCTGATCCGTGGGCCCACGCGTCACTCTCTGCATACGCTGGTGCGGCCGTCCGCGTGATGGCCGGAATCGAACTGCCCCGCACTCAGCGCGCCGGACACCAGGAGCCCGACCGATGGCCACGACCGAACACCCCCCTCCGGGTCGCCTGCGCGCCTGGATGCTGGAGGGGCTGTCCGACATGGGCAAGAGCGGCGGCCACACCGGGCCCCACGCGCACCCCGAGGCCGCGCACAAGGGCCAGCGCTGGTGGCGGGTGATGTGCCTGACCGGTGTGGACTACTTCTCGACCCTCGGTTACCAGCCGGGCATCGCGGCCCTCGCGGCCGGGCTGCTGTCGCCGATCGCGACCATCGTGCTGGTCATCGTCACCCTGGCGGGCGCGCTGCCGGTCTACCGGCGCGTGGCCGCGGAGAGCCCGCACGGCGAGGGCTCCATCGCCATGCTGGAGCGCCTGCTCTCCTTCTGGCAGGGCAAGCTCTTCGTGCTCACCCTGCTGGGCTTCGCGGCCACCGACTTCCTGATCACCATCACCCTGTCGGCCGCCGACGCCTCCACCCACCTGGTCGAGAACCCGCATCTGACGGACTTCCTCCAGGGCAAGCAGATGATCATCACGCTGATCCTGGTGGCGCTGCTCGGCGCGGTCTTCCTCAAGGGCTTCCTGGAGGCCATCGGCGTCGCGGTCGCCCTGGTCGGCATCTACCTCGCGCTGAACGTCGTCGTCGTGATCGTCGGCATCTACCACGTCATCACCGCCGAGCACGTGATCACCGACTGGACCAGCGCCCTCACCACGGAACACGGCAATGTCTTCGTCATGATCGGCGTGGCCCTGATCGTCTTCCCCAAGCTGGCGCTCGGCCTGTCCGGCTTCGAGACCGGCGTCGCGGTCATGCCGCACGTCCAGGGCGACGCGGGCGACACCGAGGAGCGGCCCACCGGCCGGATCCGGGACACCAGGAAGCTGCTCACCACAGCCGCCCTGATAATGAGCTGCTTCCTGATCGCGACCAGCTTCATCACCACCCTGCTGATCCCGGAGAAGGAGTTCAAGTCCGGCGGCGACGCCAACGGCCGTGCCCTCGCCTACCTGGCGCACGAGTACCTCGGCAACGCCTTCGGCACCGTCTACGACGTCTCGACCATCTGCATCCTGTGGTTCGCCGGCGCCTCCGCGATGGCCGGCCTGCTCAACCTGATGCCGCGCTACCTGCCTCGCTACGGCATGGCACCGCACTGGGCGCGTGCCGTGCGCCCGATGGTCATCGTCTTCACCCTGATCGCCTTCCTGGTCACCTGGATCTTCGACGCCGACGTGGACGCGCAGGGCGGCGCCTACGCCACCGGTGTGCTGGTGCTGATCAGCTCCGCGGCGATCGCGGTGACCATCGCCGCCCGCAAGGCCCGGCAGCGCAACTGGACCGTCGCCTTCGCGGTCATCTCGGCGGTGTTCCTGTACACGACGGTCGTGAACGTCATCGAGCGCCCGGACGGTGTGAAGATCGGTGCCTGCTTCATCGTCGGCATCATCCTGGTCTCGCTGCTGTCCCGGCTGGCCCGCGCCTTCGAGCTGCGCGTGACGAGTGTGACGCTCGACGACATGGCGGAACGGTTCATCAGGGACATGGCCAGCCGCAAGATGCGGTTCATCGCCAATGAGCCGGACGTCCGCGACAAGGCCGAGTACCGCGACAAGGTCGAGCAGATCCGGGCCGACAACGACATGCCCGAGCAGGAGGACTTCGTCTTCGTCGAGGTCACGGTCACCGACCCCTCCGAGTTCGAGGCGGGCCTGACCGTGCGGGGCGAGGTCCTGCACAACCGCTACCGGGTCCTGACCCTGGAGTCGGCCTCCATCCCCAACGCCCTGGCGGCGCTGCTGCTGCACGTCCGTGACGAGACCGGCTGCATCCCGCACATCTACTTCGAGTGGACCGAGGGCGGTCCGTTCGCCAACTTCCTGCGCTTCTTCCTGTTCGGTCAGGGCGAGGTCGCCCCGGTCACCCGGGAGGTGCTGCGCGAGGCGGAGCCGGACCGCGCCCGGCGGCCACGCGTCCACACGGGCTGAGCCGGGCCGGTACGGGCGGCGGTCGTAAGGATCCCGTCAATAACCGCCGGGTAGGCATAAGAACCCCGTCAGCCACCGGCTCCGGCAGCCCGGCGGCCCCTACCGTCGGCCCCATGGAGGACACAAGACGCAAGGGCCGGGCGGCCGGTGACCGCACCTGGCCCGGCAGCGCACGCCTGGCCGCCGGCTGTGCCCTCGGCTTCGGCGGCCTGACGCTCCTGGTGGACTGGGACGCCGGCACCCTGACCCCGGCCCGCGCACTGCTGTGGGCCGCGATGGCCGCCGCCGTCCTCGCCATGCTGCTGCCGGCCCGGGTCACGGCGGGTCCCGGCTGGATGGCCGCACGCGGGCCGGTGCGCCGGCGTACCGTCCGTACCGACTCCCTGGTCTACGTCGCCCAGTACGGCGACGTCTCCGCCCACCTGGTGCTGCGCGACACCGCCGGCAACCGGCTGGAGCTCGACCCGAACGTCCTGCACGCCAATCCGCTGCTCTGGCACGAACTGGACACCGGCGTGCGCCGTTCCCTGGACCGCGGCACCCTGCGCCGGGGCACCGAGGTGCTCGCACGGCTCGGCCACGAGATCGACGACACCACCACGCTCGCGGTCCTCAAGGCGTCCGGCCTGACCTGACCGCCGCAGGGGCCGCCGGGCCGGTCACTCCTCCGGCAGGGCGCGCAGCCTGCCGCTCCAGCGCTGGTCGTCGGCGCTGGTCGGGTCGGTCAGGCCGATGCCGAAGGCGTTCTCCAGCAGCGCGAGCGCACTGTGCGGCGGCGCCACCTCGCCCCGCACCAGCCCCAGCGGCCGCATGGTGTCGTCGAGCCGCGCCGGGTCGTGCCCGATCGGATCGATCGCGTGCAGGGTGTGGAAGTCCACGACGACGTCGCCGCCGACCGCGTACTTGAACCAGTGCATCGGCTTCTCGTTGTAGTGGAGCACGACGGCCTCGGTCCCCGCCGAGACGGCACCGACGACCCGTTCGTCGAGTCCGTGCAGACCGCCCAGTTCCCAGGCCCACGTCCAGGAGCCGTCGACACCGGTCGTGACGACCGGTTCGTCCCCGTCGTAGAGGTCGTCACCCAGCCCGTCCGCGAGATCGGCGGCGCCGCCGCCGCGCAGCGCGAGGGTCTCCGGGTCCACCCCCATACGGGTCAGCAGTTCGGCGGGGGGCACGTCCCGCACGAAGGTCAGTGTGTAGATGGGGATGTCCCCGTGCCTGAACAGATCCAGGCCGCGGCTCGCTCCAGTGGTCGTCATACGGCGGATGCTCCCACACGCGGCCGGCCGGCCGCCGAGGACACCGGGTCCGCGGGCCCCGCCGGCCGGCCCTATCGTGACCCCATGCAGTCCTACACGATCGGCCAGGCGGCGCGGCTGCTCGGCGTCAGCCCGGACACCGCCCGTCGCTGGGCCGACGCCGGCCGGATGACCACCCACCGCGACGAGGGCGGCCGACGGCTCATCGACGGCAAGGACCTCGCCGCGTTCTCCGTCGAACTGGCCAGGGCGGGCGCGGTCGAGGAGGACGCCTCCACCACCTCGGTCCGCAACGCCTTCCCCGGCATCGTGACCGCGATCAAGCTCGGTGACGTCGCCGCCCAGGTCGAGATCCAGGCCGGCCCGCACCGCCTGGTCTCCCTGCTGACCCGCGAGGCCGTCGAGGAACTGGGCCTGGAGGTGGGCATGGAGGCCACCGCCCGGGTGAAGTCGACCAACGTCCACATCGACCGCGTCTGACACCGTCGTCGGCACATGAACGCCGCCCACAGGTCCGGCCGGCCGCTCAGCCGGGACGGGTCGCGCCCCGGGAAGTGCTCCACCCGCTGCGGTGCCGGGGCCTGGCGGAGGGCGGGGTCGCGCGGGCGCTCGGCGCCACGGATTTCGAGAACGTCCGGCGGACGCGCGCGGCGCGGTCGAGACGGCGGCAATCCGCCGCTACCGGCTCCCGCGGCACGCCGGCATCCCGCGCACCGAGGTGCACTTCATGGAGACCGCCGACGCCAGGCGAGAGCCCGTCCAACCCGGTCGCACCGGCGCCGGCCAACGCGCTGCGGGACGCGAGCGTGTGCGGTTCACGGAGCCGGCGCCGACGCGTGACCGGGGGGCGGGCACCGGACGCCGGACGCCGTACGAGCCGTCCACCCGGATCGCCGTGAGGCCGCTGATGCGGCGGGCCCCGCAGCGGTCCTGCGGCAGGAACGGTTGAGGGCCCGCCAGGTCCAGCGGGGTGCCGTCGATGCTGACGGCGAAGGGGACAGGGGCGTGCGGGAAGTCCGGGGCGGTCTCCGCCCAGGAGAGCAGGGCGAGGTGCCCGTCGGCGCCGGTGAGGTCGAGTTCGGCGAGCGTCATGGGCGGCCTCCTCGTGGAAGAGGTGCACGCCGCACACCTCCGTACAAACGCACATGCCAGGCTCAAGTCATATGTGTGCAGCTCATGCGATGCGACAGCAGACTTACAGCTGGCAAGTGCGGCAGTATCATCGAGTGGCGGCTGACAGACAGGTCGCACCAGGGCGCGACAGCTTGTTTCATCCGGATTCAGAGGAGTTCACTCGTGATGACCCGTTCCGCGCGCCGGACCCGGCAGACCCTCCGGGTGGCCGGTGCCTCGGTGGCGGCCCTGCTGGCCCTGAGCGCCTGCTCCTCCTCCGACGACGACTCGTCCGCCAAGGCGAGGTCGGACACCTCCGCGTCGGCCTCGCCGAAGCTGTCGGGTTCGATCACCGTGTTCGCGGCGGCCTCCCTCAAGGAGAGCTTCACGACGCTGAAGGCGGACTTCGAGAAGGCCCACCCGGGTACGAGGGTCGACTTCAGTTTCGGCGGCAGTGACACCCTGGCCGCGCAGATCACCAGCGGGGCGCCCGCCGACGTCTTCGCCGCGGCCAGCCCCAAGACGATGGCGATCGTCACGGACAAGAAGGACACCGCCACCACACCGGCCACCTTCGTCCGCAACCAGCTGGAGATCGCCACCCTGCCGGGCAACCCCGACAAGGTCGCCTCGCTCAAGGACCTCACCAAGTCCTCGCTGAAGGTGGTCCTCTGCGACCGGACGGTGCCGTGCGGCGCCGCCGCCCGGAAGGCGCTGGACGCCAGCAAGCTGAAGCTGACCCCGGTCTCCTACGAGGAGGACGTGAAGTCCGCCCTCAACAAGGTGGTCCTCAAGGAGGCCGACGCCGCGGTCGTCTACAAGACCGATGTGAAGGCCGCGGGCGACAAGGTGGAGGGCGTCGAGTTCCCCGAGTCCGCCGACGCCGTCAACGACTACCCGATCGCCCTGCTGAAGGACGCCCCCAACCCGACGGTGGCCAAGGCGTTCATCGCACTGGTGCAGTCCGCCGAGGGCCAGCAGGTCCTGAACCAGGCCGGGTTCCTCAAGCCGTGACGAAGGCCGACGAGCCGGGCGCCGGAGCCGTCGCCGTCACGGGCGGCCCACGGCGCCGGCGCATCCGGTCGGGTGTGCCGCTACCGCTCCTCCTCCCCGGAGCGGTAGCTCTGGTCTTCCTCCTGCTGCCCCTGCTCGCCCTGCTCCTGCGCGCCCCCTGGGGCAGCCTGCCCTCGCTGCTGACCAGCACGGAGGTGTGGCAGGCCCTCCAGCTCTCGCTGCTCAGCGCGACCGCGGCGACGGCCGTGAGCCTGGTGTTCGGGGTCCCGCTGGCCTGGCTGCTGGCCCGTACCGAGTTCCCGGGCCGGGGCCTGGTACGAGCACTGGTCACACTTCCCCTGGTCCTCCCCCCGGTCGTCGGCGGTGTGGCCCTGCTCCTGGCCCTGGGCCGCAACGGGGTCGTCGGCCAGTGGCTGGACTCCTGGTTCGGGATCACGCTGCCGTTCACGACGACCGCCGTCGTGATCGCCGAGTCCTTCGTGGCCATGCCCTTCCTGGTGATCAGCGTCGAGGGCACGCTGCGGGCCGCGGACCCGCGTTTCGAGGAGGCGGCGACGACCCTGGGCGCGTCCCGTTTCACGGCGTTCCGCAGGGTCACGCTCCCCCTCGTCGCCCCCGGCATCGCGGCCGGCTCGGTACTGGCCTGGGCCCGCGCGCTCGGCGAGTTCGGTGCGACGATCACGTTCGCCGGCAACTTCCCGGGCCGCACCCAGACCATGCCACTGGCGGTCTACCTGGCCCTCCAGAACGACCCCGACGCGGCGATCGCCCTCAGCCTGGTCCTGCTCGCGGTCTCGATCGCGGTACTGGCAGGCCTCCGCGACCGCTGGATGACCGCCTCATGACCACCCCCGACCCCACACCACCCGCCGCCGCCGAAGGCCGGGCAACCTCCGCGCACCCGCCGTCGCACCCGCACGGCCCTGCCGGCCTCGACGCCCGCCTCGTCGTCACCCGCCGCGCCTTCCATCTCGACATCACCCTCACCGCCGCCCCCGGCGAGGTCGTCGCCCTCCTCGGCCCCAACGGTGCCGGCAAGACCACCGCCCTGCGCGCCCTGGCCGGCCTCACCCCGCTCACCGCCGGCCATCTCCGCCTGGACGGGACGGAGTTGGACCGCACACCCCCCGAATCCCGTCCGGTGGGCGTCGTCTTCCAGGACTATCTCCTCTTCCCCCACCTCACGGCCCTCGACAACGTCGCCTTCGGTCCGCGCTGCCACGGCGCGAGCAAGGCCGAGGCCCGCGTCCGGGCGGCCGCCTGGCTGGACCGCATGGGCCTCGCGGACCACGCCGGCGCCAAACCCCGCCGGCTGTCCGGCGGGCAGGCCCAGCGTGTCGCGCTGGCCCGGGCGCTGGCCACCCACCCCCGCCTGCTGCTCCTGGACGAACCCCTCGCCGCCCTGGACGCCCGCACACGCCTGGACGTCCGTTCCCAACTCCGCCGCCATCTCGCGGAGTTCGAGGCCGTGGCGGTTCTGGTCACCCACGACCCGCTGGACGCCATGGTGCTGGCCGACCGTCTGATCGTCATCGAGCACGGCTCGATCGTCCAGCAGGGCACCCCCGCGGACATCGCCCGCCACCCGCGCACCGACTACATCGCGCACCTGGTCGGCCTCAACCTCTACCGCGGCCGGGCCGAGGCCGCGGCCGGGGGCCATCTGGTCAGGCTGGAGACCGGCTCCGCCATCGCCACCACGGAGCACCTCACCGGCGACGTGTTCGTCGCGTTCCCGCCGAGCGCGGTCACCCTGTTCCGGGACCGCCCCAAGGGGGCCAGCGCCCGCAACGTCTGGCGCTGCGAGGTCGCCGGCCTGGAGATCCACGGGGACCGGATCCGAGCCGACCTGACCGGCGGCCTCGCCCTCGTCGCCGACCTCACCGCGGTCGCCGCCGCCGAACTGGACCTGCACCCGGGCACTCCGGTGTGGGCGACGGTGAAAGCGACACAGACCCACGCGTACCCGGCGTAGCGCCCCATGCGAGAGGCCCCGCCGGAGCGGGGCCTCTGTCACATCCGTACTACCGCACCACCGCGGACACCGCGGATCAGTCCTCGTACGCGTCCAGCGGCGGGCAGGAGCACACCAGGTTGCGGTCGCCGAACGCCTGGTCGATCCGGCGTACCGGCGGCCAGTACTTGTCGGCGGCGGACACCCCGGCCGGGAAGACGGCCTCGGCCCGCGTGTAGGCGTGCTCCCACTCCCCGCCGAGGGCGGCGGCCGTGTGCGGGGCACCCCGCAGCGGGTTGTCCTCGGCGGGCCACTCCCCCGCCCCGACCTTGTCGATCTCCGCCCGAATCGCGATCATCGCGGCGCAGAACCGGTCCAGCTCGCCCAGGTCCTCGGACTCGGTCGGCTCGATCATCAGCGTGCCGGCCACCGGGAAGGACATCGTCGGCGCGTGGAACCCGTAGTCGATGAGCCGCTTGGCGACGTCGTCGACGCTCACCCCGGTCGCCTTGGTCAGCGGCCGCAGGTCGATGATGCACTCGTGCGCCACCAGCCCGCCGGGGCCGGTGTAGAGCACGGGGAAGTGCGGCTCCAGCCGCTTGGCGACATAGTTGGCGCTGAGTACGGCCACCTGGGTGGCGCGCTTGAGCCCCTCGCCGCCCATCAGCCGGACGTACGCCCACGAGATCGGCAGGATTCCGGCGGAGCCCCACGGCGCGGCCGAGATCGGCCCGACACCGGTCGCCGGGCCCGCGGCCGGCTGGAGCGGGTGGTTCGGCAGGTACGGCGCCAGGTGGGCCCGTACGGCCACCGGGCCGACGCCGGGGCCGCCGCCGCCGTGCGGGATGCAGAAGGTCTTGTGCAGGTTGAGGTGCGAGACGTCGCCGCCGAAGTGGCCGGGCTTGGCGACCCCGACCAGGGCGTTGAGGTTGGCACCGTCGACGTACACCTGGCCGCCGGCCTCGTGCACCTGACCGCAGATGTCCGCGACGTGCTCCTCGAACACGCCGTGCGTGGACGGGTACGTGATCATCAGCACGGCGAGCTGGTCACGGTGGAGCTCGATCTTCGCCCGCAGGTCCTCGACGTCGACCTCGCCGTCCTCGGCGGTCTTCACGACGACGACCTTCATGCCGGCCATGACGGCGCTGGCGGCGTTGGTGCCGTGCGCCGAGGAGGGGATCAGGCACACGGTGCGCTGCTCGTCGCCGTTGGCGCGGTGGTAGGCCCGTACGGCGAGCAGTCCGGCCAGCTCGCCCTGCGACCCGGCGTTGGGCTGCAGCGACACCTTGTCGTAGCCGGTGACCTCGGCGAGCCGCTCCTCCAGCTCACGGATGAGCGTCAGATAGCCCTGTGCCTGCTCGGCGGGCGCGAAGGGGTGCAGCTGGCCGAACTCGGGCCAGGTGACCGGCTCCATCTCGGTGGTCGCGTTGAGCTTCATGGTGCAGGAGCCCAGCGGGATCATGCCCCGGTCCAGCGCGTAGTCCCGGTCGGCGAGGCGGCGCAGGTAGCGCAGCATCGCGGTCTCGGAGCGGTGCTCGTGGAAGACCGGGTGGCCCAGGTAGCCGTCCTCGCGCAGCAGCGCCTCGGGCAGCGTGTCCGCGGCGGCCTCGTCCAGCGCCTCGACGTCGCCTCCGACCCCGAAAGCCGCCCACACGGCACCCAGCTGGGCCCGCGTGGTGGTCTCGTCGCAGGCCATGGAGACGTGGTCGGCGTCCACCAGCCGCAGGTTCACGCCGCCCTGGCGGGCGGCCGCGACGACCTCGGCGGCCTTGCCGGGCACGCGTGCGGTGAGGGTGTCGAAGTAGGCACCGTGCACGATCTCGACCCCGCCGGCCCTGAGGCCCGCGGCGAGGATCGTGGCATAGCGGTGGGTCCGCTGCGCGATGGCCCGCAGCCCCTCGGGCCCGTGGTAGACGGCGTACATGCCGGCCATCACGGCGAGCAGCACCTGTGCGGTGCAGATGTTGCTGGTGGCCTTCTCACGGCGGATGTGCTGTTCACGCGTCTGCAGCGCGAGCCGGTAGGCCCGGTGCCCGTCGGCGTCCACGGAGACACCCACGAGCCGGCCGGGCAGGCTGCGCGCGAACTTCTCGCGTACCGCCATGTAGCCGGCGTGCGGCCCGCCGAAGCCCATCGGCACACCGAAGCGCTGGGTCGTTCCGACGGCGATGTCGGCGCCCAGCTCGCCCGGCGAGGTCAGCAGGGTCAGCGCGAGCAGGTCGGCGGCGACGGTGACCAGCGCGCCCAGCCCGTGCGCCTGCTCGATGAGCGGCCTGATGTCGCGTACGGCACCGGAGGCGCCGGGGTACTGGACGAGCACGCCGTTGATCTCGCGTGCGGCGAGGTCGGCCGGGATTCCGTCGCTGAGGTCGGCGACGACGATCTCGACCCCGGTCGGTTCGGCCCGGGTCTCGATCACGGCGATGGTCTGCGGCAGGGCGTCCGCGTCGATGACGAAGACACCCTTCTTGTTCTTGCCCATGCGCAGCGACAGGGCCACGGCCTCGGCGGCGGCGGTGCCCTCGTCGAGCAGCGAGGCACCGGAGGTGGGCAGTCCGGTGAGGTCGGCGACCACGGTCTGGAAGTTCAGCAGCGCCTCCAGCCGGCCCTGGGAGATCTCCGGCTGGTACGGCGTGTAGGCCGTGTACCAGGCCGGGTTCTCCATCACGTTGCGCAGGATGACGGGCGGCGTGAAGGTGCCGTAGTAGCCCAGTCCGATCATGGAGTCGAGCACCTGGTTGCGGTCGGCCAGCGACCGCAGCTCGGCCAGCACCTCGGCCTCGGTGCGCGCGCCCGGCAGTTCCAGGGTGTCGGCGTTCTTGATGACGTCCGGCACGGCGGCGGCGGTCAGCTCGTCGAGTGAGCCGTAACCGACCTGGGCGAGCATCTTGGCCCGGGCCTCGTGATCGGGTCCGATATGGCGCTGCTCGAAGGGGATTCCCTGCTCGAGCTCGGAAAGCGGAACGCGCTGGGCGGTCATTGCGGAGGCCTCCTGGTCTGACGCGACCTTCGAGGGGTACCCCGGCACGGGCACCCCGACGGCCTCCCCCTCTGTCATCTCAACCTGAGAGCTTCGCCGGACGCCCAGGGGATCCGGCTTTCACCGTCGGTGAGAGCGGACGCCGTCGACGCCCGCCCTGCTTTCCAGAGTGACCTCGTCCGTGCGGTACGTGAGCCTGAGAGATTCCGGGGAGGATTTGCTCCTTCGGCGCCTCCGGTCTGTCCGGAGGACTCTCCCGCGCGGGGTCAGCAGCCGCTTGCCAGCCTACCAGCGAGGGCAACGCACGGGTCTTCGAGTGGCCGCCTCCTTCAATGTGCTCTTTTGTAGTGCTTACGGATGAGTTGCGACCTAGTGGAGGGCCCGTGCAGACCGACATCGATCCGCGCAACCTGATCGGCCGCAAGGCGTTCGACCGCAACGGCACGAAGATCGGCACGATCGACGAGGTCTACCTCGACGACGCGACCGGGGTGCCGGAGTGGGCGGCCATACGCACCGGCCTGTTCTCGCGGGACGCCTTCGTGCCCCTGGAGCCGAGCGAACTGGTCGAGGGCACCCTCAAGGTCCCCTTCGACCGCGCCCTGATCAAGGACGCCCCGGACTTCGGGGTGGGCCGCCACCTCTCCCCCGAGCAGGAGCTCCAGCTCTACCACCACTACGGCCTGGACACGACGGCCGCCCCGCCCCCCGACGAGCCGGACCACCACTTCGGCAAGCTGGCGGGCACGGAGGACCCGGGCACCTGACCGGGCGGCGGGGCGCCGCCCGCAACGCCCCGCAATGGGCGCGGGGAACTGCGCGATCAGCCCCCCACCCGCCCGCACACACCGCCTGCCGCCACCCCGTCACCCGGTCGCCCCGACACCAGCGGCAACGGCTCCGCCGGTTCCAGCTCCGGGTCGTCGACACGAAACGTCCGCACCCGCCCCGGCTCCACCGCCCCCGGCGTCTCGAACCGCACCGTCACCCTCCCCAGCCCGCTCCCCTGCACCCATCCGTGCCCGTACTCGGCATGCCGCACGTCGTGCCCCGCCGGCCACCGCCGCTCGGCGGCCGGCTGCTGCTCGGCGACCGGCTCCGCCGCCTCCTCCTCCGCCGTCGCGGACTCCCCCGCCCCCTCCCCCGCCGCCGCCTGAGCGAACAGATCCTCCTGGGTGTAGTCGGCGAGCCCCGTCACCCCGACGCCCAGCAGCCGCACACCCCCCGTCGTGTCCACCGAGTCCAGCAGCCGCGCGGCCGCCTCCCGCACCACCGCCGGGTCGTCGGTCGGCCCCCGGAGCGTCTCCGACCGGGTGAGCGTCGAGAAGTCGTACCTGCGTACCTTCAGCACGATGGTCCGCCCCGACAGCCCGGCCCCGCGCAGTCTGCGCACGCACCGGTCGGCCAGCCGCCGTACCTCCATCCCCACCCGCATCCGGTCGTGGATGTCCACGTCGTAGGTGTCCTCGACGGACACCGACTTGGCCTCCCGCTCGGCGACCACGGGCCGTTCGTCCTGCGCCAGCGCCATCGCGTGCAACGCGTGCCCGTGGGCCTTGCCGAGCAGCCGAACCAGTTCGTCCTCGCCCGCCTCGGCGATCTCGTCGACCGTGGTGATCCCGGCCCGCCGCAGATGGTCCCCGGTCGCCGGCCCCACGCCCGGCAGGGTCCGCACCGGCATCGGCCCGAGCATCGCCCGCTCGGTGCCCGGTGCGATCAGCACCAGCCCGTCCGGTTTGGCCTGCTCGGAGGCGATCTTCGCGAGCATCTTCGAGGCGGCGAGCCCGACCGACCCGGAGACCCCTGTGGCGCTTCGGATGTCCGCGCGCAGCTTCTCCCCCACCAGGCGCGCCGACCCCGCGTCCCAGGCCACCTCACCCGCCTCCAGGTCCACGAACGCCTCGTCCAGGCTCAGCGGCTCCACCAGCGGCGACAGCTCGTGCAGCAGCGCCATCACCTGCTCGCTGATCGACCGGTACAGCCCGAAGCGCGGCACGAGGTAGGCGGCGTTCGGCGCCAGCCTGCGTGCCTGCGCCATCGGCATCGCGGAGTGCACCCCGAACACCCGGGCCTCGTACGAGGCGGTGGCCACCACGCCACGCGGTCCGAGGCCGCCCACGACCACGGCCTTCCCCCGCAGGCTCGGCTTGGATGCCTGCTCCACCGAGGCGTAGAAGGCATCCATGTCGAGATGCAGGATCGTGGGCGCGTTTCTCACATCTCCGATGCTGCACCACACCACTGACAACACCCCGGCACGGAACCGCGCCAGGGTGTCACAGAGGGCTCAGGAGGCCATGGGGGGAGCCTCAGCGCCTTGGCGCCTCAGACCGCCTTGTTGCGGCGCCGGGCCAGCTCGTCGGCGGGGTTGTGCCCGACGAGGGTCTCACCGGTGTCGACGCGCTCGCCGTGCAGCTGGGAGAGCGCGCTCTCCACGTCCCGCCAGACCACGCCGACCGCGATCCCGAAGACGCCCTGCCCGCCCTGGAGCAGCGCGTGGACCTCGTCGGGCGAGGTGCACTCGTAGACCGTGGCGCCGTCGCTCATGAGGGTCATCCGCTCCAGGTCGCGGAAACCGCGTTCCCTCAGGTGCTGGACGGTGGTGCGGATGTTCTGGAGGGACACTCCGGTGTCCAGGAACCGCTTGACGATCTTCAGGACGACGACGTCACGGAAGCTGTAGAGGCGCTGGGTGCCCGATCCGTAGGCGGGCCGCACGCTGGGCTCGACCAGGCCGGTGCGGGCCCAGTAGTCGAGCTGCCGGTAGGTGATGCCGGCCGCCGCGCAGGCGGTGGGCCCCCGATAGCCGATCTCCTCGGTCGTCATGGACGCCACCCCTTCGCCGCTCGGCACCGCCGCCGGCCGCTGCGCGGCGTGACCGCCGGCGCTGCCGTGCTGGGGGTCCCCCCAACCCGGACGGAGTCGAGAGCCCGGGGGCGGGTACGGACCGCTCTCCCCGAGACCGCGTCCCGGGGCACCCCCAGCCATACCGTCGCCGCTGCTTCTCACGCCGACCTCCGTCCTTGACCTGCCTTCTCGACGGTAGGCAGTCACCAGGGGCGCGTCAACGATCGCCACACTCGGCACGCCGAGTGATAATCACCCTAGGAGTGGTTTCCCGTGCCCCACCGCGGGGAAAGGCTAGCCGAATGCTCTGGCGGGAAGGCGTAGGACGCTCTCAGTGGCCGCCGGCAATCGCCAGTGAGTTCCGCCCCTGACGAGCCGTGAACCGGCCCGTCGCGGCCTTCCGGTGAGCGGCTGAAGCGCCGGCCGGCTCCCGTCCCTCACTGACTGCTGGTGCCGAAGTCCTCGGGCGAGATCTGGTCGAGGAACTCGCGGAACTTCTCCACCTCGTCCTCCTGCTCGTCAGGGATCGCGATGCCAGCGTCGTCCAGCACCGTGTCGCTCCCGTAGATCGGCGTTCCGGTGCGCAGCGCCAGCGCTATGGCGTCGGACGGACGAGCGCTCACCTCGACACCGCTGGCGAACACCAGCTCCGCGTAGAAGACCCCCTCACGCAGGTCCGTGATGCGCACTTCGGTGAGCTCCTGGCCGACGGCCTCCAGCACGTCCTTGAACAGGTCGTGGGTCAGCGGTCGTGCAGGAGCCATGCCCTGCTGGGCGAACGCGATCGCCGTCGCCTCCCCCGGACCGATCCAGATAGGGAGGTAACGGTCGCCTCCCACTTCGCGCAGGAGCACGATCGGTTGGTTGGAGGGCATTTCCACCCGGACACCTACGACATCGAGCTCGTTCACACAGCAACCCTAGGCCGTGCCCGGGACGTTTGGGTAGTCGGGCCCGGAACGCGCGCCCGATCCGGCCTCCGCCCGGGTCCTGTCACGATGGTCACGGCAGCCGCACCCCGAGGGCGCTCTGCACCAGTGCGGCGTGCAGCTTCACCGTGAGCGCCGCCAGCTCCTTCGTACGGGCCTCTGCGTGGGCCCGGGTCTGCGGGTTGCGGTGCCGCCTGAGCGGGGCCACCACCTGGTCCACCAGGCCCGCCTCACGGTCCGCGGCGGCCTTCATCACCCGCAGATGACGCGGTTCGATCCCGAACCTGCCCAGCTCCGTCACGAGCGCGGCCACGGTGACCGCCTCGGAGTCGTACACGCCGTCCTCCAGGGGAGTGAGCAGCCCGTACGACTCCCACTCCGCCAGGCGGTTCTCGTCGATCTCGGCGGCCGCGAGCAGCTCGTCCCGCCCGATCCGCGCCACCGTGGGCACCTCGGGCACCACCGGGACCGCCTCGCCGTCCCGCTGCCGCCCCAGCACGGGCAGCTGTACGGCCTCACCGCGCTCCATGGCGTCCAGGTACTCGCGGATGACCTTCAGCGGCAGGTAGTGGTCCCGCTGCATCCTCAGGACGTGTCCGAGACGCTCCACGTCCCCGCCACTGAACTTGCGGTACCCGGACGGAGTCCGGCGGGGCTCGATGAGCCCCTCCGACTCCAGAAAACGGATCTTGGAGATGGTCACTTCGGGGAACTCGTCGCGCAGCACGTTCAGCACCGTGCCGATGCTCATCAGCCCGGATTCCGTGGCGGCGGTGCCGTGACCGGTACCGCCGCTCGGCGTGTGCAGCATGGACCTTCTTCCCTGGGGTCCCGGCACGAGGGCCGGAGGGTCAGATGCCCTGCCGGCTCGCGTAGAAGACCAGCCGGTACTTGCCGATCTGGACCTCGTCACCGTTCGACAGAGCGACCTGGTCGATGCGCTCCCGGTTGACGTACGTGCCGTTCAGGCTGCCCACGTCGGCCACCGTGAACGAGCCGTCCGGCTGGCGGCGGAACTCCACATGGCGGCGCGAGACCGTCACGTCGTCCAGGAAGATGTCGCTCTGCGGATGACGGCCGGCCGTGGTCAGGTCGCTGTCCAGCAGGAAGCGGCTGCCCGAGTTCGGGCCGCGGCGCACGACCAGCAGCGCGGAGCCCAGCGGCAGCGCGTCGACGGCCGCCTGGGCCTCGGGCGAGAGCGCCGGCGCCTGGGTCTGGCCGGTGACCTCGGCGTCGTAGGCCTCCAGGCCGGAGATCGAGATCGTGGACGTCGTCTCGGACGCCCGCTCGGGGACGGCGCCCGCGCGCAGCGGGGCACCGCAGTTGGAACAGAAGCGGGCGTTCTCCGCGTTGCGGTTACCGCACCTCGTACAAACCAGGGCCGACATGGACGGATCCTCCTGCCGCGGCTGCCCCGCCGGGGCGTTGGACGCGTACGGGCCGGAGGTAAACCCTCCACCCGCACCTGAGGTTGACGGTTGCCCGAAACCTATGCCGCCGGACTGGGACGGGTCAACTGACGGCGCGCCCTGACCTCCCGAAATGTCACCCCCCGGACCAGCCACCTGGTCCCGGAACAGCGGGCGCTGACCGTCCGCGTCGGGCTGTGCGCGATGGCGAGCGGTCGCGTTGTCGCTGCCCTCTCGCGCGCTCTTGCCGAACAACTTCGAAAACAACTTCACGGGCGATTCCCCTTGACCGAAACAGACCCGCCCGTGGGGCAGGACGAACCCTGACTGAATAAACCGGCCGACCCGGACAACCACACAACGTCCGTATCCACCAGACAGTTTCCACCACGCACCGGCTCCCCGGTGCGCCGACCCCCCGCATCCTCATGCCCTCGCCGGATGTCCCGCATGCACCACCGGTTCACTATGGGGTCGACCGAGCGTAGTCAGGCTGCTTCGCCGGTCGCAAGGCATCCACGACGATCTTGGTCGATCGTTCGACGGTAACCGTCGCCTGCTCCTTCTCCAGGGTCTGCACCACGCCTCCGGGGATGTTGAGAGCCGGTTCGAGGTCCTGCGGCTTGCCGATCACCCTGAAAACGTAAGGCTGGGTGATCTTGTTCCCGTCGACGCTCACGCTCTTCCCCGAGTCGCTGAGGTAGGTACCGGAGATCACGCGCACCCCGTTGACCTGGATCGCCTCAGCGCCGGCCGCGCGCAGCTCCTGGATCGCGTCGAGCAGCATGTCCGCCTGCACCGTTCCCTTCGGGTCGTCGACCGTCATCGTGATGCCAGGACCCTGCGCCGCCACGGTGCCCGCCAGAATGCCGAGTTGCCTCTCCTTCTCGGCCGTCTGCTTGCGGGCCTCCGCCGCCTGGTCGGAGCTGCTCTGCAACTCCTGACGCTGCTTTTCGAGTCCTGTCCTCTCGTCCTCAAGACGCTGAGTACGGTCGTCCAGTTCATCGAGGATGCGGACAAGATCCTCCTGGCGGGCCCCACGCAGCGCGCTGTCACTGTCACTGTTCGACGCCACCTGCACGGCGAGGCCGAATCCGAGCCCGAACAGCAGCACGGCGACGATCAATTGGGCCCGGCTGACCCGCGGCGGCCACAACCCCTCGACCAGCCGCCGGCGGCCGCTCGGCCCGGTCTCCGGCTCGGGCTCGGCGGCGGGTCCCGGCTCGGGCGCCGTGGCGGGTACCTCGGCCGGCAGTTCCTTGCGCAACCGGTGCTCCGGCTGCTTCTCGTGCTCGCTCATGCCGCTCACGCCCGGAAGACATGCCGTCGGATCGCCGCGGCGTTGGAGAAGATACGGATACCGAGGACCACGACGACGCCCGTGGACAGCTGCGAGCCCACGCCCAACTTGTCACCCAGGAACACGATCAACGCGGCCACCACCACGTTGGACAGGAACGACACCACGAAGACCTTGTCGTCGAAGATCCCGTCCAGCATGGCCCGCAGACCGCCGAAGACGGCGTCGAGCGCCGCGACGACGGCGATCGGCAGATACGGCTCGACGACCGCCGGAACCTCCGGACGGACCAGCAGTCCGGCCACGACGCCCACGACGAGGCCAAGTACGGCGATCACGATGTGCCCTTCTCCGTCTTCTCGGTGTACGGCTGGGCCGTACGTACGATCACGCTGGGTGCGGCGGGCAGCCGGACGTCACTCTCCGTGGAGATCGTCGCCCGGATGTCGAAGTTCTCCTCCAGCGCATGCAGATACAGCCCGTCGGGGCTGTCCTGGAACCTGGAGCTGAGCCTCTCCCCGTCCCCCACCGCCAGCACCGTGTACGGCGGAACCAGCGGCCTGTTGTCGACCAGTATCGCGTCTCCCGCGGCCCTGATCGCGGACAGCGCGGTCAGCCGCTGTCCGTTGATGGAGATCGCCTCGGCTCCCGAGGCCCACAACCCGTTGACCACGCGCTGCATGTCGTGGTCCCGCACCCGTCCGGTGTCCGAGAAGCCTGAGGTCTCCCGCGGGTTGCCGGCGTCACCGCCCGCGGACGCCGCCTTGGCGTCGTTCACGCTCAGCTTCACGCCGGGGCCGTGCACCGCCGTGGCGCCCGACAGGACGCCCATCAGGTCCGCCTGCCCGCTGCCGCCGCTCTCCTTCAGCGCCGCCCGCTGACGGGCGCTGACGTCGTCACGCAGCTCGTCGACACTGCTCTCGAGCTTGTCCGCGGCCGCCGTCTCGCGGTCGATGCGGTCGATGAGCTCCTGCCGCTCCTTGGCCACGACCGGTGCGGTCACCCGCGCCTGCGCCGCGCCCACGGTCACCACCAGGGCCGCGAGCACCAGACCGCCAGCCAGGCCCAGCCTGGCCCGCAGGGTCTTCGGCATGCCGCCGCCCTGCCCCTGCGCCCTTTTGCGGGCCGCCGCCTCGGCGTACCCGTCGTCGAGGCTGTGGTCCATGACGTTGGTGATCAACGACATGGAGGCGTCCGGACGCTGCGGCCGGGTGGCGCTGCTCCGAACGGGGGGTTGCTGCGGCATGCCGCACATCGTCGCACGTTGCGACCGGTACCTCCGAATGGCCCCACCGGCGTGCCGGACAGGCCCCCTCGGGGACACTTGTCCGGCACGCGCGCGTGCGGTGCGTCTACCGTCCGGCACTGTCCACGATCGCGGACCATTCGTCCAACAGGGCCTGTGCGGAGGCGTCGTCGGGTCCCTCGGCCCACAGATGGGTGACCGCCTCGGCCGGGTCGGGCAGCACCATCACCCAGCGACCGTCGGTCTCCACGACCCGTACTCCATCGGTCGTGTCCACGAAACGATCACCGGCCGCCTCGACGACACGCCGCATGACCAGGCCCTTGACAGCCCACGGGGTCGCCAGGTCACGCTTGAGGACATGCGCCCGCGGGATCCGGGCGTCGATCTGGCTGAGCGTGAGCTGGGTGCGTGCCACCAGACCGATCAGGCGCACGAACGCCGCCGTGCCGTCGTAGACACTGCTGAACTCGGGGACGATGAATCCGCCCTTGCCGTCACCGCCGAAGATGCTGCCTTCCTCACGCCCCACGCGCGTGAGGTCGTCGGGCGAGGTGGTCGTCCACTCGACCTGGGTGCCGTGGTACGCGGCCACCTGCTCGGCGATCCGGGTCGTGGTGACCGGAAGCGCCACACGGCCGCTACGCCGCTCGGCGGCGACCAGGTCGAGCATCACCAGCAGCGCCCGGTCGTCCTCGATGATGCGGCCCTTCTCGTCCACCAGGGACAGCCGCTCACCCACCGGGTCGAACCGCACGCCGAACGCGGCTCCGGAGGACGCCACGATCTCGCCGAGGCGTACCAGCCCCGACCGCCGCTGATCCGCCGTCTCCGTCGGCTTGGCCTCGTTGAGACCGGGGTTGACGGTCAGCGAGTCCACTCCGAGCTTCCCGAGCAGACTGGGCAGCACGAGCCCGGCACTGCCGTTGGAGGCGTCCACCACGACCTTCAGGCCGGCCTCGGCGATCCCCGTCGTGTCGACGTTGCGCAGCAGCGAACCCGTGTACGAGTCGAAGACGCTGGCCGGGAAGTACAGGTCGCCGATCTCACCGGGGAACGCGCGCCGGTACTCCTGCCGCGCGAAGATCCGGTCCAGCTTGCGCTGGCTGGCCTGCGAGAGGTCCGCGCCCTGCCCGTCGAAGAACATGATGTCGACGGAGTCGGGCACCCCGGGCGAGGTCCGGATCATGATGCCGCCCGCGCTGCCCCGCGCGGTCTGCTGCCGTGCCACCGGCAGAGGCACGTTCTCCAGGTCGCGTACGTCGATGGCGCTGGCCTGGAGGGCGGAGATGACCGCCCGCTTGAGCGCACGGGCACCCCGGGAGTGGTCACGGGCGGTGGTGACCGTGGAGCCCTTCTTCAGGGTGGTCGCGTAGGCGCCGGCGAGCCGTACGGCCAGTTCCGGAGTGATCTCCACGTTCAGGATTCCGGAGACACCGCGGGCGCCGAAGAGATGCGCCTGCCCGCGGGACTCCCAGATCACGGACGTGTTGACGAACGCGCCGGCCTCGATGGTCTTGAACGGATAGACCCGGACGTTGCCCTGCACGATCGATTCTTCACCGATCAGACACTCGTCACCGATGACCGCCCCGTCCTCGATCCGCGCTGCGCGCATGATGTCGGTGTTCTTCCCGACGACACAACCCCGCAGATTGCTGTGCTGCCCGACGTAGACGTTGTCGTGGACGACGGCCCGGTGCAGGAAGGCACCGCTCTTCACGACGACGTTGGATCCGACGACGGTGTGCTCGCGGATTTCCGCGCCGGCCTCGACCTTGGCGTAGTCACCGATGTACAGCGGTCCGCGCAGTTCGGCTTCGGCATGCACCTCGGCACCCTCGGCCACCCAGACGCCCGGCGATATCTCGAAGCCGTCGATGTCGACGTCGACCTTGCCCTCCAGGACGTCGGCCTGCGCCTTCACGTACGACTCGTGCGTGCCTACGTCCTCCCAGTAACCCTCGGCGATATAGCCGTAGACCGGCTTGCCTTCCTTCATCAGCTGCGGGAAGACATCGCCGGACCAGTCGACCGGAACGTCGGCCTCGACATAGTCGAAAACCTCGGGCTCCATGACGTAGATGCCCGTGTTCACCGTGTCGGAGAAGACCTGCCCCCAGGTCGGCTTCTCGAGGAACCGCTCGACCTTCCCCTCTTCGTCGACGATGGTGATGCCGAATTCCAGCGGATTGGGCACCCGGGTCAGGCAGACCGTGACAAGAGCGCCCTTCGCCTTGTGGAAGTTGATGAGTTCAGTGAGGTCGAAGTCGGTCAGCGCATCGCCGGAGATGACGAGGAAAGCATCGTCCTTCAACGCCTCTTCGGCGTTCTTGACGCTTCCGGCGGTACCGAGTGGCTTCTCCTCATTGGCATAGGTGAGCTCCATGCCGAGCTCTTCGCCGTCACCGAAGTAGTTCTTGACCAGCGATGCCAGGAACTGCACGGTGACAACGGTCTCGGTGAGCCCATGCCTTTTGAGCAGCCGAAGCACATGCTCCATGATCGGGCGGTTCACCACCGGAAGGAGCGGCTTGGGCATGCTAGAGGTCATAGGGCGAAGGCGTGTACCTTCGCCACCGGCCATCACGACGGCCTTCATGTCGGAAGCGTCCTCCTTTAGATGACGGTCTAGCCGACTTCACCCGTCCAGATTGTCCCGCACTTTTCCGCCGGGGGCCATCGAAGGCCACTGCGTCCGGACAATCGCCGAGCTCAATCGGCTGTGGCGTCCGCACGAACCAGACGACGGACCTGCACCACGTAGAGCACTCCTGCCCACCAATAGAGCGTTGTACCCCATCCGGCGAACGCCCATCCGAAAATAGCAGCGAGTGACGAGATCCAGCCGCTTCCGTCACTCAGCAGCAGGAGCGGGAACGCGTACATCAGATTGAACGTGGCAGCCTTGCCAAGGAAGTTCACCTGCGGTGGCGGATAGCCGTGCCGCCGGAGGATCCCCACCATCACCAGCAGCACCAGTTCACGCAGCAGGAGCGCGGCCGTCAACCAGAACGGCAGGATCTCGCGCCAGGTGAGTCCGACAAGCGTCGACAGGATGTACAGCCGGTCCGCGGCGGGGTCCAGGAGCCGGCCGAGGCTGCTGATCTGGTTCCAGCGCCGGGCGAGCTTGCCGTCCAGGTAGTCACTGATGCCGCTGAAGGCGAGCACCAGCAGCGCCCAGCCGTCGCTCTTGGGCCCGCCGAACTCGGGCCTGAGGATCAACCACAGGAAGACGGGTACGCCGACGAGACGCGCCATGCTGAGGATGTTCGGGATGGTGAGGACCCGGTTCGTCTGGACACGGGTCTCCTGGACCTCCACCCGGGGGCCTCCTGTGATGGGAAACGAGCCAACTTTGCCCCCTGACCTTACCTCAACGCAAAAAAGCTCTGGCTCTTGGGCTTGATGCCCAAGAGCCAGAGCTCTAAAAGGAGTTCGGCGGTGTCCTACTCTCCCACAGGGTCCCCCCTGCAGTACCATCGGCGCTGTGAGGCTTAGCTTCCGGGTTCGGAATGTAACCGGGCGTTT
>NZ_JBHZAN010000076.1:0-22740 GCF_042754285.1 Streptomyces sp. NPDC059224
TCCCCGGCGCGTGGCGCGCCGGGGACCACCCGTCCCGTGCCGACGGCGGTGCGTCACAGCCTCCGCAGGTATTCGTCAGCGACGCCGTGCACGGCCCGGTCCTCGGGCCGGACGCGTGAGTCGTCCAGCCGGAAGGTCAGCTTGTCGACGACCGCGACCACACCATCGATCTGACGGGTCATGGAGACGGCGATCTCCGTGTCGGTCTTGCGGTCCAGCTGTCCGGCAAGGGTGACCACGCCTTCCGTGACGGACACGTCGATGCTGCGCGGCTGCAGCCACAGAGCGCGCTCCAGCACCTCCTCGACGACCTGTGCGTGGATCTCCGCGTCGGGCCGCAGGAAGACCTGGAGCAGGTCGCGGCGGGTCACGATGCCGACGAGCCGCCGCTCCTCGTCCAGGACCGGCAGCCGTTCGACGTGGTGCAGGGCCATGGTGCGGGCGGCCACGACGATGGTGTCGTCGGCGTGGACCGTGACGGGTGGTGCTGTCATCAGCTGACTCGCGGTGCGGGCGCGCGCCTTGGCGGCCCGCGTCCGGCCCCTGCGGGTCAGACCGGGGAAGCGGTGGTGCTTCTTCGGCTCGTAGGGGTCCGGGGCGTCGGCCTGCCGGATCATCAGGTCGGTCTCCGAGACGACTCCGATGACCTTGTCGTCCTCGTCCACGACCGGCAGGCCGCTGATGCGGTGCTCGCCGAGCAGCCGGGCCACTTCCTTGAAGGGCGTCGCCTGCGCGGCGCGGACGACCTCCGTGGTCATCACGGAGCCGACCTTGTTGTGCTTCATGACTTTCCTCCTCGACGGAGCCGACGCTGACCCGAAGTCGGGGCCCGGGCGCCGGCAGGCGGGTGCTCGACCGGAAGCGGCCGACGCTCCGGTGGGTGTGCCTCCGCAGTTCGGCGCGGTCGTCGGCCCGCGCCTCATCGCCGAGTCTCCCCGGGTCTGTTGACACCTCGAAGCGTCCACCTGAACCGGCCGCCTCCCCATGGGCTGTTCGGGGCCGATCGAGGACCTGTCGGCCTTCGATCCGCGCCGGTTTACCGGTAGGGGGCTCGGTCCGCGGGCGAACGGACCTGCCCTGCCGACCGGTTCGTCTTCGTCCCAGCGGTCGGCCGGGTCCGGGCCTTCCGGCGCGGCGCAGGGCCGTCCGGCCCCTGCCCCACCGCCGGCGGGCGGGGCCATCGTGGACGGAACTTCCGACCGAGCCCGACGGCCCCTGGTCACCGAGCGGGGAGGAGACCCCATGTCCACCACGCTGCTCGACGTGGCGACCCTGGAGAAGATCGTCTCGGCTGCTGTGGCCGCCCCTTCGATCCACAACACCCAGCCCTGGCGATTCCGGCTGGACGCGGAGACGGCGACCCTGCAGATCCGGGCGGCCGCCGACCGCGGTCTGCGGCACATCGACCCTTCCGGGCGTGCGCTGCACCTGTCGGTGGGTTGCGCGCTGTTCAATGTGCGGCTGGCCGTCGCGCACTTCGGCTGGGAACCGGTGACCCGGCTGCTGCCCAGGCCCGACGAGCCCGGCCTGCTGGCCGCCGTCCGCCTCGGCGGTCCCGTCCGCTTCTCACCGGCGGCGGGGCTGTACGACGCCGTGTGGCGCCGGCACAGCAGTCGCTTCCCGTTCTCCGACCGGCCGCCGCCCGTCTCCCTGCTGCACGAGCTCGCCGAGGCCGTGCACGCCGAGGGGGCCCTCCTCGGCTACCCGGATCCCGGCGAGACGGACCGCCTGCTACGGGTGACGCTGGAGGCGGAGCGGCGCAACACGGCCGACCGCGACCGGGGAGCGGAGAGCCGCCGATGGATCCGGGAACCGGACGGCACGGCGCTCGGCGTTCCGCCGTCGGCCTTGGGGCCGCAGGACTACCGGGACCGGGTTCCGATGCGGGACTTCGCAGCCCACCGCCACCCGGCCGAACTCGCCGCCCGCACCTTCGAGCAACGGCCCACGATCGCCGTGCTCTCCACCTCGCACGACCGCCGGGCGGACTGGCTTCGGGCCGGTCAGGCGCTTCAGCGCGCCCTGCTGGTGGCGACGGCCGCCGGCCTGCGGGCGTCGCTGCTGCACCAGGCACTGGAATGGCCGGAGCTGCGTGAGCAGTTGGCAGGGCCGCAGGACGGCCGGGCGCATGCCCAGATGGTGGTCCGTCTGGGGTACGGACCGCAGGGGCCGGCCTCCCCTCGGCGTACGGCGGCGCAGGCCCTGGAGTAGGGCCCGCCCGTGCTCGGCCGGAAGCGCGCCGTGAGCTGACGTCCCGCGCCGCGCTCGCCCGCAAGGCACCGAACGGACCACTCGGACAGTCCCCTCGGCCCTCGCGGGCGCCCGCGGACTGCGATGTCCTGAGAGCGAGGAACGCTCCTGTTCCTCTCCGGGAAGGAGGAGAGTTCCATGTCCGAGTCCTCGACGGTCCGCCACATCACTCCGGGTTCCACGGTGCCGCCTCTCCCGTCGCAAGGGCCGGCCGCTCCCGCCTCCGGCGCCCTCGGGCGCGCGGGCAGGCCGTTGTCCGCCGTCGACCACGTCGCCGACTTCTACGGCGCCTACACCGACGCGCTGCGCGACCGGGGCCGGGGACAACTCGCCGACGCACTGCGGCATCACTACCTCACGCCCGAACTCCGCCGCAGCCTGATCAGCTGGGAAGCGGTTCACGACCGGGACGGTCTGCTGCGGGCGCGGGGCGTGCCGGCCTCATGGCGGGTGGTCTACGACAACAGCGGCACGGGGCACTGCTGGAGCCGGGTCACCCTGGTCTGGGAGGACGACGAGAACCACCCGTACCGCACCACCCGCCTCCTGGTCCGGTCCGATCCGGCCACCCGGCGCATCTGCGGCATACGGTCCCTGGGCACGTCGGACGCGGTCGACGCGACCTGACACACCCCTGCCAGGGCGTCCGCCGGAGTGGGGCTTCAGGCCCGAACGACCCACCCGCCCGGTCCCGCTCCGGGACGTTCAGCACCTCATGCCGCCGGCACCGACCGACGCTTCATGGGGGCATGACAAACATCCATGACGTACCGTCAGCGGCCGCCGGACCGCGCGGGCAGGAGATGCGCAGCCGGTGGGTCACCCTTGTGGTGCTCTGTGTGTCACTTCTGATCGTGACACTGGACAACACCATCCTGAACGTCGCGCTCCCGACCCTGGTGAAGGAACTCGGCGCGACGACCACCCAGTTGCAGTGGATCGTCGACGCCTACGCCCTGGCCTTCGCCGGGCTGATGCTGGTCACGGGCAGCAGCGCGGACCGGTTCGGGCGCCGCCGGGTCTTCGTCACCGGGCTGGCCGTGTTCGGAGCCGCCTCGGCGTGGGCGGCCTACTCGGGCTCGGTGGGCATGCTGATCGCCGCCCGGGCGGCAATGGGCATCGGTGCGGCGATGATGATGCCCGCCACGCTCTCGATCATCACGGACGTGTTCCGTGATCCCGGCGAGCGGCAACGCGCGATCGGCCTGTGGGCAGCCACCAGCGGACTGGGCATCGCCATCGGACCGGTGGCGGGCGGACTCCTGCTGGAGCACTTCTGGTGGGGATCGGTGTTCTGGGTCAACATCCCCGTCGCCGCCCTCGGTCTCGCCTGTGCCGCCTTCCTGGTGCCGGAGTCCCGCAATCCGGCGGCGCTGCGGCCGGATCCGGCCGGTTCGGTCCTGTCGATGGCGGGGCTCGGCCTCCTGCTCTGGGCGATCATCGAGGCCCCGGTGCGCGGCTGGTCCTCCGGCGTCGTGCTCGGCGCGGGCGGCACCGGCCTGGTGGTACTGGTGGTTTTCGCCGTCTGGGAGCGGCGCAGCACGCACCCCCTGCTGAACCTGGCCTTCTTCCGCGACCGCCGGTTCTCCGTCGCCACCGCGTCGGTGGCGCTCGCGATGTTCGGGCTCTTCGGGGCCCTGTTCGTGCTGACCCAGTTCCTCCAGTTCGGTCTCGGCTACAGCGCACTGCGGACCGGTGTACGGGTGCTGCCCGTGGCCGGGCTGCTCGCGCTGGTCGCTCCGCTGTCCCCGGCCCTGGTGCGGTGGGCCGGCACCAAGGCAGTGGCCGGAACGGGTCTGCTGGCCGTGGCGACCGGGTTGTGGCAGCTGTCCACCGCGGAGTCGTCCGCCACGTACGAGGATCTGCTGGCCGGTCTGCTGATGCTCGGCCTCGGCGCCGGACTCGTGGTGCCCGCCGCCCTCGACGCCCTCATGGGCACCCTGCCCCAGGGCGACACCGGGGTCGGCTCGGCCACCAACGGTGTCTCCGTCCAGTTGGGCGGGGCGGTCGGAGTGGCCGTGATCGGCAGCCTGCTGACCGCCCGTTACCAGGACCGTATGGGTCCGCCGCTGAGGCCGTACCAGCTGTCGCACGACGTCTCGGACAGTGTGCTCGGCTCGCTCGGGGGCGCGCTCGCGCTCGCCGAACGGGTGGGGGGCGTGTCGGGGCGGATGCTGGCGGACCTGGCCCGCTCGGCGTTCGTCAGCGGTATGGGCCTCGGCCTCACGGTCGGCGCCTGCGTGGCCGCCGGCGGAGCCATGCTGGCATTCGCCGCGCTGCCCGCCCGGCCGTCCGGGGCCTCCGTCGAGCCCGAGGAACCGCTGTAGGCCACACGACCACGCGAAGCGCGGGTCCGCAATGGCCAGGTCGGCCGGTGACCTGCCCGTTCAGCCCCTGCCGTGTGCGCCGGCCGCCGAACACGCTGGAAGAGAGGGATGAAGGAGATCCGCCATGACCGAGGTCCGCAACGCGTCGTCACGCGTCCGTCGCACCGGGGTTGTCCCCAGGGGCGAGAGCCTGGGCAGACCTGTCCGGACGCGGCGTGCGGCGACCGCCGGAGCGCGGCGCGGCGGGTCGGCTCGTCGGTGTCGGAGGCCGCCCGTGGGCGGACGGCAGAAGGAAGGCAGTCATGTTTCCCCTCATCCTGGTGGGCGCGACCGTCGTGGGCGCCTGCATGGTGTTCGGCTACAGCTCGTTCGTCGTCGGCTTCGCGCTGATGACGGTCGGCATCCTCGGCCTGATCGTGTTCATGGTCACACCGGGCATGGTTCGGCGCCCGGGCGAGCGCGGGACGGTGATCGAGGAGCGCCACTACATGGGGACGGGCGAGCACGACGACTACCGGCACCACTCCCGGTGATGTCCCCTCCGGGCGCTGTCCACGGCTCGTCACACCCCGGTCCGGAAGGGACCGTTCGGCACGCACGCGGCACCGCCCGGCCCACGCCCCGGCCCCTCCGGCCGGGGCACCGTGGGAACACAGGCCGATCCCGGAGGCAGCCATGAGCGAGAGCACGTTCGGCAACAGGATCGTGGTGGGTGTCGACGGTTCCGAGGCGTCCTTGGCCGCACTGCGCTGGGCCGGGGAGCAGGCACGCATCCTCGGCGTCGAGGTCGTGGCCGTGCACGCCTGGGAGCCTGCCGCCCCGTTGGCGCCCTATGCTCCGGCCGCCGGCCGGCCGACGACGGCCGAACAGCGCGAGCGGGCCACCGCCCTTCTTCACTCGACCGTGCGCAGGGCCTTCGGCGCGCGGCCGGCATCCTCGGTACGGGTGGTCCTCGTACAGGGCCCGCCCACGCAGGTGCTGCTCGGTCAGACACGGGGTGCCAGGATGCTGGCGCTCGGACGCCGCGCCCATGGGCAGTGGCAGCTGCCGGCCCTGGGTACGGTCGGCCGCGATTGCCTGCGATACGCGCAGGTACCCGTGGTGACGGTGCCGCCGTCTTCGGGAGCGGCGGTCCAGCCGCCCACGACCGGGGGAACGGCGCTTTCCCGCGGCAAGGCCCGAACGGCTTCCGTACGGACGGGGTGAGCGGCCGTTCGGCCCGTCACCGGGGCCACGCAGCCCCTGCCGGGCCGTCGCCCCCGCCGGACGCTGGGAGCCAACGGCCCGTGCCCGTAGAACGGGACGGGCGTGGATCATGGGGAGGTGTTGACTGTGCTTCGCCCTGTCGTCGTAGGGCTGGACGGTTCACTTGAGAGCCTCGCCGCCGCCGACTGGGCGGCCCGCGAGGCGTTGCGGCGCGGGTTGCCGCTGCGGCTGGTGCACGCGTACGAGGGGCTGACCCCTGAGGCATCCCGCCTGCCGGAGCTCGAGGCACCCCGTTCCTGGGCGGCCGGCATCCTGCGCGGCGCGATGGACCGGATCAACGAGCGGTATCCGCAGCTGCGCCTGAGCGCCGACCAGATCTCACGGCCGGCCACGGACACACTGGTCAGGGCAGGTGAAGAGGCCGAACTGCTGGTGCTCGGAAGCCGCGCTCTCAGTGGCTTCTACGGCTTCACGGCCGGATCGGTGGCACTGGCGACGGTGGCCCGTGCGACGCGGCCCGTGGTGCTGGTGCGCGCCGGCCGGACCTCCGAGGACGAGCGTCTCCCGGACGCCGAGGGCCGGCCGTCGGCGCGTGCGCCGTACCGCGAGGTGGTCGTGGGTGTGGACACCTCCCACCCGTGCGAGGAGGTCCTCGGGTTCGCCTTCGAGAACGCGGCGCTGCGTAATGCTCCGCTGCGGGTGGTGCACACCTGCCGGCCGCCGGGTCTGCTCGGCGCGGCGAACGCGGAGGCCGAGGTCATCGCCCGCAGGACCGCCGAACAGGCCCTGGCCGCGGCGACGGGGCCGTGGCGGGAGAAGTTCCCGACCGTCCGGGTGTGTGACGTCGTGCAGAGCGGGCGCCCCGTCCCGCAACTCCTGCGCGAGGCGGAGGACGCCGGCTTGCTGGTCGTCGGCCGGGAGCACCGCCCGGCCGGGCTCGGTGTCCGCACCGGGCCGGTGGCGCACGCGGTGATGCACCACGTCCGCTGCCCCGTCGCGATCGTCCCGCATGCCTGATCCGCCGGACCCGGTCGGCCTCCGGGAGGAGGGTGCCGCGTTCCAGGTACGCATGCACGGCCGTGCCGGCCAGGGCGCCGTCACGGCCGCCGAGCTGTTGTCGGTGGCGGCTTTCCCGGAGGACCGTCACGCGCGGGCGTTCCCGGGCTTCGGCTCGGAGCGCACCGGGCGCCCCCGATGGCGTTCTGCCGTATCGACGACCGCCCCTGCGGGTACGCGAGCCGTCATGCGGCCCACGACGCCCTGGTGATCCAGGACGCCACCCGGCTGCACCAGGTCAACGTCCTCGACGGGCCGCGGTCCGAAGGGGCGGTGCTGGTCGACTCGCCGGACCGGGTCGAGGAGCTGGGGCTCGCCGATCGCACCGCGAGCATGCCGCATGCGGTCGCTCTCACCGTGCCCGCCACCGTTCTCGCCCTGCGCCACTTCGGCCGGCCGGTCCGCAACGCGGTCCGGCCGGCCGGACTCGCCGCCGGCGGGTACGCCGTGCTGGGCGCTGCGTCGCCATGAGTCAACTCCCAAGTCCCGCGTCGCCGACGGCATGCCCGGGCAGGTCGTGAACCGCTCGGGTGCGGCGTGCGGTGCGAAGTCCGTGCCAGTGGTGGAGGCATCCGGACAGCCGGCACCTCCCGCATGTCCTGCTCCCGGTCCGTGCGCTTCAGCCTCGTGCGTCCGCCGCGCGGCCCGGAGAGGCCGAACGGCCCCGGCGACGGCCGCTCGGACCCGCCCTGGCCGGGAGTCAACTCTCCCGGGTGTCCCCACGTTCCAGGGTGGTCCAGCGAATCGAGCACGGCGACGGACCACGCGGTCACAACGACCAGCCGTTCGACCGCCCGTCACCCCCGGCGTCACAATGGGGGGTTCGGCTGCCGCTCCCCCACGGGCACCTGCCACACCAGCGAAGTGCCGCCGCCCTCAGGGCGGTTCGTCTCCAGCGAACCGCCCAGCTGCTCGGCCCGCTCGGCCATGTTGCGCAGCCCGCTGCGGCGGCCCTCGGCCGGGATGCCCACGCCGTCGTCCGTCACCGTCAGCCGTACCCCACGGCCGTTCGCCTCCAGGGCCACATCGGCCCGTTGGGCCCGCGCGTGCCGGGCGATGTTGGTCAGGGCCTCGGACAGCACGGCGATCACGTGATCGGCGATCTCCCGCGGCACCTCCGTGTCGACCAGGCCCTCCATGCGCACACTGGGCGGGAAGCCGAGAACGTCGGCGGCCTCACCGATCGCCCGTACGACACGGGCTCTCAGCCCAGTCCCGGCACCGCCGTCCCGTGCCCGCAGCCCGAAGATGGTCGACCTGATGATCTTGATCGTCTCGTCCAGGTCCTCCACCGCCCGCATGACGCGCTCGGCGGCCTCCTCGTGCTCGATGAATCGGCCGGCGCTCTGCAGCGTCATACCGGTGGCGAACAGCCGCTGGATGGCCAGGTCGTGCAGGTCCCGGGCGATGCGGTCGCGGTCCTGGAGCACCGCGATCTCCTCGGCGTCCCTGCGTCGGTCCGCCAGCTCCATCGCCACGGCGGCCTGAGCGGCGAAGACCTGCAGGGTCTCGGTCTCCGTGCCCGTGAACGGCTGCCGCCCGGTTTCCCGCGCCAGCAGGACCACCCCTCGCGGACCCGCCTCGCCCGTGCCGATGGGCACCGCCACGGCAGGGCCCAGTCCCCCGAAGCGCGGAGGTGCCAAGGAGATGCGCGCATCGTGACCGACATCCTCGCTGGTGACCGGAGTCGCAGCGGAGAAGGCCAGGCCCATCAGGGTCCGGTCCAAGGACAGCACCAGCCCCTCGTGCGCCTCGGCGTCGAGGCCGACAGCGATCTCCACGGCCAGCGACCCGGCGCCCTCCACGGGCAGGGCGACCACGGCCAGGGCCGACCCCGTGATCGCACCGGCCTGCTCCGCGATCAGGGCGAGGACCTCGGTGCGGTCGCCACCGGACATCAGCCTGTGGGTGATCTCGGCGTTCGCCCGCAGCCAGCGCTCCCGCAGCCGCGATTCCTCGTACAGGCGTGCGTTGTCGATCGCGACGCCGGCCGCCACGGCCAGGGTCGACAGTACCGACTCGTCCTCCTCGTCGAACTGCAGCCCGCCGCGCTTCTCGGTCAGGTAGAGGTTGCCGAAGACCTGGTCGCGTACCCGGATGGGCACCCCGAGGAAGGTGTTCATCGGCGGATGGTGGGCGGGGAAGCCGTGCGAAGCGGGGTGCTGGGAGATCTTCGTCAGCCGCAGCGGCTCGGGGTGGCGGATGAGCTCCCCGAGGATGCCGTGGCCTTCCGGGAACGGGCCGATCGCAGCGATCCGGTCCTCGCTGACCCCGATCGTGTGAAAGGCGGACAGCCGCTTGCCGTCCGGGCCGATCACGCCCAGGGCCGCGTACTCGGCGTCGACCAGCACGGCCGCCGCCTCCACGATGCTGTGCAGCGCCTGCTCCAGGTCGAGCTCCCGGCCGACCGACAGCACGGCCTCCAGCAGGCTGTGCACCCGGTCCCGCGTGCTACGGGCCGCGTCCAGCCGCGCCTGCAACTCCTCCAGCAGCTCGTCCAACCTGAGCTGGGGCAGCCGCACTCGAGCCCCTCCGGGCTCCTCGGAGCGTGCCACCGCTGACCCTCCCGATCGTGCGCAGGCCGGGCCGACAGTCGGCTGTCCGGTCACAGGACACCGTAACGTTCCGGGCCCGGTGAGAAAACAGGATCCGCCTCGCCGCGTCTTCCTCACGGGTCGCCGGAGCCGTCCGACGACCGTCTCCGCCCTCACGTCGAGGCTCAGGAACTTCTCCGGCCGGGGCCGCAGCAAAACCTCCGGAGCCTCCTGCTCGTCCAGGCTTCCAGAGTGCGTCGTACGCGGGTCACCTCCAGGCGGGCACCACCTCGTGGGTCAAGGGGTGCCGAGATGGCCCACGGGTCCTTCCGTGGTGCCGAAGGGCCCGTGTGGCGGCACGCGACGACGCAAGAAAGGGCGCCGCCGCTGGAGGGTGTTCCCCTCAACGGCGGCGCCCCTGGTGCGATGCGCTCCGGGCTGTCGGAGCAACCACCGGTTCCAGAGCGGCTCACGGTTGCGGCCGACGGTCACAGCAGCCAGCGGTTGCGGCTGACGACAGGCAGCCGTGCCCAGACCTTGCCCAGGCCCCAGGTGGCACCGGCGCCCGCCGCCGCGAGGGCGATCAGCACGACGGCGTAGATGAGGTGGTAGTCGGCGAACGGGTTGGTGGACATGCTCAGCGACCCGTCCGACAGGTGCTTGGCCGGCGGCCACTCCGCCATCCACATCAGGGCCATCATCGCCGTGCCCGCCACCGCGGTGAGCCGCAGCGCGACACCCGAGACGAGTGCCAGGCCGATGCCCAGCAGGCCGAGCATGAACAGCCAGTCCGCCCAGCCTGCCCCGGCCCAGTCGTGGAACGTGGACTCCAGCGGCCCGGCTGCGACCGAGCTCAGGAAGCCCCTGGTGGGCGAACCGCCGTCGATCCAGCCCTTGCCGGCCGGCGTGGCGTAGCCGAAGCCGAAGGTCTTGTCGAGGAACGCCCACAGGAAGACGAACCCGGTCAGCAGGCGCAGCCCGGCGAGCACGTGCGCACCGGTCACGGTCGCCGTCGCGGTGTCCGCGGCCTGCGGAACCGCTTCCGCCCGGTGCCGGGACGGCAGACGGAATCCCAGGTGACGTTGCGGGTGGTTGTGCACTGCCATGATCTTCATCCCCTCCGAGGAGTGTCACGCGAGGGCTGCCGCAGCCCTCGTCGCGTTTCCAATGTCCCTCCTGCGCGCCGCCCGCAGGAGGGGCTGCAAGGACCCGTCGACGGTCCGAACGTCTCCTGTCGCAGGGCCACTTGGCGGCCGCGGAGGTCCGTGTCAACGGCCCGTGGGCACCAGCACGACCGGGCAGTGCGAGCGGTGCAGCAGGGTGTGCGCGACGGGGCCGAGGTGCGGCCCGGGGTGTCCCGTCCGACGGTGGGCGCCGATGACCACGACAGCCGCCTCGCGGGTCGCCTCCAGCAGGGCGTGGGAAGGTCCGGTACGCACGGTGCGGGCGTCGACGCCCACGCGGGGGTACCGCTCCTGCAGACGGGAGAGGCTGAAACGAGGCACGGCCGCCTCCGCCCGGTCCCGCTGGGCCAGGCGCTGCCGGCCGGCGCTCGACACGGAGGCCTGCCAGGGCAGTTCGGGCGTGACGTACCGGTGGTCGGGTGCGTGCAGAGCCCACAGCCACACCCCACGACGCTCCGCCTCCTCGAAGGCGTAGACCGCTGCCGTTGCGTCGGTGTCTCCCCGCAGGCCGAGCAGCACCGCCGGCCGCTCCCCGGAGGGAGCGGCGCCGGTGTCGCACGGATGGTCCTCCCGTACGACCATCAGCGGACCGTGCACATGCGCGGCCAACCGCAGGCTCACCGAGCCGAACAGGGCGCCGGTGACCCCGCCGAACCCCCGGGTGCCGACGACGGTGAGGGCGGCGCACCTGCTCTCTTCGGTCAGCACCTTTACGGCGCTTCCCTGCACGGCCTTGGTCACCACCCGCAGGCCCGGGTGGCGAACGGCGACGCGCGCGGCGGCCGACGCCAGGATGGGCCCGGCCTCGTCGTCGTCGGGCACCGCGTAGACGACGCGCAGTTCGGTGTGGCGGCGCACGGCTTCGTCGGCGGCCCGGTCCAGAGCCCGTACGGCGACCACCGAACCGTCCACTCCGACGGTCACGTGATGGAGAGTCATGTCCCTTTTCCCTTCTGTGTTCCTTGCTGCCGGCTCGCAGCGGAAGGGGCCGCCGGGACCAGGGCACGGACGCCGCCCGGCGGCTCGCGGGTCCCGATACGGCTCCGAGGACGATGCTCGCGCCGCGCGCACACCGGGGGCAGGGACCGCGAGAACCCCACCGCACGCCGTACGGCCCCTTGTCGCGGGGCCGTACGGGCCATCGGCGGCTCTTGGCGCGACCACCCGCCCCCGGTCAGGGAGGAGGTCGAGCGGCTGGGGGAAGCCGACGCACGCCGGGTGAGGTCGCGGCGGGGACGGCTACCGGTTCTCGGCCAGGCCGAAGTTCGGACAGGCGATGCGTCCGAAGGCGTTCCCGAAGGCGCGGGCGGCCGGCCGGCCCCGGGGCGTAAGGCTCCGGGTGTTCGGGTGCCGGGCGATGTCGATCACGCGGAGGACGGCAGGGAGCACTGCGATCAGCGGCGCTGTCGCGACCCAGGGCGTGGCCGGTGGTGTGCTGAGGGAGTCGGCTCGTCGGCGTCGAACGCGACCCGGGCCTTCGTCTCGCCGGCCGCGTAGCGCGGCGGGATGTCGGCCACCGTGTGACCGCCGATGCGCCGGACGAACGGCTCGGCCCGGCCGAAGCCCCCGAAGGCGCCGACCGGTCCGGCGACCGTGGCGAGGCCGTTCCCGCGCACCTCGTCGGTGAACGCCGCCAGGACCTCGGCGTTGAAGGTTCGCCGGTCTCCTGCCAGGTGTGGCCGGCGTCCCGGGACTGCCGCACGCACGGCTTGAGCACCTGGCCCGCCAGGTCGTCGACGTCCTGGGCCCCGTTTCGACGGTGTGCGCGGCCGGCGAGCGACCGGCCGCGCACACCTGGTGCGGCTGCGGCGTGCCCTGTCTCAGCCGCGCCGCACCGGGATGGTCCTGGTTCCCGCCTTCTCCTGCGGGACCGGGACCGTGATGGTCAGCACACCGTCCTTGTACTGCGCGGTCGCCTCGTCGCCCTTCGCGCCGGAGGGCAGGCGGACCGAACGGGCGAAGGTGCCGTAGCGGAACTCGGTGCGGTGCTTCTCCGTCTTCTCCTCGCTGCGTTCGGCGCGCAGGGTCAGAACGTTCTCCTCCACCGTGATCTCGACGTCCTTGTCGGGCTCGATGCCGGGGAGTTCGGCGCGCAGGACGTAGATCCCTTCCTTCAGGTGTTCCTCGACGCGGATGCCGTGGAGTCCCGCAGGCACATGTGTCCCGGGGATCCCTCCCTCGACCCAGCCGAACAGCTCGGGCAGTGTCGGGAAACCGGGCAGCCGCTCCATCACGCCGCTCATACTCTGCCTCCTCTCCTTCCTGGTCGCTTCCAGCGTCCCGCGGTGCCGGCACGCCGTGCGTGGGCCGTCCGGGCCTCTGACGGACCCGGACGGCCCTCGCCTCTGCCACCGTTCCGGCGTCGGCCCCCGGTCAGTCGTGCGGCACCACCGCGACCGGCGCGGAGGCGTGTTGCAGCACCGCGTGGGTCACCGGGCCGATGCGGCCGCCAACCGAGGCCTGGCGCCGCTTTCGCCCAACGACGACCAACGCCGCGTCCCGTGAGGCGTGCACGAGGTGACGGCCGGCGCCGCCGACCACGGTCTGTGCGCTGACCTCCACGCCGGGGAACTTGTCCTGCCAGGGTCGCAGGACGTCGGCCAGCCCCTTCCGTATCTCCTCCGCCCGTTCGAGGTTCAGCCCCGTGTCCAGGGCGGCGCCATAGCCGTAGGAGGCCGCCTGGGTCCAGCCGTGGACCACCCGCAGACCGGCCACTCGACGACGGGCGGTCTCGAACGCGAAGTCGATGACAGCGTCGTCCGGATTCTCGACGTCCAGTCCCAGGACGATGTCGCGGTAGGGGGTGGTGATCGACCCGGCGCCCGTGGCGGCCGGCAGATGCTCGTCCTCGGCGCGCTCACCGGCCCGTACGAGGACGACGGGCCGCTCGGCGCGCGCCACGACGGCGAGTGCGACCGAGCCGACGATGAATCCGGGCACAGTGCCGAGGCCCCGTGACCCGAGGACCAGCAGTTCCCCGTCCTCGCCGGCTGCCAACAGAGCGGGGACGGCTTGTTCCTGGACCAGCCGGCTCGTGATCCGGAGCCCGGGGTGACGCCCGGCGATCCGGGTCTCGGCCTCGCGCAGCAGGTCGGCGGCCCACGTGCGCTGTATGTCGAGCACGTCCAGGGCCGGGAAACCCGCATACGGGACATACATGGGGAGCGGTGGGTCATCGGCATGTACGAGACACAGGGACACATCACGTTGTGCCGCTTCGCGGGCGGCCCAGTCTGCGGCGGCGAGGCTTTCGGGCGAGCCGTCGAGACCGACGGTGATGGCGGACATGTGCGGACCTCCTTAGGGGATGCACGCTCAGTCTCCGAGGCACGCGCACGCGACAGGAGGGGCCCGAGGTCCCTGCCACGGGGTCCGACCGGACCTCTGGGACGCGGGAGACGTGCAGCTCCGCCGTCGGGAAACCGCACCCGGGCGTGGTCGGCTGTATCGTCGGCGGCCGTTCCGTGCGGCGGGCCTCGACTGCGTCTCCTGCTCGCCGTTCCGGGTCCCGGTCGCCCGCCTGGAGGCAGGACGGGCCGCGCTTCCCGAGGCGGGGGCGAGGGACAGCAGGTGACAAGGGCCGGGCTCCGAGGCGAGGCGGCCCCTCACCGACGGCAGCGGGACCTGTCGCTCCCGGGTCCCGGAGACCCGCCCACCGAGCCGTGGGCGGGTCGGACCCTGCGCACAGGACGCTCGGCCCTGCTCGGCACGAGGCGCGGGAGGGAGCCTGGAACCAGGTGTCGGATCCGGCCGGCGACGGCCCGCCCGCACGGCAGATCCGGTGGACGACCCCGCCTGGACACCTGATGAGGAAGGAAGTGGGTGCCATGACCCGCATCGTCGGCGAGGTGATGACAGGCGACGTCGTCGAGGCGCACCGGGACACGTCGTTCAAGGATCTGGTGCGTCTGCTGGACCGGCATCGGATCAGCGGGCTGCCCGTCGTGGATCACGACGACAAGGTCGTGGGCGTGGTCTCCGAGACGGATCTGATCCGGCACCAGGCAACCAGGTCCGCATCCGGCCGGACGGGAAGGCTCCGCATCCCTCGGCTGAGGCGCGCGGCCCGTCGGACCGCCGCTGACACCCGCGCCGGTGCCGGCACCGCGCAGGAACTGATGACGACGCCCGCGGTGACCGTGCATCCGGAGCAGCGGATCGCGGACGCCGCGCGCGTGATGGAGCGTCACGGAGTGGAGCGGCTCCCGGTCGTCGACGAGGAGGACCGGCTGATCGGCATCGCCACCCGCCGAGATCTGCTGCGTGTCTTCCTGCGCACGGACGACGAGATCCGCCGGGAGGTGTTCGACGACGTGGTGACCCGTGCCCTGGGCCTGCCGGCCGACAGCGTCACCGTGTCCGTGCGGGACGGCATGGTCACGCTCGCCGGGGCCGTCGAGCAACGGGACGACATCCCGCTCGCGATCCGGCTGACGTACCGGGTGGACGGAGTGGTCGGCGTTGTCAACGGGCTGAACGTCCGCATCGATTCGGGACCCCTCAGCCCTCCGAAGGGACCGGCGGGACCTGGGGGCGGGCCCCGCTGAAGAGGGACGCTGCTGCTGGGAGCAGTACCGGTCCCCCGCAGTGCCGCTCCCATCCCGCGCCGCCCCCGCGGCGGCGGTCTCTCGACGACGGAGGCTCGCCCACCATGACCCGCCACGACGACCGCAGCGCGACCACCGAGCCCGCCGGGGCGCCGTCCGACATCTCCATCTCGGTGGACCGGCTGGTGACGAACGGCCTCAAGGCACTCGCCGACTACGAGGCGCTCGACCAGGAACAGGTCGACCACATCGTGAAGAAGGCCTCGGTCGCCGCCCTCGACCAGCACACCGCGCTCGCGCGGCTCGCGGTGGACGAGACCGGACGCGGTGTCTTCGAGGACAAGGCCGCCAAGAACATGTTCGCCTGTGAACATGTCACGCACAGCATGGGGCCGATGAAGACGGTCGGTGTCATCGCCTGCGACGACATCGACGACATGATCGAGGTCGCCGAGCCCGTCGGCGTCGTGTGCGCGGTCACACCGGTCACGAACCCGACCTCCACCACGATCTTCAAGGCCCTGATGGCGCTGAAGACCCGCAACCCGGTCGTGTTCGCCTTCCACCCCTCCGCCCAGAACTGCAGCTCGCAGGCGGCCCGTGTCGTGCGCGACGCGGCGGTCGCCGCGGGCGCGCCCGAGCACTGCGTGCAGTGGATCGAGACCCCCTCCGTCGAGGCGACCCGCGCCCTGATGCGGCACCCGGGTGTCTCGCTCATCCTCGCCACCGGCGGCAACGCCATGGTCAAGGCCGCCTACTCGGCCGGCAAGCCCGCCCTGGGCGTGGGCGCCGGCAACGTCCCCGCGTACGTGCACAAGAGCGCCGGGCTGCGCCGGGCCGTCAACGACCTCGTACTGTCCAAGTCGTTCGACAACGGCATGATCTGCGCCTCCGAACAGGCCGTCATCCTGGACGGGGAGATCTACGACGCGGCCCTGGCCGAATTCCGCACCCTGCACGCCCACTTGGCGACCGCCGAGGAGAAGGCGAAGCTGGAGGCGTTCCTGTTCCCGGCCGACGAAGCCACGGGAGCCGGCCGTGAGCCCAAGGTGAACTCCGCGGCCGTCGGCCAGAGCCCGGCGTGGATCGCCGAGCAGGCCGGGTTCACCGTACCGGCCGACACCTCGCTCATCCTGGTCCAGGCCGGTCAGGTCGGCCCGCAGGAACCGCTCACCCGGGAGAAACTGTGCCCGGTCCTCGCCGTCCTGCGCGCCGACTCCGAGCGGCGGGGCTTCGACCTGGCCGCCGACATGGTCGCCTTCCACGGGCAGGGCCACAGCGCAGTCATCCACACCGGGGACAGCGCGCTGGCCGAGGCGTACGGCCGGCGCATGAAGACCGTACGGATCATCGTCAACTCACCCTCGTCGCAGGCCGCGATCGGCGGGATCTACAACAGCCTGCTCCCGTCGCTGACACTGGGATGCGGCTCCTGGGGCAGCACCTCGGTCTCCAACAACGTCTCCGCCGCCCAGCTCCTGAACGTCAAGCGCGTCTCGATGCGCCACAACAACCTCCAGTGGTTCAAGGTCCCGCCGAAGATCTACTTCGAGCCGCAGTCCATCCGCTACCTGACCTCCATGCCGGACGTCCACCGCGTCACCGTCGTCACCGACGCGACGATGACCCGCCTTGGCCTCGTCGACCGGGTCGAGCGTGTGCTGCGACGGCGTCGGGAGCCGGTCACCATCCAGGTCGTCGACAACGTCGAACCCGAACCCAGCATCGACTCGGTGCGGCGCGGAGCCCGGCTCATGGGCGACTTCCGCCCTGACACCATCATCGCGCTGGGCGGCGGCTCTCCCATGGACGCGGCCAAGGTGATGTGGCTGCTGTACGAGCAACAGGCGCAGGGCAAGGACGTCGACTTCGCCGACATGCGGCACAAGTTCTCCGACATCCGCAAGCGCGCCTTCCGCTTCCCGACGCTGGGCAGGCTGGCCCGCCTGGTGTGCATCCCCACCACGTCGGGCACCGGTGCGGAAGTGACCCCGTTCGCCGTCATCTCGGATCCCGTCACCGGCAAGAAGTACCCGCTGGCCGACTACGCGCTCACTCCCAGCGTGGCCATCGTCGACCCGCTGCTCACGACCGGGCTGCCCCGGCCGCTGGCCGCCGACAGCGGCTTCGACGCCCTCACCCACGCCATCGAGGCGTATGTGTCCGTCTACGCCAACGACTTCACCGACGGCCCGGCCCTGCACGCGATCCGGCTGATCTTCGACAACATCGAGGCCTCGGTGAACGACGGCGCGGCGCAGCCCGGGGCCCGGGAGAAGATGCACAACGCCGGCACCATCGCCGGCATGGCCTTCGGCAACGCCTTCCTCGGCATCGTCCACGCGATGTCCCACACCCTCGGCGCCACCTTCCACCTTGCGCACGGCCGCACCAACGCCGTCCTGCTGCCCCATGTCATCCGATACAACGGCACCGTCCCCACCAAGCTCACCGGCTGGCCCAAGTACGAGAACTACCGGGCTCCGGAACGCTTCCAGGACATCGCCCGCACCCTCGGCCTGCCCGCCGCCACGCCCGCCGAGGGCGTCGAGTCGCTCGCCTCGGCTGTGGAGCGGCTGCGCGAGGCGGTGGGTATCGAGCCGACGTTCCGGGCCCTTGGCGTCGACGAGCGCGAATTCCTCGACGCGCTGTCCCAGCAGGCCCTCAACGCCTACGAGGACCAGTGCGCGCCCGCCAATCCGCGAATGCCCATGCTCGACGACATGCGGGAGCTCATGCGCCTCGCCTATTACGGCGGTACACAGGTCCGTCCCGCCCCCGGACAGGAGGCCCGACCGTAGCGCGCATCGGCACCGCTCTCGCGCCGGCGTCCGCTCGGGGTGCCGGTCGCGAAGGGGGCCGACGGGGCGGTACCGCAGAGCCGTCCGGCCCCTGGTGGGAGGAGCCCGGCGCGGCCGGTCCTCCCCAGGTGACGGGCCCTTCGGCACCTCTTCGGACCACCGCCCCCGGACGGCGCCGGAACAGGGGCCCACGCCTGCTGCACAGAGATCGCCGCCCACATCGACGCGGCCCCCTCTTCCCTTCCAAGTCGCCTTTTCCGGGAGGTCTTTCATGCGGTCCGCGGAATCCGCCGCCCTCGTCCGGGCCACCCTGCCCGCCGTGGCCGGAGCACTCGACGAGATCACCACCCGCCTCTACGCCACGACGTTCCACGACCGTCCGGAACTGCTCGACGGCATGTTCAACCGCGGCAACCAGGCCAGCGGCGCGCAGCACCAGGCCCTGGCCAAATCGATCGCCGCCTTCGCGACCGCGCTGCTCGACGACCCGGACACCCGCCCGGACGCGGTCCTGGCCCTGATCGCGCACAGGCACGCCGCGGTCGGCGTCACCGACGACCAGTACACGATCGTGCACAAGTACCTGTTCGGTGCGGTAGCCGAGGTTCTCGGCGAGGCGGTCACGCGAGAGGTGGCGGCCGCGTGGGACGAGGTCTACTGGCTGATGGCCGGCGCCCTGATCGCCCAGGAGGCCCGCCTCTGCCAGGACGCGGGCGTCCGGCCGGGAGAGGTCTGGCGGCCCTGGACGGTCGTCGAGCGCCGCACCGAGACCCCTGACGTGGTGTCCTTTCCGGTCCGCCCGACGGACGGCGGACCGCCACCGCGGGCCCGCGCAGGGCAGTACGTGAGCGTCCGGCTGCGCATGGCCGACGGAGTCCGCCAACTGCGCCAGTACAGCCTCTCCTCGGGCCCGGGCGGAGATCTGCGGCGCATCACCGTGAAGCGACCGGCAGGCCGGCCCTCAGCGCCGGACGGCGAGGTCTCCGCCCTGCTGCACGACCGCGTCCGCGAGGAGGACGAGCCGATGCTGTCCGCGCCGTCCGGGGACGTCTTCCCCGACGACCCGGCCGACGCCACGAACCCACTCGTGCTGGTCTCGGCGGGCATCGGCTGCACGCCCATGACCGGCATCCTGGCCCACCTGGCCGCCCTCGGCCCGACCCGTCCGGTGCTGGTCCTGCACGCCGACCGTTCCCCCGGCCGGCACGCTCTGCGCGCCGAGACACGCGATTTCGTCGGACGGCTTCCGGGTGCCCGCGCCGTCTTCTGGTACGAGCGCCCGGGAGCGGAGGAACCCGACGCCCGCACCGGTCCGATGGACCTGGGGGCATCCAGCTCCCCGACGGACCAACGGTGTTCCAGTGCGGCCCGCTTCCCTTCATACGCACGGTACGCGGACAGCTGCTCGCCGGCGGGGTGCCCGCGAGGCGCATCCGCTACGAGGTCTTCGGCCCCGACCCGTGCCTCCCCGGTACGGCGGCCTGAGTCACGCCGAACGTCCGAGTCCCCCAGCATTCCGATGTCCGATGGAGGAACACCCATGACCACCGACCACCCCCAGGCGCTGCCCACCGTGCAGCTGCGTTCCGACGGCCCCGTGGACGAAGCGACGCTGGCGTACGCCCGTACGAAGACCGATGCCGTCGTGAGCAGGCCGGGACTGCCCGCCGTCACGGGAGTCGTGCGCATCGTGCGGGCGGGCGCTCGCCACGCCGACCACCCGTGGCTGGCCACGGCCGACCTGCACGTCGGCGGTCGCCAGGTGATCGCCACGGCCGAGGAGGCCACGGGTACCGAGGCCGTCGACCGGCTCCAGGACCGGCTGCGCGGCCAGATCGACAAGGCCGCCCGCTCCTGGGACGACGGCCACCGGGCCGCGTCCCCGCCGTGGCGCGGCGGAATCCGGCGGTCCCGCGGCGAAACCGACCCCGGCAGCGGGGCGGAGGGCTCCCGCACGACCTGAATCCGCGGTGCGCACAGACCCGGTCGGCGGGCTTGATGCCGGCTGCACCATGCGCGGCGGGAGGATGTTCGAGGTCGAGTTCCGCTGCACGTACGACCTGCGTTCCGGCATCCCGGGTCTCGACGCCCCAGCCGTCTCCTTGACGATCCGTCCCCGTTCGCCGGTACAGGGGCAGGCGGCTGCTGCTCCCCCTTGGGCACCACGCGGGATCTGAGCGGGAGTCCGGTGGGCCCCCTCGCCTCCTGGGCTGAACGGCCCTGTCCAAGAGCTCAGTCGGTCCCGAGCAGCCTCTCCGCGGCACCTGGTCGGCCCATGTCGTCCCGGGGGCGCGGCTGTCACCTTCGGACATGTCGACACGACGACGAGAAGGAGGTGCGGACCGATGCCCAGGACCGGGTACTCAAGGAAACTGCTGTGGCGGTGGCGGAAGAATCCGCTGCGGCGGCGCCATGACATCGTCGAGGCCTGGATCGTGCTGGCCACGTGGACGGTCGTCGCCGTGGGCGGCACCGTCACCGGACTGGTCACGGCCCATACCGCGGACGAGATGTTCGCGCGGCAGCGAACGGAACGGCGCTCCGTCCGAGCCGTGCTCCTGAACGACGTCCCGCGCGGCACCGGCACGCTCGGCGGAACCGATCGCCGGCCGGCGTCGGTGCGCTGGACGACACCCGGCGGTTCGACCCGCACAGGCCGGACGCTTGTGAGCACTGGGCTCAAAGCCGGCACCAGGGTCACGGTCTGGCAGAACGCCCAGGGCAGGCTCACCCTCGCGCCGACGGGCTCCACGGAGGCCGCAATCGAGTCCGGGTTTCTGGGTGGCGCGGCCGCTCTCGCACTCGCCGCACCGGTGTTCGGCGCCGGCGCAGCCGCCCGGTGGCGGCTCGACCGCCGCCGCATCGACGAATGGGACCGGGAATGGGATCTGGTGGGACCGCGATGGGGCCACAAGACCAGCTGAGTTCGTCACGGCCTAAAGGCTCCGGGCCCAGGGGCGGCCTGGAGCCTCGCCAGGTGTCCGCAGCCCGGGCCTGCCCCCCCGTGCCAGACCTCCGCGGGCCGTTCGGCCTCTCCCGGCATGCGACGGCACGCTCCGGGCTGGGCCGCGAAGGGACCGTCCGCCGCCCCGGACAGCTGTCCGGCCATGGGCGGGACGGGTCGTCGGCGGGCAGGACCTCGCGGGCCGGCCAGGGCGTGCCCGCCGGTCCGCGTCCAGCGCCGCCTTCCCCGCCTCATTGGCCCGGTGGACGCGGCGAGTACGGCCGCCGGCCACCGGGCTCAGAGACCAACAGGCCGTCCGACCGGTGCGGCGTGGAGAACAGCGCACGGGGGCTGATCTGGTAGCCGTGGCCGGCCAAGTCGCGGGCCCTCCACGCGCCATGGATCACCCCGCTGGAACTCCCTCACCGGCGTCCACCGCCTCCCTGACCGCCACCACCGGGGATGACGAATCCGATCTCGGACCCCGATACGCCGGGCGCTCGGTGACGGACCGCCCGGCATGCCCGCAAGCCGACGGTCATGCGGCCTGGCCAAGGCCCGCGGCGGTGAAGTCGGCGTGGGGATTCGGGTCGTCGTCTCCCCTCGCCGAGCGGCAGGTCGGCTTCCGCCCGGGACGGCCGCAGCAGCAGTCGTTCCAGTTCCTCGAGGTCGACGGAGTGCTTCCGTTCGCGCCCGGCAACAGCGGGGCAGACCCCGGGGGCGGTCGGCTCTCACGCCTGAACCGACCGCCCCCTCCCCCCTCGCGGGGCCCGGCCGCGCGGGTCAGTCGTCCGCCACCAGGGCGGTGAGGTCCAGGAGCCGGTTGGTGTAGCCCCACTCGTTGTCGTACCAGCCGAAGACCTTGGCCAGGGTGCCGTTGGCCTGGGTCAGGGCCGGGTCGAAGACGCAGGAGGAGGGGTCACCGATGACGTCACGGGAGACGATCGGGGCCTTCGACACGCGCAGGATGCCGTTGAGCGCTCCCTCGGCCGCCGCCTCGAACACGGCGTTGATCTCGTCCGCGCTCGCCTCCCGGCCGAGCACCACGGCCAGGTCGGTGAGTGAGCCGTCCTCCACCGGGACGCGGACCGCGATCCCGTCCAGGGCCCCGGCGAGTTCCGGCACCACCAGACCCACGGCACGGGCGGCGCCGGTGCTGGTGGGGATGATGCTCAGGGCGGCCGAGCGGGCCCGGCGCAGGTCCTTGTGCGGGCCGTCGAGCAGGGACTGGTCGTTGGTGTAGCCGTGGATGGTGGTCATCACGCCGCGCTCGATACCGAAGGCCTCGTCGAGGACCTTCACCATCGGGGCGACACAGTTGGTGGTACAGGAGGCGGCGGAGACGATCCGGTGCTGATGCCGGTCGTAGGAGGCGTCGTTGACACCCATCACGATGGTGGCGTCGACGTCCTTGCCCGGCGCGGACAGCAGCACGGTGTGGGCGCCGGCCTTCAGATGCAGGGCGGCGGAGTCCCGGTCGCGGAACCGGCCGGTGGACTCGATGACGATCCCGGCGCCGTAGTCCAGCCAGTGCAGGGCCGCGGGATCGCGCTCGGCGGTGACGGCGATGCGCCGGCCGTCCACCGTGATGGAGCTGTCGTCGTGCAGGACGTCGCGTCCGATGTGCCCGAACGTCGAGTCGTACTCCAGCAGGTGGGCCAGGGTGGCGGGCGAGGTGATGTCGTTGATCGCGACCACCTCGACGTCCTGGGTGCCCGCCTCGGCACGGTCGAGTGCCGCGCGCAGGTAGGTACGGCCGATGCGGCCGAATCCGTTGATGCCGACGCGTACGGTCATGGCGGTGAACCTCTTTCGGGGTCGGTGGTGTTCAGGCGTTCCAGGTCCAGTCGGCGACCTCGGGCAGGTCGGTGCCGTGTTCGCGGATCCAGGC
>NZ_JBHZAN010000077.1:0-20920 GCF_042754285.1 Streptomyces sp. NPDC059224
GCATCTCGCACCCGACGGCACAGGAGACTTCTGACAACGATGTCAGGATCCTGGTTCCTCCGAGGCCGGAGCCCGTCCCGTGGCATGCTGAGAGCCGGACGGACCGAGAGGCGGCGGACGCGAATGGACTGGGCCGGGTTCGCTCAGCAGCTGGCGTCGATGGCGCGGGATCTGCTGGCACAGGAGTCGGTCGACGCCACGCTGGCCCGGATCACCGAATCGGCCACCGAGCTGGTGGAGGGCTGCGACGCGGCCGGGAACCTGGTGCTGCACGGCGGCAAGGAGGTCCGGACGCTCGCCCCGACCGACCAGCTGGTCGTCGACAGCGACCGGCTCCAGGAGCGGCTGGGCGAAGGTCCGTGCTTCGACGTCGCACGGGCGGAGAACGACGAGCGGGTGTTCCGCATCCGGGACTTCACCCGGGAGCAGCCCCGCTGGCCCGAATACGCCCCCGCCGCCCACCGGCTGGGCGTGGGCAGCATGATGGGCTTCCTGCTGTACACCGAGGACGAGGAACTCGGCGCGCTGAACGTCTACTCCCGCCGGCCCGGCGCCTTCACCGAAGCCAGTGAACTGGCCGGCTGGCTGCTGGCCTCCCACGCCGCGGTCGCCTTCTCCAGCGCCCGTACCCAGGCCCAGCTGGAACACGCCGTCACCACCCGGCACGTGATCGGCGAGGCCATGGGCATCCTGATGGGCGGCCACCACCTCACCGAGGAGCAGGCCTTCGGTGTACTGCGCCGCTACTCGCAGGAGAACAACATCAAGCTCCGCGAGGTCGCCCGCCGGGTCTGCGAGGAGGGTCCGCTGTCCTGAACGCGGTGGCCGGTTGGTCGCGCGCGGCGTCGACTACGAGCCTTTCTCGGCTGCCCCCGGCGCCCGCGCCCGTGATCGGCGAGGCCCTGCCCGAACGCCTCCGGAACCCGGCACGGCCTGCGGTTTCCCGTGAAGGCGGACGGTTGCGGAGTGGGCGCCCCCGGCAGGACTCGAACCTGCGGCCAAGCGCTTAGAAGGCGCCTGCTCTATCCACTGAGCTACGGGGGCCGGCTGTGCTGGCCTCGTACGTACTGCCCCGGTCGGGCCGGTCCGTGACGTTGCCGGGGACAAGGATAGAACTCCCCGGTCCTCGTCCCGGTTGCTTCGCCTCCGTGGCTCAATGTGGAGGTTCGGTGAAGCGGTCCTGATAATCGCAGGCAGGTACGAATCGTGCATCGCTTTTGGCGCCCGACGCACCGGGTGTTGTGCACTCGTTATGCCTGGACTGTGCCTCCGTCCCAGTCGTCCCTTCCGCCCGTTGTGTTCTGTCGGCGCGCAGACATGTCTATATGCTTCAGAATTCCCCTAAAATTGGGCATTCTTCGCATGTGGTGACCTTGGACGTACGGCCCCAGCTGCTCGACACACTCTCCGCTCTGCGCGACCGTGTCGCCGCCGCACGCTTTCCGTTGCCCCTGGCGGGGGCCGCACGCGCGCGTGCCAATCGCGACGAACTGCTCGCCCAGCTCGACGACTATCTGGTGCCCCGGCTCAAAGAGCCCGACGCGCCGCTTCTGGCCGTCGTGGGCGGATCGACCGGTGCCGGCAAGTCGACCCTCGTGAACTCCCTGGTGGGCCGCCGCGTCAGTGAGGCGGGTGTGCTGCGGCCCACCACCCGCACACCGGTCCTGGTCTGTCATCCGGAGGACCATCACTGGTTCAGCGGCATGCGCGTGCTGCCCGACCTCACACGCGTGTGGGTGCCGCACCAGGAGCCCGGCGACGACCCCCTCCTCCCCGGCGAGAATCCCGGACGCGTGCTGCGTGTCGAGACCGTCGACAGCCTCCCGCGCGGACTCGCCCTCCTCGACGCCCCCGACATCGACTCCCTGATCGTCGACAACCGTTTTCTCGCGGCCGAGCTCATCTGTGCCGCCGACATCTGGGTGATGGTCACGACGGCCGCGCGGTACGCCGACGCCATCCCCTGGCATCTGCTGCGCACCGCCAAGGAGTACGACGCCACCCTGGTGACCGTCCTCGACCGGGTCCCGCACACGGTCGTCTCCGAGGTCTCCCGGCAGTACGGCGCCCTTCTCACCAAGGCCGGGCTCGGCGAGGTGCCCCGGTTCACGGTGCCCGAGCTGCCCGAGTCCGCGTGGGGCGGCGGGCTGCTGCCGGCCACCGCCGTCGCCCCGCTGCGCGCCTGGCTCCTGCAGCAGGCCCAGGACCCCGGCGCCCGCCGCCAGACCGTGGCCCGCACCGCCCACGGCGTCCTCGACTCCCTCAAGGCCCGGCTGCCCGAGCTGGCCGGCGCCGCCGCCGCCCAGTACGCCGCGGCCCTGCGGCTGAACTCCGCCGTCGAGACGGCCTACGACAGCGAGCACGCGCGCGTGCGCGGCCGGCTGCAGAACGGCACCGTCCTCGCCGGTGACGCCCTCAAGCGCTGGCGCGCCTTCCCCGTCGACTGCGCCGCAGGCGAACTCCTCGACGCCCTGGTGGAGGGCCTCGCCGCGCTGCTGCTGTGCGCCGTCACCGCCGCCGACGAACGCATCGACGACTCCTGGCGCCGTGAGCCCGCCTCCACCGCCCCCGGACTCACCGACCGCGACCCCTCCCTGGAGAGCGCCGAGCACCGCATCGGCCTCGCCGTCCGGCGCTGGCGGCGCGAGCTGGAGGAGTACGCCGACGACGAGGTGCGCGAGCTGGACCGCAGTGTCGCGCCGGACTCCGAGGCGGTCGCCGCCCTGGTGGCCACCGCGCTGCTCGGCGGGCGCCGCACCCGGGCGGCGGGGGAGCGGCTCGCCGAACGCATCGGCGCCCACGGCGCGCTCCGGCTGCGCGACCGGGCGGGACGACTGCTCGGGGAGCACGTGGACCGCGTCATGCACACCGAACGCGAACGCCGGCTCGCCCCGTTGGACGCCCTGGACGTCCACCCCGAGCCCCAGGCCGAACTCATCGCCGCCCTGTCCGTCCTCCAGAAGGAGAGGTGACCGGTGACCGCCGTCACTGACCACGACCACACGGATCGCATGGAACGCACGGATCACACCGGTGACTGCACAGGCGACCGACCGGGTGACATCACCGGTGGCTGTTCCGGTGACCTCGAAGGCGCCGTGCCCGCGCCGGACGCCGCGCCGGACGCGGGACGGGAGCCGGGACGGGAGCCGGGACCACAGGCGAGGCGGCAGCCGGGCCGGGAGTCCGTGCCGGACCGCGCCCGCGACGCTGGTCCCGACCCGGTGAAGGCCGCTGCGAAGGACACCGCGAAAGGCACCGTCATGGAGTCGGTCAAGGATTCGGGGAGGGACTCGCGGAAGGTCCCGGGGCGGGACTCGGCAACGGGTCCGGCGATGGGCGCGGGGACGGGCGCGGGGACCGGCTCCGCGCCGGATCGCCCGCCGGGCGCCGTGAAGGACCGTACGGGTGCCTCGTCGCCGCGCCTCGCGAAGGACCCCGTACCGGAGAGGGCCGAGGACCGGCGGGACGGCACCGCGGCGGCGCCGGCGGCTTGTGCCGAGGGCGCCGCGGAGAGCGACACCGAGACCGTCCCGCACGCGCGCGTGCGGGAGCAGGCGGAGCCGGAGCGGCGGGAGCAGGCGGAACGGCGGGAGCCGCTGGAGCCGGGTGACGACGGCCAGGCCGCCGACGAGGACGTCTGGGACGACGGTCTCATCGCCCGCCGGGTCACCGAGACCGCCAGACCGGCCGTCCCCGTCCCGGAGACCCGGGGCCCGGGCGCCCCGCCCCCCGCCCCGCTGGCGTACGAAGGCCGGCTGCGCGCCCGCCTCGACGCGCTGCGCGAACTCGTCGGCCTGTCCCGCACCCGCCTCGACAGCCAGACCCTCTCCGAGGCCGGACGGGTCCTGGACGAGGCCGCCGCCCGGCGCCGGCTCTCCGGCCAGCACACCGTCGTCGCCATCGCCGGTGCCACCGGAAGCGGCAAGTCACAGCTGTTCAACGCGCTCGCCGGAGTCGCCATCTCGGAGACCGGCGTACGGCGTCCGACCACCGCCGCGCCCATCGCGTGCAGCTGGAGCGACGGCAGTGCGGCCCTCATCGACCGGCTCGGCATCCCGGGCCGGCTGCGCCGCCGCCCCGTACACAACCCGGAGGCGGACGCGCAACTGCGCGGGCTGATCCTGATCGACCTGCCCGACCACGACTCGGCCGTGGTCCAGCACCGCGACCACGTCGACCGGATCCTGAAGCTGGTGGACGCGGTGATCTGGGTCGTCGACCCCGAGAAGTACGCCGACGCGGTGCTCCACGAGCGCTATCTGCGGCCCCTGTCCGGGCACGCGGAGGTCATGTTCATCGTCCTCAACCAGACCGACCGGCTCCCCGGCGAGGCCGCCGACCTGGTCCTGGACGATCTGCGCCGGGTGCTCGACGAGGACGGCGTCGCGCTCGGCGAGTACGGCGAACCGGGCGCCACGGTGCTCGCGCTGTCCGCGCTCACCGGCGACGGCATCGGCGAACTGCGTGAGTCCCTCGGTCAGTTCGTCTCCGAGCGGGGCGCGGCGGCCCGCCGGGTCGCCGCCGACGTCGACGCCGCCGCGGCCCGGCTGCGGCCGGTGTACGCCACCGGGCACCTCCCCGGACTCAGCGAGGAGGCGCGCGACGACTTCGCCGGCCGGCTCGCCGACGCGGTGGGTGCCACCGCCGCCGGCGAGGCCGCCGAACGCGCCTGGCTGCGCAATGCCAACCGGGCCTGCGGTACCCCCTGGCTGCGGCTGTGGCGCTGGCACAAGGGGCGCGGCGAGCAGCAGCCCACGGGGCGCCTGCAGCAAGCCCAGCCGGAGGAGGAGGCCACCGCACGGCAGCGCGTCGAGCAGGCGGTGCGCACGGTCTCCGACCGGGCCTCGGCAGGCCTGCCCGCGCCCTGGGCGCTGGCGGTGCGGGAGGCGGCCGTGCGCGGCTCGCAGGGGCTGTCGGAGACGCTCGACGGCCTGGCCGCCCAGGCCGGGCTGCCACCGGGGCGGCCGCCGCGGCCGGGCTGGTGGCCGGTGGCGGTGCTGGCCCAGGCCGCGATGACGCTTCTCCAGGTGGTCGGTGGACTGTGGCTGGTCGGGCAGATCGCCGGGGTGATGGCGCCCAACCTGGGCGTGCCGGTGCTTCTGATGGTCGCCGGGATCGTCGGCGGGCCGCTGGTCGAGTGGGGCTGCCGGATCGCGGCCCGGGGACCGGCGCGGCGGTACGGCCTGGAGGCGGAACGCAGGCTGCGGGAGGCGGCGGCCGGGTGCGGCCGGGCCCGGGTGCTGGATCCGGTGGCGGCGGAGCTGCTGCGCTACCAGGAGGTGCGGGAGCAGTACGGCAGGGTGACGCGGACCGGCGCCGGGGTGGGGTGACGACGGCCGCTGTGCGCGGGCCCGGGGTGGGGTGGGGTCCACCGGTCGCCGGTCAGCAGACCGTTGGTCCGTGACGGGTGAGGTGCGTCCTGGCGGATGCGGGTCACCCGTCCGGGTGGCGCGGTTTTCCCCAGGCCGTCGGTGGTCCACAGCGCTCAGCGGGTCCGGCCCGGCGACGGCAGTCTGGGTCCCGCGGCGATCGCCACGAAGGCGGCCGCCGCGATGGACACAGCCGTACGGGACGGGCCCGTAGGCGGATCCGCCCCGGCCCCGGCGGCCGGGCGAGGGAGGGGTTCGTGATGAACGAGACGTTGGTCTGCGCGGTGGGAAACGTGGCGACGCAGCCGGTCTACCGGGAGTTGGCGGCGGGACCGTCGGCGCGCTTCCGGCTGGCGGTGACCTCGCGTTACTGGGACCGCGAGAAGAACACCTGGACGGACGGCCACACCAACTTCTTCACGGTGTGGGCGAACCGGCAGCTCGCCACCAACGCGGCGGCCTCGCTGTCCGTCGGTGACCCGGTCGTCGTGCAGGGGCGGCTGAAGGTGCGCACCGAGTCCCGGGAGGGCCAGCAGTGGACCTCCGCCGACATCGACGCGGTGGCGATCGGCCACGACCTGGCACGCGGTACGGCCGCCTTCCGGAGGGCCGGGAGGCCGGATACGGCGGCACCGGCGCCACCCTGCCCGGAGCCGGACTGGGAGACCCCGCGGGAGTCCCCCGGCACTCCCGCACGGCAACAGCCGGAACCGGTGACGGTGCCATGAAATCGCCTCGGACGAAGGCCTGTTCGGCATAGCCCACCCGAACTGCGGCTCAGCAAAGACACCTTGACGGTCTGTCGACGAGGGTACTTGCAAGTGCCCACCCCGACAATCAGATGGATTTGTCGACAACCGCCGCTCATCCGGCACCAGGCGATAACGATTACGGATCGGATCGCTCATCCGACCATCTCACCGGGATTGAGCGGTCCGGCTGATCCATAGGATGCCGGGCGTGGCCCCTGGGGTAGCCGATTCTGCTGGTGGGACCACCCCCCGCGGTCAAGGGGTCCTGCTCGAAGGGGAATTCTGTGCTCGCTGCGTTCTCTGGTCCCTCGGCGCCCGGTGCGTCCGCCAGGCACTCCGGTATGTCCGTGCCCGCGAGAGGCGTGACCCGCCTCGCCGCCGCCGCACTGGCGTCCGGGCTGGTGGCCGCCGCCGTGCTGACCGGCGCGGGCCGGGCCGCGGCCGACGACGGCACCGGGCAGAGCCAGAGCGGGGCGACGGCCACCATAGGCGGCCTGAAGACCTACGGCGAGGCCGTCGTGCACGGCGACAGCGGCGACGAGCAGGTGGCCGCGGGCCTGTTCGAGATGTCCGTGGACGGCGGCGGCACCCTCCAGACGTACTGCGTCGACCTCCACAACCCCACCCAGCGGGACGCCAAGTACCACGAGACGGCCTGGAGCGGCACCTCACTGGGCGCCAACACGAACGCCGGCAAGATCCGCTGGATCCTGCAGAACTCCTACCCGCAGGTCAACGATCTCGCCTCGCTCGCCCGCGAGGCCGGGGTGGGCACCCTCACCGAACAGGACGCTGCGGCCGGCACCCAGGTGGCGATCTGGCGCTACTCCGACGGCGCGGACGTCGACGCGGTGGACCCGCAGGCCGAGAAGCTCGCCGACTACCTGGAGAGGAACGCCCGCGGCCAGTCGGAGCCGGAAGCCTCGCTGACCCTGGACCCGCCCGCGGTCTCCGGCCGGCCGGGCGACCTGCTGGGCCCGGTCGAGGTCCACACCAACGCGCGCACCGTCACCGTGGTCCCGCCCGCCGACGCGGCCCTGAGCGGCGTACGGATCACCGACCGGAGCGGCAGGCCGGTCACCACGGCCCAGGACGGCGGCGAGCTGTACTTCAAGGTCCCCGACGACGCCACGGACGCGTCCGCCGAACTCACCGTGCAGGCGTCGACCACCGTCCCGGTCGGCCGCGCCTTCACCTCGGAGAGCCGCAGCCAGACGCAGATCCTGGCCGGCTCCAGCGAGTCCACGGTGGCCGCGACCGCGAACGCGACCTGGGCGGAGCAGGGCGCGATACCGGCACTGTCGGCCGAGAAGAACTGCGCCGCGGGCGGCGTGGACATCACCGCGGCCAACACCGGCGACCAGCCGTTCACCTTCGAGCTGATGGACACCGAGCACACCGTCCCCGCGAACACCTCGCGGACGGTGACCATCCCGCTCCAGGAGGACCAGGTCTACGACTTCACGATCACCGGCGCCAACGGCCTCGAACGGCGCTTCACCGGCGTCTTCGACTGCAAGACCCAGGCCGCCGAGAGCGGGCTCACCACCCAGACCCTCAGCGAGCCCAGCCCCGCCTCGGTCGGCGGCACCGCCTCCGACGTCAACCTCGCCGCGACCGGCGGCGACTCCGCGACCGGTGTGATCACCGGCGTGGCCATCGGCCTGGTGGTGATCGGCGGCGCGGTCCTGGTGATCCTGCGCCGCAGGGAGAATCCGACGGGCGACTGACCCCCGCCGCAGGGCCGCGCAGGGCAGTATGACCCCATGACCAAGTCGCCTTCGGTGCTCTCCCTGTGGTCCCAGGACTCGGTCCTGTCGATCGGCTCGGTGGGATCCGTCCTGTCCATCGGGTCGGTCGGCTCGGCCCTGTCCGTCGGCTCGATCGGCAGCGCCCTCTCGGTGGGCTCGATCGGCTCGGCGCTGTCGCTGATCTCGGCGGGCTCATGGCTGAGCACGGGATCCGTCCTGTCGGCCCAGTCCCGCTGGTCGGTCCTCTCCTGGCGCTCCTCCCACGCCTACCGCACGGCCGGAGCCGTGACCGCGGCGGCGGCGACAGCCGTCCTCCTCCACCGAGCCCTCCAGAAGCCTGTGCCCGACCGCGGCTGATTCCCCCGACGGCCCCTGTGCTCAGAGCTCGATGCGGTCATAGGTGCCGTCGTGGAAATTGAAGGTCTTCACGTCCAGGGCGTACTCGTCGCGTATGTGGCCGCCGTAGCCCTGCTGTGCGACGTGCGGCGCGATCAACTCCAGCAGCGCATCAAGCTGGAGCGTGAGGTCGTCGATCCATTCCATACGGACGAACAGTTCCCAGGCGTGGGGTTCCCCCGATGCCGTCAGCTCCTGAACCGTGCGACGAAGGCACACGATGTCCCCGCCGGGCAGGCGGCGGCCGCCGGGGAGGAGCGACGGGTAAGGATGATCTCCCCGATCCAGGTCATGCGGGCGGTTGTCCTCCATGCCCACATGCCAACGCAGTGCCTCCAGCACGGAAGCCGGAGTGTCGCTGCGGAGGAAGCACGAGAAGACGACTTCGTAGTGATCACTCATGGCGCGTATTTTGTGCGATCCCACTGACACTGCCACTGGCGTGACAGGAGCCGCGGTATGGAACCGCTGACCCAGTGAGCCCCGGCCGTAAGTGGTCCGGGCGGTTCGCCGCCGCCGGGCACGGATGGGCCGCCGAGTTCGTGCGACAGCGGCAGATGCAGGACGACGCGGCTGGTCGACACGGTTGAGATCGCCTTCTGCGCGGGGGATTTACCGTTGGGGTGTGAAGCCCCAGCCGATCCGTACGTCGCACATTCAGGTCATCAAAACCGGCAGAACCTACGGCGCCTGGCCCCTGCTCGCCGAAACTGCCGAAGGCCGACTGGTGGTGTTGTCGTCCTCCCACGGCGGATCCCGATGTTCTCGGTGGGACCCGGAGACCGGGCGCGAGGTGTGGTCCGTCGAATTCTACGCGGGCGGTGGCCCCGGCAGGGCTGTCACGTGTCCACCCGGCGGCGGCGCGGTACTGGCCTCGGCGGGTGAGGACGGAGTCGAGCGCCTGGACGCCTTGACCGGCGAGGAACTGTCCAGCCCCTACATGGAACAGGTGGGGACCGTCTGGGACGTCGCCGCTGGCCTGTTGCCGGGTGGGCGCCGGTTCTTCGCCGGCGCCGGTCACAACCATCGGGTCTTCCGCTGGGACGCCATGAGCGGCGAGCCGCTGGGCGCACCTCTGACGGGGCACCGAGGCTGCGTCATGGCCGTGACAGCCATCCCAGGGCTGGACGGCACTGGGGTAATCGCATCAGGTGACGAGAATGGGGTCGTCTTGCGATGGGACCCCGAGACCGGCGAGCGGATCGGGAGGCCCCTCACCGGAGCCAGTGCCAGGATCAGCCAGATCACCTCGCTGGTCCTGCCGGCGGGCCCCACCCTCCTCGTCGCCACGGACTCCGACAGCACCTTGTGGCGCTGGGATGCGTCAACCGGTGAACCGGTCGGGGAGCCGATATCGCTGGGCTCGGAGTACCCAAAGGTGGCCCCGGCTGTGGTGGATGGTGCCGCGCGGCTGTTCACCTCGGGGAGCGACGGCATGGTCCGTGAGTGGGAGGCGGCAACCGGCGAGTTGATCGGGACCCCGTGGGCTGGAACCGACATCGAAGTACTCGTACGTGCCGACGGCAGCACGTTGTTCGCCACAGGGTCGCCCGAGGGCGACATCAGCTTGTACGAGTGAGGGTTGCGCACCGGTGCAGCGTGGCGCGCCTACGCCTTGCCGTGCTCCAGCGCTTGCCCGCCGACGGGTGCTTTCAGCCCCGGGCGGCAACCGGCACAGCGTCGGCTGCCCAGGGCCCGCTTGGCGGGGAGGTCACAGGTGACGACCATCAGGTGAAGGTCAGAAGAGGATGGTGGGGGCCGGTTCGAGTGAAGTCTTCGAGCCGTCTCCGGCAACGCAGGGCGCCCGAGGCCACCCGGCGGCGACCGACAGTGACGGACAAACCACACCCCGAAGCGGTAAAACCCCAGGTCAAAGGGTCCACGCCAAACGGGTTAACACTCAACGCTGGACGTCAGGCAAGATGGGGTGTATCTGCCCACTGCCAGATTCAAGCTGCCGGACGGTTTCTCTTGGCTGAGTTCATTTACACCATGCGCAAGGCGCGCAAAGCGCACGGCGACAAGGTGATCCTCGACGATGTCACCCTGAGCTTCCTGCCGGGGGCGAAGATCGGCGTCGTCGGCCCGAACGGCGCCGGTAAGTCGACCGTGCTGAAGATCATGGCGGGGCTGGAGCAGCCGTCCAACGGTGACGCCTTCATCTCGCCCGGTTACAGCGTCGGCATCCTCATGCAGGAGCCCACGCTCACCGAGGACAAGAGCGTCCTGGAGAACGTCCAGGAGGGCGTCGCCGAGATCAAGGGCAAGCTCGACCGGTTCAACGAGATCGCCGAGCTGATGGCGACCGACTACTCGGACGCGCTGCTCGACGAGATGGGCAAGCTCCAGGAGGAGCTGGACCACGCGAACGCCTGGGACCTCGACGCCCAGCTGGAGCAGGCGATGGACGCGCTCGGGTGCCCGCCCGGCGACTGGCCCGTCACCACGCTCTCCGGTGGCGAGCGGCGCCGCGTGGCGCTGTGCAAGCTTCTGCTGGAGGCCCCCGACCTGCTGCTCCTCGACGAGCCCACCAACCACCTCGACGCCGAGTCGGTGAACTGGCTGGAGCAGCACCTCGCCAAGTACGCGGGTACCGTCGTGGCCATCACCCACGACCGGTACTTCCTCGACAACGTCGCCGAGTGGATCCTCGAGCTCGACCGCGGGCGTGCCTACCCGTACGAGGGCAACTACTCCACCTACCTGGAGACCAAGGCGACCCGTCTCAAGGTCGAGGGCCAGAAGGACGCCAAGCGGCAGAAGCGCCTCAAGGAGGAGCTGGACTGGGTCCGCTCCAACGCCAAGGGGCGGCAGGCCAAGTCCAAGGCCCGTCTGGCGCGGTACGAGGAGATGGCCGCCGAGGCCGACAAGATGCGGAAGCTGGACTTCGAGGAGATCCAGATCCCGCCGGGTCCGCGCCTGGGCAACGTCGTCGTCGAGGTCGACAAGCTGAACAAGGCCTTCGGGGAGAAGGTCCTCGTCGACGGGCTGTCGTTCACGCTGCCCCGGAACGGGATCGTCGGGGTCATCGGCCCCAACGGCGCCGGCAAGACCACCCTGTTCAAGATGATCCAGGGCCTGGAGACGCCGGACGCCGGTGACATCAAGGTCGGGGAGACCGTCAAGATCTCCTACGTCGACCAGGGCCGGTCCAACCTCGACCCGAAGAAGACGCTGTGGGAGGTCGTGTCCGACGGGCTCGACTACATCAACGTCGGCCAGGTCGAGATGCCGAGCCGCGCGTACGTGTCGGCCTTCGGGTTCAAGGGCCCGGACCAGCAGAAGCCGACCGGCGTGCTCTCCGGCGGTGAGCGCAACCGCCTCAACCTCGCGCTCACCCTCAAGCAGGGCGGCAACCTGCTGCTCCTCGACGAGCCCACCAACGACCTCGACGTGGAGACCCTGTCCTCCCTCGAGAACGCGCTGCTGGAGTTCCCCGGGTGCGCCGTGGTCGTCTCCCACGACCGCTGGTTCCTGGACCGGGTGGCCACCCACATCCTCGCCTACGAGGGCGAGTCCAAGTGGTTCTGGTTCGAGGGCAACTTCGAGTCGTACGAGAAGAACAAGATCGAGCGGCTCGGCCCGGACGCCGCGCGTCCGCACCGTGCCACCTACAAGAAGCTGACCCGGGGCTGATCACACTTGCGTCACCACTACCGCTGCCCCCTGCGCTGGTCCGACATGGACGCGTACGGCCATGTCAACAACGTGGTCTTCATCCGCTACCTGGAGGAAGCCCGCATCGACTTCCTGTTCCGTCCGGAAAAGGATTTCAAGCAGGGGTCGGTGGTGGCCCGCCACGAGATCGACTACAAGCGGCAGCTCGTCCACCGGCACCACCCGGTGGACATCGAGCTGTGGATCACCGAGATCCGGGCCGCCTCCTTCACCATCACCTATGAGGTGAAGGACGACGACACGATCTACGTACGCGCCTCCACGGTGGTCGTTCCCTTCGACTTCGAGACGGGCCGGCCGCGCCGGATCACCGCCGACGAGCGGGACTTCCTGGAGGAGTACCGGGACGACAAGGAGGAGGCCGTCGCCGCATGACGGTGCTCCACCTGGCTGACGAGGGGGAGGCGGCGGATCTCGCGGCCTTCCTCTCCCGGCTGCTGCACTACGACCGGTCGGCCGCGGTACGCCTCCAGGCGGCCGGCACCGCGCTGGCCGTCTTCGGGCGTCCGCCGTCCTTCGAGGTGCTGGCGATCCGCGCGGTCCGGCTCGCCAAGCCGTACGAACGGGGCCTCGACGTCACGCTCGATGTGACCGTCTCCGCGGGGGAGTTGCTGGAGTCCGTGGACGAGCGGGCGGCCACGGCCGGGGTGCCGCAGGCGGTCACCGGGCCGCCGTGGGCGGGTGTGCTGCCGCCGCGCGGTGGCTGGCAGGCGGAGCCGGGACTGCCCGCGCCGCAGGCGCTGCAGGCCACCGTGGCGGCCGCGGTGGGTGAATTCCGGTCCCGTACCGCGGAGTTGGCGCCCCAGAGCCGCACCCGGGCCGAACTCGACCGGATCGGGCGGGACATCTGGTCCCGGACCGTGGGCGGCACCCGGCTTCCGGTACGGGCCGTGCACGCGGCCCAGTCGCTGCGTTTCCTGCGTCCGGCCGACGAGGCCGTGCTGCTCTCCTCGGGGGCCTGGCTGCGGCTGCGCACGCCGTTCGGGTCGATCGCCGTACGGCGGGCGGGACTCGGGGCGCTGGACGTCAGCGTCCGCTGAGCCTTCTCATCGACGTCTGACCAGACGCCGGTGTGGTCCGGTTCCCGTTCCAGGGTTCCAGGTGCCGCAAACCCAGGGCCCCCTGCTGGTCTGCACACAGGCATCAGTGTCCCTCTGAGTGCGCCCTGGCAACCTCCTCCACGGCGCGCAGCAGGATGGTCCCGGAGGGGCGGCCGATGGTCAGTTGGTACTCGCCCAGTTTCGTGAGCTCCTCGAGATCATCCTCGGCGAACGCGCTGCGTAGTTCGGCATCTTGGACTGCTCTGTGGAGGAGTTGAACCTGCCAGCGCAGGGAGGCGCGGCGCAACAAAGTGTTGAGTCGGCCGGGAGGCGGGGTTTCGGGCGGAGCAAGCTCGGAGTGGACAAGGAGCCGGGCTGGCTCGGTCCAGGCAGCGGCATCATCCAGGAGCCAGCACTCAGGGTCCGGGAACCGGCCGAGGCAACCCTCCACCCACGCCGCGATCTCCGGGCGGCGGCAGTCGACGGCGATGCGGTCGAGAATGGCGTCGGGGTCGGGTACGCTGCCGCCCGCCTCACGTGTGATGCGGATGAGCCAGCCGACCTCTCGCCAGTGAGCTTCGGGGTCACGGACGTAATGTCGGCTCACCTGGTTTGACAGGGCGTCGGCGGCGGCCTTGATATGGCTCTCGAACGTATTGGGGCGCGTTTCCATGAGTGCCAGCAGCAAATTGACCGCGTCCGCCACCTCGACACGCGCCACCGCATCCACGGGAAGAGCAGCAGCCATGCTGTCGGCGCTGCCGGCAGGTCCCCATATGTCAAGAGCCCGGATGAAGGCGGGTGCCATGGCCAGGTCACGCGACAGGCCACGGCCGAGCCGGGAGGCGATACCGCCCAGGTCGAGGCTGCCGGCGAGTCGTTCAGCCAGCGCCGGACCGTCTTCCCCTGACGCGGCGAAACCGCAGATCAGGCTCTGTGCGGTAGCCGGGGAGCGGAAATCGCGTGCCTCGGCCTGCCACCTCCTGAAAAGCCTGTCCCGGTGGAGTTTGGGAAGGTGAAGTCTGGTGTCCGCCATCATCCGTAGCTGGATGCCTAGTTGTTCCGGTTCATCGGTGTCGAGCAGTGCGCGTATCCGACGCTCCCAGTTTTCTCCGTTGGACACGGCGGTGCCCATGCTTCGGCCCGTCTCCCCGTCGATGGTCCGGACGGCGTAGATCAGTTCCACGGTCTCCGCGGGCTGGATGAAGCGACGCTCGGCGAGTCCCGCCAACCCACGGTGAGGCGGGACCACTGCCGCTCGCCGTCGTTGCAGCATGGCTATCCGGGCGGGCGATGGACCCTTCGGGATTTCATGGTCCTGGCCCCCCTCCAGACGGGTTTCGGTAACCAAGGCTTGACGGACGGACAGCCTGCCGCCGTACTTGGTCTCCGGCCGGTACAGAGCGTCGAGCTCCCGCAGGCAGTCGACGGCAAACTCCGGAGCGAGTTGGTGCAGTATGTGCAGAGCCTGGCTCCACTGCCCTGGGTGGTACAACCGCTTGAGTCGCTCCGCCCACCATTTGGTGCTGCTGTCGACAGCTCGCAGTACCCCTTCTTCCCGGTCTTGGAGAACGATCCCCATGTCTCGCAGCAGTCGGGTGAAGGCGCGCAAGGCAATAAGAGACTTGAGCACGCTGCCGCCCCGCAGCTCCGGCTTCGACTGCTCCAGCCAGTCCTGATCCAGGAAGCTGTCGACGAACTTGTCGTCCATGGTCCGATGCAGGGCACGTGCCAGATCCATGTATGCCCCGCGCGCATCAAGCGAGTAACTGCGCGTCATGCGGTCCAGGAGCTGTTTGTCCTGGATCCTGTCGGCGAGCAAGTCGAGGAAGACCGGTCCCACCGTTGGGTGCTGCCCAAGGAGGAGCGCCAGCCGAGGACCGTGCTCCTTCTGGCTGTCCCGGATTTCGGTCACTACTACGTCGGCACAGCGATGAAGAAGCGCCCTCAGTGTCACCGGCGGGATGTTCGCTTCCAGCAGTGCGCTGACAACCGCCAGTACGACACTTCCACGGTTCTCGTGCTGAAGCGACTTGTTGACGAACTCCTCCAGGCGGGCACACAGGCGGGCGGCGGCGCTGTCCGGACCGCCGGGCCCCCAGAGCATGTCTACCGAGGCGACGGCCGATACCACATGGCCGACACCCTTGAGGTCGCCCATTTCGATGACTCTGTGCACAAGCGCGTCGAGGGTCTCCTGATTGGTCGTCGCCTCTCTGCCCGGCCGGTACAGGATCCGCAGGACGGTGTGCGTGTCGACCCTGCCGAGCCGGCGTACGAGCTGGGCCACGTGCCAAGGGGTGAGTCCGTCCGGTTCCGTGCGGCGCAGGGTCGTCCTGAGCCACGTATCCATTTCGGAGGCCTGGACGATAATTCGGGCAGCGCTCAGGTCGATCTGTTCCAGCTGCGAAAGACCGATAATGACGCTGGTCGGCAATGAACTGTTCAGGGACCTGGCCGCTTCCGCGCCCCACCGCCGGAGTTGGTCCGTCGTGCCTGCCGGGCGATCGAGCAGAAGACGGAGAGCGGCACGCGCGAAGACGAGTCCGGCGTCGTTCGGGGTCTCCGCGGTGAGAAGGCGCTTCACACCGGATGCCCGTACGAACTGGTTGACCACCGCTCCACGGTCGTCGCCGTATTTCATCGACGCATCCACGAGTCTCACCACCGCGCGATAGTGCTCCACCTGCCTCGGGTCGCAACGCGTGGTGGCCCCCACCGCCAAGGCCAGGATCTCCCTCCTGGTCGTCTCCTCCCACAGGCGGCCAAGTTCCTGTACGAAGAAAAGGCCCTGCACGGGGTCGGTACGGACCAATACCCTCCGCATACCTCGGCTGAGCTGTTCCAGTACCTCCTGGTACTTCCGGCGGATCCCCCAGTCAGCGAAATCGCGATATGAGCGGATGGCGCGCAGGCAGGTGCCCGCCTGGCGGGGGTTCATAGCCTGCCAGCCGGCGGCGAAGATACAGCGGATAAGCGTCTCGAACAGCCGCTGGCGTTCTTTGTCCGGCCCATCGGATCCGCAGGCGAGCAAGGCGTTCGCCACCACCGCCGGAGGGGCGTCCGCCGCAATGAGCGCCAGTGTCGGGTACGACACCTCGAGGAGGCGTAGATGCAGACCGTCGTCCATGGTCTTTGCCGCTTTGAGCAGTCCGGTGATGAAGCGTGTCAACACCTCGTCGTAGACCCGTGGTTGCTCGCGGATCAGCTCTGCCAGCGCCTCGTATTGGGCGTCAGCGGTCCGCTTCCATTCGCGCTCCGTGGGGTCGGTCATCCCCTCCTCGGAGGCAAGCAGCGCACGGCAGGTAGCGCTGCGGTAGATGTACCAGCGCCCCATGCGATCGCGCTGTGCTCCGGCGCGCATGAGCCGGTCGGCGGGCATGCCGCCGAGAAAGGCCTCGGGTACGGAGATCCGCAGCAGGCTGGCAGCGGCGACCGTCTTCATCTGCTTCAGCCACTTGCGGGTGGCCCGGTTGTGTGCCCGCCGAACGTAGGCACGTCGGACTGCGGTGAACGTGTCCGCCTCGCCACGTGGCGGTGTGCCACCCTGTGTCTCCGTGCGTTCGGCGGGGGTGATCGCCGTCGCTGCCCGGGCGAGCGTCGCAGGCCGATCGCCGCTTCCCGGGTCGGACAACTGCCACCCTTTTCGAAGCAGACGCACCAGCCACCAGATGTCGCCGTCAGAGCTCCTGAGGGCGATGGAAAGACTCGAGTCGTCCTGGCTCAGGTCGTTCAGACGCGCAAACTGTTTGCTGAACTTCCGCAGATCATCGGGGCGGTACAGGCTGGGCACGGTAGCCAGCCCGTTGGTTTGCCATCTATTTCCACCTAAATACAGGCAGACGGCGATGATGGTAGAGGAGGTCTGTTCGGCTGCCGACGGAAGCACCGCGTCGAGATCTGCGGAGTCCTCGTAGGGTATGAGGTCTTCCAGGATCACAAGGGCAGGGGTGCCGGGCCGAATCTGCTGCGCGTACCTGGCGAGACCGATGACGTGCTGCAGAACGTCCGCCGTCGGCAGAGTGCCGTCGTTCAGCCTGATTTCAACAACGGGTGTCCCGTGTTCTGTGGCCCATGTCAATGCCGCCTGCCTGGCGGCAGTCGTTCGTGCCGACGACCGAGGGCCGCCCACCACGATGGCCGGTGCGCCGGCTTTGACACGTACGAGGATGTCGTCGACAACCTCCAGCCTGACCGGTGTGAAGTCCCAGTCGTCGTCCGTAGCTACGTTCCGCACGTCCGTGACCGTGCATACCTCGTGCTCGAGGTGGCGTAGTCCGCACTGTGCGGCACGCGACAACGCGTCGTACCAGGATGGCCCCCACAACTGAACACCGATGTCGGGCAGTTGCCAGGACTGGAGCAGCGGCAGCAGGTCCAAGTCGTGCTCGCGCGCAGCTCGCTTCTTGGCGACGAGCTGCCCGTCTGTCGGCAGACTGCCCAGGGTACCGTCGTCCCGGATCTCACCAGTGACGAGTTGCCTGGGGGAGGGGAGACCCAGCAGACGAGCAGTGAGCGCGACTGCGGTCGGTGCGCTGGCCGAAGTGTCGTCTGGTCGGATAGACGGAGGAATCCCGTCGAATGTGACGTCGTACTGCTGCCAGCGCTCAATGTTCTCCTGAGGTACGCCTACTCCCTCGGCGAATTTGAGTGCAGCGCGGCAGGCAGCTCCCACAGCCTGACTGAACTTCGCTGTCGGCTGGTGGTTCGCAGCCGGCGCCGGGCCGGCGGTGTCGCGGGGGCGGAGCACCATTTCCACCAGGAATCCAGAGCCACGGCTGTGCACCATGGGAAAGACCACGGTGATCTCACTGTCCGGCTCCGGATCGGGCACCGTCGGCTCTGCAGCGGCCGGACTCTGCGATGCGTCACCGCGCGTCAGGTCGGTCCATTCCCGCTCCAGCATCATCAGCAGGAACCATTCAGGGCCGGCCTTCAAGCGCTGGAGAATCTCGTCCCACACCGGTGTCCCTGATGTCAGTCGCCGGCGGAGCAGGCCCAGGCCACCGGGTTCGCCCACCGTGCCGTCTCCTGTCGGACCCAGCCAGGAGGGGACGCGGCGCAACCCCGCTGTGCTGTCCTCCTTGAGGTTCTGGAAGGCACTCACGACCTCACGCAGATCTCTCGAAAGCCGGGAAAGTCCCTTGGTCGCGGTGTCGGGGGCGTTCTCACTCTCGCGGACCGACACCTCGTCGACGCTGAAGTCCAGTTGCAGGAGGGCGGTCTGCAGGTGCAGTGCGCGTTCCCATTGCCGCCGCCACATCCCAGGAAGTGTCCCGTCAGGCATCGTCCCTCCTACCCAAGCCAAGTTTGTCGCGCAACAGAATCGAAGGGGGCTCGGCGTCGGGGTTTGCGAGGATGTAAGGCTCCTCGTTCCTCGGCAGGGCTTCCATCGACTCCACCACCACCACGTCGTGGGTGCCGCTCCGCTGCCAGAGCAGGTAATCTCCACCAGCGCGGAAGACCTCGACCGTGGCTTCGGCCGTTCCGGAGTCCGGCGCGAGGCTGTAGGTGACGAAGCGGTTCTCGCCCTGCTGCTCCTGGTCGGTGGCGGCAGCCGCGAGCGTGTGGTCTCCGGCCGGTACGACACGGGCGATACGCCGGAGCCGCCCGCCGGACCACCCGCTGGGCGTGACAGCAGAGGTTCCCTCCGGCCACTCACTCACCAGTCGCTCGGACAGGAGCCGGCCGCGTTCGGTCAGCCCGCGGGATGGCCCGGTCTCCACCAGACGCAGAGCCTCCAGTACCAGTCGGGAGCCTGGTCCCAGCGTGTCGAGGGCGAGCCGCTGTCCGGTACGGGTCAGGTAGGCGAGTTGAGCGAGAAAGTCGGCGAGCCTTTGAGGCACAGCCTGGATCAGTTCGTCGAGTTCCGCCGCACTGTCGGGGCGATCTACGCTTGATGTGCTGTCAAACCGTTCCATTAGGCACCTCTCACTGTCCCCACCGTGGTTCGATTCGTCGGCCCCGAGACGGGCCCACTGACGAGTACGGAAAACGGTCGTCCTGTGGCCACCGTTTTTGAGATCCGGATGGGAATCAACCGAGGTTCTAAAGGTGCTTCCGGAACCGTGCGAGCGCGTTGGCGACCGTCGTCTTGCTGATTCCGATACGCAGGGCGACCTCACGGCTCGTCGGCGGCTTGCCGCTGAGGTGCGCGAGGTCGAGCCAGGCGGACACCACCTCCAGAACCATCCGGTCGTCGCTGGCGCGCTCAAGCGCTTGGCGGATTGTCGCGGCGGAGGCGAGCGAGTCGAGCAAACGGGTGACCTGGTCATCGTCGACCTCCCAGGGAACGGCGGAGTCCGCAAGAGGGACGGTCTCTGGGCCCCTCACGCCGTCCCGGACGATGTTCATGGCGATGGTGACGAGGTAGCCGGCCGGGGAATGGTGCTCGTCAACCCGATCAGCGCGTACGGCTTTGACGAACCTTTCGAACGCCTCCTGCGCGACATCCTCGGGGTCCCGTCCCGCTTCCCGGACCCGTTGGCCGAGTAGTCGTGGCAGGGTTGTTGTCACGTTGGCCAGCGCGACGGCGAGGCTCTCCTCCTCGCCCGACGTGAGGACTTCGGTGCCGTCCTGGGTCTTCAGCAGCCTCGTGATGGTGGCGCAGTCGACGGCGAACTGGGTCTGCTGGGAGACGGTGTCCGTCACCGGCCCTCCTTCGTCTCGTTGTTGTTGGACGGCCTACTCCACCGGCGCTGCGCCAACTCGTCGACTATCGACTCGGCGAGTACGGTGCCGGCCCTCCTGCGGGCACGGTCATTTGCGAAGGGGTCGATCACCAGGTCCATCTGCGCCCTGAGCGAGTCCAACCTGTCCTGAAGAGCCTTGCGCTCTTTGACGGAGTGCGTCCCGCCCAGGTCCTTGCTGAGGGCGCCTTCGACCTCCTCCGCGGTCAACAGGAGTCCCTTCAAGCCACCGGGCCCGGCCATGCGCAGCGAGAACACGAACACTTCGATGGCCCGGCGTGCACGTGCGTCGAAGCGTCGGCACGCCTGCCGGTAAATCCAGGAAAGCACCGAGGCGGCCTGTGCGGCCTCGGGAACGTGGCCGGCCCGCACCCGGGTACGCGCGTCGGCGCGCAGCAGCGCCGAGGCCGTCACGCCCGCAGCCAGCCCCTCCGCTAGCTGCTGGGCTATGCCGACGTTGGTGGAGACTGCCTGGCACACCAACAGTGCGACAAAAACCGGTACGAGGGCGAGCAACGCACGACGCCAGACGTAGCCCCACCAGCCGAGCCAGCGGCGCCAGAACGCCGTATCATCTGTATCGAACGCCAGTTCGCTAAGTAGCATGGCGGTCAATGCCGCACTCAAAGTTACGGTTGCGGTCACGTCTCCCTCATCGGGTCGGCTGGTCGGCATGTTGAAGACGAGTACGGCCGATGTCGACAGGCTGGCCAACCGGAAGTAGGAGAACATGGCGTGCCGGGCTCGAGTCTCGTAACCCCCATGCCTACGAACCCAGTTGACCCGGCTGTCGGGTACGTCCCCGCGGGCAGCATGGCACACGCCGGTACATACAGGGGCGAGTCCGAGGGAAATACGGGCAATCTCGGAGGTCCCCTGCGGTCACGAGGGGGCCTCAACGTGACTGCCCGAGCTGGAGTGGGGTACCTGGCCGCGGCCTTGGGCTCGTCGAACCAGTCGTGACGCGCGCCGCCGCCATCCTTTTGGCGATTGGCCTGTGCACCAGCGGCTGGGTGCGTCTGGTGACAGAACTTCCTTCGGGGGCGTCTCGTTGTGACTGACGCAGGCCCAGAGTGCGTCTTAGCCTCGCGCTTTCACGAAGCGAGCTGTCCGGCAGGCGGTCAGGAAAGCAGAAAGTGCCTCTGACCAGCAAGAATGAGGATTGTCGAGGTCCTTGTTCCTGCCACCGCCGGAGGCACTTCCCAGGTGAAGCACTCTATCGGGTCCTATCCCCGTGTCCGC
>NZ_JBHZAN010000078.1:0-18637 GCF_042754285.1 Streptomyces sp. NPDC059224
GCGCCCTTCCCAGCCGCGTCTCAGGCGGTTCTTCGAAACCGGGGCCCTGCCGAGCGCCCCGTCAGGGTCGCTGGGGGTGCCCCCGGCGAAGGCCGGGGGAGGAATCGCGCGGCAAGCCAGGCCGCCTCCCCCCGCAGCGCGCGGACGACCGACGCCGCCCCGGCCGTCGGCCCTAAAGCCACCCGGCGAATTCGAGCAACAGCTCGGCGTCCTTCGGCCGCCCCACCCGGAGGGCCCGCACGCCCGACTCCACCGCCCGGAACAGCGTCCACCCCCGAAGCCGCTCCTGATCCACCTCCAGCGACTCCGCGAGCCGCTTGATGCGGCGCCTCGTGATCGTCGGACCCGACGGCGAGGCGATCAGGTCCTCCACCCGGTCCCGCACCAGCCGCGCCAGATCGAACGCACACTCCCCGACCACCGGATCCGGCCCCACCGCCAGCCACGGCAGCCGCTCCCCGGCCAGCACCTTGCTCTGCCGAAACGTTCCGTGCAGCAACCGCCGCTCAGGGGGCGCGGCCAGCAGCTCGTCCCGGGCGGCGAGCGCCGCGTCGACCAGCGGGGTGACCTCCAGGCCGGCGGCCGCCCGCATCGCCGTGGCCTGCCGGCCGGTCCGGTCCGCCACCGTCTCGAACGCCGCGCCCCGGGGCGGCTCCACCCACAGCCGGCGCAGCGTCCCCGCGGCCTCCAGCAACGCCTTCGCCTCCGGCAACGACCGCACCGAGACCTCCGGGTGCAGCCGCTCCAGCAGCAGCACCCCGTCGGCTCCGTCCGCCTCCAGCAGCCGTACGGCACCCAGCCCACCCCAGTGCGCCAGCGCCGCGGCCTCACTCTCCGGCCGGGCCCGGCGGGGCGCCAGCTTCAGCACCGCCGGTGTCCCCTCCGCCTGCCGGACCAGCAGGACGACGCTGCTGCGTCCACCGGGTTCCTGCACCCGTTCCACGGCCAACTCGCGTCGGGCGACGGCCTCTTCCACCGCTCCGGGCAGCTTCTCCAGCCACTCGTCACCGTCCGGCGCCGTCTCACCGAGCGCCTTCACCAGGCGCCGCGGCGGTTCGAAAGCCATACGCGAGTCGTTCCCTTCCTGCTCTGTTGTCTACGGAGTCGACGAGGCCGAGGGCGAGGGCGAGGCCGAAGCACCGGCCCGGCCCAGCGGCGCGTCCCGCTCGGCGAGACCAGGGAAGGCTACGCTCTGCCCGCTCCACCGCACCGCCCGCACCGCTGCCTCTCGCAGTGCCCCGGCCGCGGATCCGCGCCGCTCACCGGAGGAGGCCCGGACCAGGTCGGAGTAGACGTCGGCCACCCGTGCCTCCAGTGCGGCGGCGAGGCGTACGGCCGTCGTCGCGTCGGTGACCTCGAACGGCAGCGCGTAGGCCGCGTTCGCGGCGACGGGCGCCGCGCCCAGGTCCCGTACCTCGCGGGCGAGCGCGTCCCGCCGGGCCCGGTGCGCGTCGTAGGCCGAGCGGGCCTCGGTCAGCCGCTGCGCGCCGATCCGGCCGCCGACGACGCCGTACCCGTAGACCGCCGCGTGCTCGGCCGCCAGTGCTGCCTGGAGCGCCTTCAGCACCTCGGTCGTGGCCTCGTCGCTCACTTCTCACCCTCCGTCAGCAGGTAGGCATGCGCGGACCCGGACGCCGACACCCCGGCCAGCAGCCGCGCCAGTTCGCCGGGCACGTCCAGCAGTTCCTTGGCGCGCCGGTCGGCGAGGGTGCGCTCGGCGGCGGCCAGCGCGCTGAGCGCGGACCTCTCGTCGGCCGGCACCGCGGCCGAGGCCGACGCGGACACCGTGGCCGAGGGCGAGCGGGTCGCCGTGGCAGAGGCCGTGGCCTTCGTGTCCTGCGTGCCCTCCATAAAGGCCGCGGCGTGGGCCGCGACTTGGGCGCGCAGCGGCCGCAGCCGCTCCGCGAGCCCGGGATGGGCGGCGAGGACGGCGTCGTACTGCCCGAGCAGCACCTGGCTGTCCCGGGCCGCCCGCACGCGTGCCCGTGCGGTGGCGGTGACCGACGCGCCGCCGCCGTTGCCCGCGGGGTCGGGGGCGGCGGAGCAACCCGCCAGCACGGCGGCCGAGGCGGCCGAGACGATCAGGCTCCTGCGGCGTACTTCCCAGGGGGTACGCGACGGCGGGGGGAACGGCACGGCAGACGTCCTCGGGGGAGCTGGATACGAAAAAACGCGAAAGAAATGGGGCACGGGACGGACCCGCCCGTGATCACCGTACCCGCGCACCTGTCCGAAGCCACTCATCGGCACCGTCCGTACCCGGGTGGACGGCAACACTCCTCACGACCGGATACCCTTTGACCAGACACGCGACCCAACCCACAACAGCACACGCGGCCGAGGAGTCACCCGGATGAGCACGACCCAGAGCGAGAGGCTCCGAGAGCTCCTGGAACCGCTCGTCACCTCTCAGGGCCTGGATCTCGAAGAGATCGCCGTGGACTCCGTCGGACGCAAGAGGGTGCTGCGCGTGGTCGTCGACTCCGACACCGGGGCCGACCTGGACCGGATCGCCGATGTGAGCCGCGAGCTCTCGGCGAAGCTCGACGAGAGCGACGCGATGGGCGCGGGCGAGTACACCCTCGAGGTCGGCACCCCGGGCGCGGAGCGCTCCCTCACCGAGCACCGGCACTACGTGCGAGCCCTGGACCGCCTGGTGCGGTTCCAGCTGGCCGAGGGCGGGGAACTGGTCGCGAGGATCCTGGACGTCGACGACGAGGGCCTCGATCTCGAAGTGCCCGGCGTCAAGGGCCGCAAGGCCACCGGCCGCAGACTCGGCTTCGCCGAGATCGACAGGGCCCGGGTCCAGGTCGAGTTCAACCGCAAGGACAAGAAGGACATGACGGAAGAAGAGGAGGCGTAGCCGTGGACATCGACATGAGTGCCCTGCGGGGCTTGGTTCGGGAGAAGGAGATCTCCTTCGACCTGCTGGTCGAGGCGATCGAGTCGGCCCTCCTCATCGCCTACCACCGCACCGAGGGAAGCCGGCGGCACGCGCGCGTGGAGCTCAACCGGGAGACCGGGCATGTGACCGTGTGGGCGAAGGAGGACCCCGAGGACCTGGAGGAGGGTCAGGCGCCCCGCGAGTTCGACGACACCCCGTCGGACTTCGGGCGGATCGCCGCCACCACCGCCAAGCAGGTCATCCTGCAGCGGCTGAGGGACGCCGAGGACGACGCCACGCTCGGCGAGTACGCCGGCCGCGAGGGCGACATCGTCACCGGTGTGGTCCAGCAGGGCCGCGACCCGAAGAACGTGCTCGTGGACATCGGCAAGCTGGAGGCCATCCTGCCGGTGCAGGAGCAGGTTCCCGGCGAGACCTATCCGCACGGGATGCGGCTGCGCTCCTACGTCGTCCGGGTGGCCAAGGGCGTCCGCGGCCCCTCCGTCACGCTGTCCCGCACGCACCCGAACCTGGTGAAGAAGCTCTTCGCCCTGGAGGTGCCGGAGATCGCCGACGGGTCCGTGGAGATCTCCGCCATCGCCCGCGAGGCCGGTCACCGGACGAAGATCGCGGTCCGCTCCACCCGTTCGGGCCTGAACGCCAAGGGCGCCTGCATCGGCCCGATGGGCGGCCGGGTGCGCAACGTGATGGGCGAGCTGAACGGCGAGAAGATCGACATCGTCGACTGGTCGGACGACCCGGCCGAGATGGTGGCGAACGCGCTGTCGCCGGCCCGGGTCTCCAAGGTGGAGGTCGTGGACCTGGCGGCCCGGTCCGCCCGGGTGACCGTGCCCGATTACCAGCTGTCACTGGCGATCGGCAAAGAGGGGCAGAACGCCCGTCTCGCCGCCCGGCTCACCGGCTGGCGGATCGATATCCGGCCGGATGTCGAACAGGTGACCGAGTAGAGTGCCGACCCCCCGTCGTCGGTTCACCCGGACGGGGGGAATAGTTCCAAGCCGCAGGTCGCTTGGATTACGACAACGGCCGTTCGATCTTTGCCCCGAAGGGGTGAGGTCGGTGCGGGGAGGTAGACTTAGCAGTGTCTGGCCGGACGCGTGCCCGCGTATGCCCTGAGCGCACCTGTGTGGGGTGCAGGCAGCGAGCGGCCAAGACCGAACTGCTGCGGATCGTGGCGGTCGAGGGCGAATGTGTCCCCGATCCTCGCGGTACGCTGCCCGGCCGGGGTGCATATGTACACCCCGCCCAGGTCTGTCTGGACCAGGCGGAGCGCCGCCGGGCACTTCCGAGGGCGCTCCGCGTCCCGGGTCCGCTGGACGTAAAGGCGTTGCGGCCCTACGTCGAGCAGTAACACCGTTAGAAGCGTCGCGCGGAACCCCCGCGCGGCTCTGGTACCCCGCGAGTTGGAAGTAGGTCGAGATTGCGATGAGCACTCGATGAGCACGCGATGAGTACGCCCATGAAGTAGCGACGGTCCGGACGCACCCGGACCTAAAAGGAGCGAAGTGGCTAAGGTCCGGGTATACGAACTCGCCAAGGAGTTCGGGGTTGAGAGCAAGGTCGTCATGGCCAAGCTCCAGGAACTCGGTGAATTCGTCCGTTCGGCGTCCTCGACGATCGAGGCGCCCGTTGTACGCAAGCTGACCGACGCCTTCCAGGGCGGCGGCAACGGCAAGTCCGCCCCGCGCAAGGCTGCGCCCAGGCCCGCCGCGCCCTCTCCGGCGCAGGCGGCACGTCCGGGTGCCCCGAAGCCGGGCGCCCCGCGTCCGGCCGCCCCGCAGCCGCCGGCCCCTGCGGCGCCCGCCCCCGCGGCTTCGGCCCCGGAGGCGCCCGCGGCTCCGGCACCGGCGCCGGTCACCCCCGCACCGGCCGCCGCCGGCGGCCCGCGTCCGGGCCCGCGGCCCGCGCCGCGTCCGGCTCCGGCAGTGCCCGAGTTCACCGCGCCTCCGGCCCCTCCGGCCGCCCCGGCGCAGAGCCCGGCCGCCGCGCAGGGTCAGGGCCAGGCCCAGGGTCAGCGTCCCGGTGGCGCCCCCCGTCCCGGCCAGGGCGCCCCGCGCCCCGGCGGTCGTCCCGCCCCCGGCCAGGGCCAGGCCCGTCCGGGTCAGGGCGGCGGCCAGCGTCCCGGTGAGCGCGCCCCCCGTCCGGGCGGTGCCCGTCCGGCCGGTCCGCGTCCGGGCAACAACCCCTTCACCTCCGGTGGCTCCACCGGCATGGCCCGCCCGCAGGCTCCGCGCCCGCAGGGCGGCGCGCGTCCCGGCCCCGGCGGTCCCGGCGGTGCTCCCCGTCCCCAGGCGCCCGGCGCCCAGGGCGGCGGCCCGCGTCCCCAGGCTCCCGGCGGTGCCCGTCCGAGCCCGTCCGGCATGCCCCGTCCGCAGGGCGGTCCGCGTCCCGGCGGCGGTTCCGCAGGTCCGCGTCCGAACCCCGGCATGATGCCGCAGCGTCCCGCTGCCGGCCCGCGTCCCGGCCCCGGTGGCGGCGGTCGCGGTCCCGGCGGTGCGGGTCGTCCCGGCGGCGCCGGTCGTCCCGGTGGTGGCGGCGGCTTCGCCGGTCGTCCCGGTGGCGGCGGTGGCGGCGCCCGTCCGGGCGGTGGCGGCGGCTTCGCCGGTCGTCCCGGCGGCGGTGGCCCCGGTGGCGGTGGCGGCGGCTTCGGCGGCGGTCCCGGCGGCGGCGGTCGTCCCGGCTTCGGCGGTCGTCCGGGCGGTCCCGGCGGCCGTGGTGGCACGCAGGGCGCCTTCGGCCGCCCCGGCGGTCCGGCGCGTCGCGGTCGCAAGTCGAAGCGGCAGCGTCGCCAGGAGTACGAGGCCATGCAGGCCCCGAGCGTCGGCGGCGTGATGCTGCCGCGCGGCAACGGCGAGACCATCCGTCTCTCCCGCGGCGCGTCGCTCACCGACTTCGCGGAGAAGATCAACGCCAACCCGGCGTCCCTCGTCGCGGTCATGATGAACCTCGGCGAGATGGTCACGGCCACGCAGTCCGTCTCCGACGCGACCCTCGAGGTCCTCGCCGGCGAGATGAACTACACGGTCCAGATCGTCAGCCCCGAGGAGGAGGACCGCGAGCTGCTCGAGTCCTTCGACATCGAGTTCGGCGAGGACGAGGGCGGCGAGGACGACCTGGTGGTCCGTCCGCCGGTCGTCACCGTCATGGGTCACGTCGACCACGGTAAGACCCGACTGCTCGACGCCATCCGCAAGACGAACGTCATCGCGGGCGAGGCCGGCGGCATCACCCAGCACATCGGTGCCTACCAGGTCTCCACCGAGGTCAACGACGAAGAGCGCAAGATCACCTTCATCGACACCCCGGGTCACGAGGCGTTCACCGCCATGCGTGCCCGTGGTGCGAAGTCGACCGACATCGCGATCCTGGTCGTCGCGGCCAACGACGGCGTCATGCCGCAGACGGTCGAGGCGCTCAACCACGCCAAGGCGGCCGACGTCCCGATCGTCGTCGCGGTCAACAAGATCGACGTCGAGGGTGCCGACCCGACCAAGGTGCGCGGTCAGCTGACCGAGTACGGCCTGGTGGCCGAGGAGTACGGCGGCGACACCATGTTCGTCGACATCTCCGCCAAGCAGGGTCTGCACATCGACTCGCTGCTGGAGGCCGTGATCCTGACGGCCGACGCCTCGCTCGACCTGCGGGCCAACCCGAACCAGGACGCGCAGGGCATCTCGATCGAGTCCCGTCTCGACCGCGGCCGCGGTGCCGTGGCGACGGTCCTCGTCCAGCGAGGCACCCTGCGGGTCGGCGACACGATGGTCGTGGGCGACGCCTACGGTCGCGTCCGCGCCATGCTCGACGACAACGGCAACAACGTCGCCGAGGCCGGACCCGCGACGCCGGTCCAGGTCCTGGGTCTGACCAACGTCCCGGGTGCGGGCGACAACTTCCTGGTGGTGGACGAGGACCGTACGGCCCGTCAGATCGCCGAGAAGCGCGCCGCCCGTGAGCGCAACGCCGCGTTCGCCAAGCGCACGCGCCGTGTCTCCCTCGAGGACCTGGACAAGGTGCTCAAGGCCGGCGAGGTCCAGCAGCTCAACCTCATCATCAAGGGTGACGCTTCTGGTTCCGTCGAGGCCCTCGAGTCCTCCCTGCTCCAGCTGGACGTCGGCGAAGAGGTCGACATCCGCGTCCTGCACCGCGGCGTCGGTGCGGTCACGGAGTCGGACATCGACCTGGCGATGGGCTCGGACGCCATCGTGATCGGCTTCAACGTCCGTGCGGCAGGCCGCGCGGCGCAGATGGCCGAGCGCGAGGGCGTGGACGTCCGCTACTACTCGGTCATCTACCAGGCGATCGAGGAGATCGAGGCGGCCCTCAAGGGCATGCTCAAGCCGGAGTACGAGGAGGTCGAGCTCGGTACGGCGGAGATCCGCGAGGTCTTCAAGTCGTCCAAGCTGGGCAACATCGCGGGTGTTCTCATCCGCTCCGGCGAGGTCAAGCGCAACACCAAGGCCCGCCTCATCCGCGACGGCAAGGTCATCGCGGAGAGCCTCAACATCGAGGGTCTGCGCCGCTTCAAGGACGACGTCACCGAGATCCGCGAAGGCTTCGAGGGTGGTATCAACCTCGGAAACTTCAACGACATCAAGATCGACGACGTCATCGCGACGTACGAGATGCGCGAGAAGCCGCGGGTGTAAGACCCACGGTTGATGCTGGCCGACGGGAGTCCGCTCCCGTCGGCCAGCACTTTTCCCGCGGGCAGTGCGGCGGCTTCGCCGACCGCGGGGAAAGTCGGTCGAGTGCCCGGCAGGTACGGGGTACCGTTCCTGAACAGGGCCATCGATCCCGTGCCGGCGGGTGAACCGGTTACACGCATGTACGTGGGGACTCTGTCCTTCGACCTCCTCCTCGGCGACATCCACTCGCTGAAGGAGAAGCGCTCCGTCGTCCGCCCGATCGTCGCCGAACTCCAGCGGAAGTTCGCCGTGTGCGCGGCCGAGGTGGACCACCTGGACCTTCACCGCAGGGCCGGCATCGGCCTTGCCGTGGTCTCCGGCGACGCCGCGCACCTGACCGACGTGCTCGACCGGTGCGAACGGCTGGTCGCGGCCCGCCCCGAGGTGGAGCTGCTGTCCGTCAGACGGCGCTTCCACGGCGACGACGACTAGACCTGAGAACGACACAGAAGAAAGAACGGGAGACGGACCAGTGGCCGACAACGCGCGCGCCAAGAGGCTGGCGGACCTCATCCGAGAGGTGGTGGCCCAGAAGCTGCAGCGCGGGATCAAGGACCCGCGGCTCGGCACCCACGTCACCATCACGGACACCCGGGTGACGGGTGACCTCAGGGAGGCGACCGTCTTCTACACGGTCTACGGCGACGACGAGGAGCGGGCCGCGGCCGCCGCGGGCCTGGAGAGCGCCAAGGGCGTGCTCCGCTCGGCGGTCGGCGCCGCGGCTGGCGTGAAGTTCACGCCGACCCTGACGTTCGTCGCGGACGCCCTCCCGGACACCGCGAAGACCATCGAGGACCTGCTCGACAAGGCACGGGCCTCGGACGCGAAGGTCCGCGAAGTCTCCGCGGGCGCCGACTTCGCCGGTGAGGCGGACCCGTACAAGAAGCCGGGTGCCGAGGACGACGCCGACGAGACGGACGACGCCACCGAATGACCAGCAAGCCCACCCCGCCCGACGGCCTTGTCATCGTCGACAAGCCGTCGGGTTTCACCTCGCACGACGTCGTCGCCAAGATGCGGGGCATCGCCCGTACCCGGCGCGTCGGGCACGCCGGCACCCTCGACCCGATGGCCACCGGCGTCCTCGTCCTCGGCATCGAGCGGGCGACCAAGCTCCTCGGGCACCTCGCCCTCACCGAGAAGGAGTACCTGGGGACCGTCCGCCTCGGGCAGAACACCCTCACCGACGACGCCGAGGGCGAGATCACCTCGTCCACCGACGCCTCCGGGGTCACCCGTGAGGCCGTCGACGCCGGCATCGCCGAGCTGACGGGCCGCATCATGCAGGTGCCGTCCAAGGTCAGCGCCATCAAGATCGACGGTGTCCGGTCCTACAAGCGCGCCCGGGAGGGCGAGGACTTCGAGATCCCGGCCCGGCCGGTGACCGTCTCGTCCTTCACGGTCCACGACGTCCGGGACGCCATCGCCGAGGACGGCACCCCGGTGCTCGACCTGGTCGTCTCGGTGGTCTGCTCCTCCGGCACCTACATCCGTGCCCTCGCCCGCGACCTGGGCGCCGGCCTGGGTGTCGGCGGCCACCTCACCGCGCTGCGCCGCACGCGCGTCGGACCGTACAAGCTGGACTCCGCGCGCACCCTCGACCAGCTCCAGCAGGAGCTGACCGTGATGCCGGTCGCCGAGGCGGCCACAGCCGCGTTCCCACGCTGGGAGGTCGACGCCCGGCGGGCCGCTCTGCTCACCAACGGGGTGCGGATCGACATCCCCGAGCAGTACGCCGGCGCCGGTCCCGTCGCCGTGTTCGGCCCCGAGGGGCGCTTCCTCGTGCTCGTCGAGGAGCAGAAGGGCAAGGCCAAGAGCCTCGCCGTGTTCGGCTGATCCGACCGGTGTGCCCGTGGAGCGGCGGCCACGGGGTCTGCGCCGTCGCCGCTCCACGGTCCCCCTCGGTTCCCCCACCCCTAGGGTGTATCCACCCGTCCCGGGCTATTCACCCGACCGGGCAGGCGCTCGGAGTGAACCGGGGGAGCGGAGGGGGGCGCGTTCGCCACCCGCTCTGTCCCGCTGATCATTTCGCCCCTACCGTCGCAGGCAGGGCACGGGTGTACGGGCGGGGAGGTCGATCATGGCGGGACGGCGCCCGCGGACCGGGAGCGAATGCCGTACGGCGGACGGTACCCGGGAGGCGGGACAGGACATCCGGCCGGTGCTCGACGACCGGCTGGTCCGGGTCCGCGACCTCGCCGGGCGGCCGCGTGGCACCGGGTTCCTCGCCGACCATGACGGCACCCTGGTCACCAGCCACGAGGCCGTCGACGGGCTCGCCCGGATCGTGCTGCACGCGGTCGGGGACCGCACCTGCGTGGCCGGCCCGGACGCGGTCACCCTGCTGCCCGCCCACGGCCTGGCGCTGATCCGCACCGAGGGTCTCCGCGTGGATCCGCTGCCGATCACGGCACGGAAGCGGATCCCGGCCGGGACCTACGTACGGATCGCCGCCGATCGGTGGCGCGAGGCCCGGGTGCTGGCCGCGACCCAGGTGACGTACACCGCCACCGACCGCCTCCATCTCCTGGACGACGCCCTTGAGCTGGCGATGGGCACGGCGGCCCGGGACGCCCTGCGTCTCGGTGGCGGGGCGGCCGGCGGCCCGGTCCTCGACGCCGAGAGCGGCGCGGTCCTCGGCGTACTGGGCACCGCCCTGCGGTCCGGCCGGCGAGACGTGGGCTTCGCCGTCCCGCTCCACCACCCCGGCCCCGGCCCCCTGGCCGACCTCCTCGCCCGCAACGCGGCAAGCGTCCCCGCCTACGGCGCCGACCTCAACCTCGGCGGCATCCTGGAACTGACCGCCACATCGGTGGGCCAGGACGCCCCGCCGGGCACCCTGGCCGGTCATACCGGCCGCACCGGAGCGCCCCTGAGGGGCGCGCAGAACCGCGCGACCGGCCCCCATGCAGCAACCGGCCCCCACGCATCAGCGGCCACACGCTCACCTGCTGCCGCACTCTCGTCGGAATCCACCGACCCCGGGCATCCCGTCGAACGTACGGCGACCTCGAAGGAGCTGTCGGCCTTCGCCGAAGGCACCGGCGCCGGCAACGCGAACGGCACCGTCCTGGCCCTCGTCGGAGAGCCCGGCACCGGTCGCACCACCGAACTCGCCGCCCTCGCCGCCCGCCGCAACCGCGCGGCACACCCCGCCCCCACCCTCTGGCTCCGTGGCGCCGACCTCAAGGACGCCGACGGTTCGGTAGCCGACGCGGCCCGCCGCGCCCTGGAGCGCGCGGTCCGGATCGTCGCCGCCTCCCGCTCCCAACTCCCCGGCGACCTGGGCGAACTCACCGTCGAGCGGCTGGCCCGGCTCGCCTCCCGGGCCGGCCGCCCACTCCTCCTCCTGCTGGACGGCCCCGAAGAGATGCCAGCGGTCCTCGCACACCGGCTCACCGCCTGGACCACGGACACCGCCGGATGGCTGCGCGACACCGGCGCCAGGCTCCTGGTCGCCTGCCGTGAGGAGTACTGGGAGCGGGCCGGGGCCGCGTTCCCGGCCGAGCTGCTGCACCGGGGCACCGGCGACCCCGCCCGCGTCCGGCTGGCCGGCCTCACCCCCGACGAGGCCCGCCGCGCCCGCTTTCGCTACGGCGTCCCCGACGGCGCCCTCACCGACCGCGACGCCCGCCACCCCCTCGCCCTGCGCCTGCTCTCCGAGGTCCGCGCCGCCCTCCCGGACGCCCCCGCCGCCGGCCCGCTCGACCGCCACGACGTCTTCGCCGCTCACCTCGACCTGCTCTGCCTGCGCATCGCGGTCCGGCTGGCCGCGGAGAACGGCCTGCGCGGCACGGCCGTACGACGGCTCGCCGTGCGTGTCTGCGGCCGGGTGCACGAGGCCGCCCGGCGCAGCCTCGGACCCGGTCAGGGCGAACTGGACGGGGAGTCGTTCGAGGCGCTGTTTCCCCCGGGGCCCGCCAGGGACCGTCCCGGCGGCGGCTCAGGCTGGGCCGGCGCCGTGCTCACCGAGGGCCTGCTGGTCCCGGCGGGCGGTGGCTACCGCTTCGCGCACGAGGAGTTCGCCGACTGGATCCAGGGCCTGCACCTGGACCTGGACGACGCCCTGCACGCCCTCGTCCACCGCCCCCGCAGCCCCGAGAGCGCCCACCCGGTGCCCGTTCCGCACCACCGGATCGGCCCGGTCGTCCAGGCGCTGCTGCTCCTCGACCGCCAGTACGGACCGGCCCGGCTCGCCCCGCACCTCAACGACCTGGCGCACGCCCTCGACCTTGACCCCGACTCCTGGTGGGCCGCCCGGCTGCTCGCCCAGACCCTGCTGCGGCTGCCCGACGCCACGCCGTACACCGGGGTGCTGCGGCTGCTGGCCGACCGGGTGGTTTCCCGGCAACACCCCGCGCGCACCGAGTTCGGACCGGACTTCTGGACCGCGCTCACCCTGCCCGACGCCGAACGCTTCGACCTGCTGCGGAGGCTGGTCCGCGCGGACGAGCCCCTGCCCGGGACCGCGGGCGGCGGCCGCTTCGGAGCCCGGCCGACGGCGAAGGCGCCGGAGGGCACGGCCCCGCGTCACCTGGACGCCGTCGCCCGGCTGCTCGCCGCCGATCCCACCGCCGTACAGCCCCACCTCACCCGGTGGTTCGACGACGAGCGGCCGTTGCCCGCGATGCCGCACGCCACCGTGGCGACCGCGGCGCAGGCGCTGCTGCACACCCACCGCCGCCACGCACTGGACGACCTCACCGAGGTGCTGGTGGACGCCGCGCACCGGCGGGGCGACGAACTGCTGGCCGTGCTCGCCGAGGACGAGCCCTCCGCGGTGTGCCGGGCCGTGGACCGCTGGGCCCACGACGAGCGCCCGGCCCGCCGGGTGGCCGCCGTGGCCCACGCGCTGAGCGCCGCCCCGCACGTCCGCACCGAGCCCGACCGCGAACTGCTCCGTTATGCCGCGCTCGCCCTGCTCGCCCGCCCCGCCGACTGCACCCTGCACGGCGGCGCCCTGGCCCTGCTGGTCCGGGACCCGTGGACCCGGGCCCGCCATCTCCCGCAGGCGCTTCGGCACTTCGCCACCGGTGATCCGCAGCTCTCGCCCAGCGCCCTGGTCCCCGCCCTGGCCACCCACCCCGTCGACGTCCTGGCCGCCTTCCGCGCCCGGCTGCGCGGACCGGCCGCCGGGCAGGTGCTGCGCGCCCTCGCCGACGTCACCGCACCGGCCCTCGCCCACCGGGTCACCGAGCTGGTCCTCGCGGCCGTAGAGCTGGGCCCGGAGGCCGCCGGGCAGGTGGCCGGATTCGTGGAGCGCCGCCTGGAGCACGGTGCCGGGGCCCGCGCCGTCCTGCTGCCGCTGGTCACCGGGCTGCTGGGCGACGGCCCCGAGCCGGTGCGGGCGGCCCTGGCGACGGTACTGGGCGCGGCCGGCACCCCCGTCTCGCGCCCGCTGCGCCGGGAACTGCTGGAGCTCCTGCTGGACCATGAACGGGACCCGGAGGTCCTCGACGCCCTGCTGCACGCGGCCGCCGTACAGCGCGAGGACGACGGCGACGGGATGCGTGAGCTGGTCAGGCGCACCGGTCTGCTGCTGGTCCGCACCCCGGACGGGGCGAGCCGGTTCGACCGCGGACTGGTCGACCTGGGGCGGCACGTGCCCGGATTCGCCGCCCTGATGGCCCGCTGGCTCACCGACACCCCGGAGGAATGGGCCGCGGTGGTGGGGCCGAGCACCCGGCGCATGCTGGGGAACCTGGCCGGTGTGAGAGTGCCCGCGTGAGGAGCCGGACGCGTGCGCCAGGTCACAGCGACCGTGCCGGTGTGAGACGTGTCCGGCAAACATGGCACCCTTAGAGCTGCGTAAGACGGACAACGGACACAGGTTCGAGGAGCGGTCACAGTGCAGCGCTGGCGTGGCTTGGATGACATCCCCGAGGACTGGGGGCGCAGTGTCGTCACCATCGGGTCCTACGACGGGGTGCACCGCGGTCACCAGCTGATCATCCGGCATGCCGTGGACCGCGCCCGTGAGCTGGGCGTTCCGGCGGTCGTCGTGACCTTCGACCCGCACCCCAGCGAGGTCGTGCGCCCGGGCAGTCACCCGCCGCTGCTCGCCCCGCACCACACCCGCGCCGAGCTGATGGCGGAGCTGGGCGTGGACGCGGTACTGATCCTCCCCTTCACCACCGAGTTCTCGCGGCTGTCGCCGGCCGAGTTCGTGGTCAAGGTGCTGGTCGACAGACTGCACGCCAAGGCCGTCGTCGAGGGCCCCAACTTCCGCTTCGGCCACAAGGCCGCGGGCAACGTCGAGTTCCTCGCCGAGCAGGGCAAGGTCTACGACTTCGAGGTCGAGGTCGTCGACCTGTACGTGCGCGGGGAGGCGGGCGGCGGCGAGCCGTTCTCCTCGACCCTGACGCGGCGCCTGGTCGCGGAGGGTGACATGGCGGGCGCCCGCGAGATCCTGGGCCGCCCGCACCGGGTGGAGGGCGTGGTCGTACGCGGTGCCCAGCGCGGCCGTGAACTGGGCTTCCCCACCGCCAACGTGGAGACCCTGCCGCACACCGCCATCCCCGCCGACGGCGTCTACGCCGGCTACCTGCACGCCCAGGGCGAAGTGATGCCGGCCGCGATCTCCGTCGGCACCAACCCGCAGTTCGACGGCACCGAGCGCACGGTCGAGGCGTACGCCATCGACCGCGTCGGACTCGACCTGTACGGGCTGCACGTCGCCGTCGACTTCCTGGCCTTCGTCCGCGGCCAGGCCAAGTTCGACTCGATCGACGCGCTGCTGGAGCAGATGGCCGAGGACGTCAAACGGTGCCGGGAGCTGGTGGCGGCCGACGACGCCTGACCACGGTCCACGCCACAGGGCGGCCGGTGCGGTGAAGCACCGGCCGCCCTGTGGCGTTCTGGCTACTGCTGCGGAGGCTGCGGCGGCTCCTGGGGCTGTCCCGGCTGCGGCTGCTGCGGGAAGCCGTAGCCGCCGGGCGGAACCGGCGGAGCGGGGGGCTGGGCACCGGGCTGCGGATACCCGTAGCCGGGCTGCTGTCCCGGCTGCTGCGGGGGATACGGCTGTCCGGGCTGCTGCTGCGGGTAGGGCGCGGGCCGGCCGTAGTGCTCCTGCTGCGGAGGCTGTCCCGGCTGCTGCGGGTACGGCTGTCCGGGCGCGTACGGCTGCTGTCCCGGAGCCTGCGGCGGGGCGTACTGCTGGCCGCCGGGCAGTGGCTGGCCCGGCAGTGGCGGGGCGGCGACCGGCGGCGGGTTGCCGTCGCTGGTCCACAGGCCGTGCATCTGCTGGTGGCGTACGAAGTCCTCGGCGACCATCGCCGCGAGGTTGAAGTACGCCTCGCGCACCTTCGGCCGCATCATGTCGAGGTCGACCTCCGCACCGGCGGACAGATGCTCGTCGAACGGCACGACCACGACACCCCGGCAGCGCGTCTCGAAGTGCGACACGATGTCCTCGACCTTGATCATCTTGCCGGTCTCGCGGACTCCGGAGATCACGGTGATCGACCTCGACACCAGGTCGGCGTACCCGTGCGCGGACAGCCAGTCCAGGGTCGTACTGGCGCTGCTCGCCCCGTCCACCGACGGCGTCGAGATGATGATCAGCTGATCGGCGAGGTCCAGTACACCGCGCATGGCGCTGTAGAGCAGACCGGTACCGGAGTCGGTGAGGATGATCGGGTACTGCTTGCCCAGGACGTCGATAGCGCGCCGGTAGTCCTCGTCGTTGAACGTGGTCGAGACGGCCGGGTCGACGTCGTTGGCGATGATCTCCAGCCCGGATGCGGCCTGCGAGGTGAACCGCCGGATGTCCATGTAGGAGTTGAGGTACGGGATCGCCTGGACCAGGTCACGGATGGTGGCCCCGGTCTCGCGGCGCACCCGGCGGCCGAGCGTGCCGGCGTCCGGGTTGGCGTCGATGGCCAGGATCTTGTCCTGGCGCTCGGTGGCGAGGGTGGAGCCGAGCGCGGTGGTGGTGGTCGTCTTGCCGACACCACCCTTGAGGCTGATCACCGCTATCCGGTAGCAGGACAGCACCGGCGTACGGATCAGGTCCAGCTTCCGCTGACGCTCGGCCTCTTCCTTCTTGCCGCCGAGCTTGAACCGCGAGGGCGCGGCACCGGGCCGGCCGCTCTTCGCTTTCTGCTTCTTGTTGTTGAGCAGCCGGTCGGAGGACAGCTCGACGGCCGCGGTGTAACCCAGCGGAGCCGCACCGGGGTTGGTCATCTGCCGCTGGTCGTGCTGCATGGGCTGCGGCCAGGCGGCACCGACCCGCGGGTCGACCGGGGGCTGGGGGGCCGGTGGCACCGGCTGCTCGGGGTGCGGGGCCGCAGCGGGGGGCTGGACGGGCTGTGCGGCGCGCGGATCCTGGGGTGCCTGCGGCTGCTGACCGGGCTGCGGGAAGCCGTGGCCGACGGGCGGGGCAGGGGGCGCCGGGGGCTGAGCGGCCGGCTGCGGAAAGCCGTAACCGGCGGGCGCGGGCGCCTGCGGCACGGGAGCCCCGGGGTAGCCGTAGCCGCCCTGGGCGTCCGGGGCGGCGGCCAGCGGCGGCTGCGCGACCGGCGGCACGGGGGGCTGGACGCCGGGCTGCGGGAAGCCGTAGCCGCCCGGTGTCTGCGGCGGAACGGGAGCCTCCGGCTGCTGGACCGGGGGCTGGTTCCAGGCGGCGGGGGCGGGCGGCGGTGCCTGCGGTGGCTGGAACGCCGGCTGCTGGAAGGGTGCGCCCACGGGGCCCTGCCCGGGCGCCTGTTGGGGCTGCGGGCGGCCGGGCACCGGCTCCGACGGCTCCGACGGTCCCGACTGGGCCGGCCAGTGGGCGGCCGGTGCGGGGGCCGCGGGCTGGTAGGACGGCGGCAGGGGCGGCACCACGGCCGGCGGCGTGGGCGGCGTGGGCGGAGGCGTCCAGGCGGCGGGCGGCACGGCGGCCTCGGGCGCCGGGGGCGCGTCCTGCGGCGCGGGAGCGGCGGCTATGGCGTCCCGCGGCGCGGGGGGCGCGTCCTCGGGCTCGTCGGTGTCACCGGCGTCGTCGGTGTTCTCGGGGGCTACGGCGTCGGCCGCCAAGTGCGCCTCGCCGTCTGCGCTTTCGCCACCGTGGTGCTGTTCGTCGTCGGAGTCGTCGGAGTCTTCCTCGGAGCCGTCGTCGGTGTCGGAGACGGTGTCCTGGGGCTCGTCCCTCTCGGTGTCGTCCTCCGGGGAGGCGTCCTGGGCCGGTTCGGCGCCGAGCGGAGCGTCGTCCTCGGGACCGGTCTCGTCGGTGCCGACGTGCGGCGAGTCGTCGGCACCCCTGGGGCCGGAGTCGACCAGCAGCGCGATGACGTCGGCCGCCGGCTGCTCCGCCGCGTCGGCTTCGGTCTCGTCCTCGGCGCTGTCCTCGGCCGCGGTGTCCTTGGCGGCCGCCTGCTCTGCGGCCTCGGCGAGGTCACGCTTGAGCGCGACCGCGGAGAACCGCATCGTCGCCCCGCTGTCCAGGTCACCGTTGCCCGGCTCGGCCTCCGGTGCCGGCGCTTCGGCGGCGGGCCGCTGCGGTTCGAAACCGGCCGGCAGCTTCGGCACCGCGGTCGCGCCCTGTGCGGGCGGCGCGGCAGGGGTGAACGGCGCGGCGACCGGCGCCTGCGGAGCAGCCGGGGCCCCGGCGTCCGCGCTCGGGGCGGGCGGCGTGAACGGCGCGCCCGGCGTCGCGGTGGGCGGCGGCGTGAACGGAGCCCCCGGTGCCACCCTCGGAGGGGTGAAGGGTGCTCCCGGAGTTGACGCGGGCGCGGACGTGAACGGAGCTCCGGGCGTCGGCGCCGGCGGAGCACTGGGCGCCGCAGCGGGCGGCGGTGTGAACGGCGCGCCCGGCGTCGCGGTGGGCGACGGCGTGAACGGCGCGCCCGGGGTCGCGCTGGGCGGCGGCGTGAACGGAGCCCCGGGCGTCGCCGCCGGCGGTGTGAACGGCGCGCCCGGAGCCGACGTCGGCGCGGGAGTGAACGGCGCGCCCGGAGCCGACGTCGGCGCGGGAGTGAACGGACCGCCGGGACCCGGCGTTCCGCCCCCCTGCTGGGCATGCGGCGGGGGAGCCAGCCCCGGGATCGGCGCCCCCGGCGGGAACGGCGAACGGGGCTGCGCGGCGGGCGTCGTGCCGGAGCCGGACGCCGGGGCCCCCGGACCGCCGGCACCGTCGGCCGCCTCCGGTCCGCCCGTCGCGTTCTGCGTGTACCAGGCGGGCGGCGCGTAGTCGATCGTGAACTCGCCCGTCATCTCGTTGAGGGACTCCGCGTCGGGCTGGTCTTCGCCGGGTGTCGCCCAGCCCCCGCGGATCCCGTCCCGATCGCTGCTCACAGTTCCTCCTGGTGTGGTCGAGCACCCTCATGCCGTGCCGGCGCGACGACCGTGTCGTGTCGTTCTCAGCATCCGTATTCGTTTGAGGTAGTCCGATCCACCGGCTCTCCCCCTCAGGGCCCCGACGCCGCGTTCACGGTCCTGACGTCGCGCCCCCCTCCCAGCCTAATCACCGGGAGCCGGACCTCGGCAGGCCTGTCCGTCTCAATACGGACGTCCGCCTGGTCACACCATGCCCTGAACTCCTGTGCAGAACTTTCGTATTGCCCAACAATCGATGAACAAAACGGGCAAGAACCGCCAGTTCGGGCACCGGTTGACTGCGCGGCAACTGCGCGTCATGCCTGCGACGCCCTGGTGCCGGAGGGGGCGGGGCGCGTGCGCACGGGGGTGGAGGAGTGCGAGGCGGGCACGGCAAATGCCGCAGTCCTCCCCGAAGTTCTCACCGGCCGTCGACGGCGAGTGCGGGAAGCGGTGCAGGCAACTGCCCCCGCTCCGGCCGGGATTCGGCGGACCGCCGGGCGGGCTCGGCCCCGCCCGAGGGCCTTGTCACCCCCGACGGAGACGCGGCGGCGAGCTCGCCGCCATCCCGATGGGCGGCGACGCCTACGACAGGCGCCCCGGGGGCGCCGTGCCCCGTGTGCTCGGCATCGGCGGCGCCGAGGAGAACCGGGCCCGGTGGTGGGGGGGGGGGGCGGCCGGGGCGGCCATGCCGCCCGCCAGGGGTATGCCGAGCGGCGGGCGCGCCCCGGGGGCGCGCGGGCCCGGCTGG
>NZ_JBHZAN010000079.1:0-16398 GCF_042754285.1 Streptomyces sp. NPDC059224
GGCCGAGATGTCGTCCAGGATGTGCGACAGCGGCTCGTCGCCCTTGGCCTGGGTGGAGTTCTCGACGCACTGCTGGTTCTGCGGCGCGGAGAGGACCGGCACGTCCTGGAGGACGCCGACGGCGGCGAGGCCGACCAGGCCCTGGAGGTTCGCCTTGGCCGGGAGACCGACGCACGGCTTGTTCAGCGAACCCTGAACCAGCGAGAGCTGCGGGCTCTGGTCCCCGTACGTGGCCGAGTTGCCGAACTCCGACGTGGCCATGTTGCCGCTGACCGAGGAGGTGCCGTTGTCGTTGCCGGTAGCCATGGCCTGCGGGGCGGCCGTGGCGGCGAAACCGGCGACGGTGGCGGCGACGGCCGCGGTTGCCCACAGCTTCTTCATGTTCGATCCCTTTCGAAAGGCGGACTCCGGGGAGGAGCTGCGTGATCACCAACGGGCGCGGACCCGCCTGGGTTGCGTGGTTTGCTCCCTTTGGCGTAGCGCAGTCCGATGAGGCGACGAGCGCCCCGCCGGGGGCGGTCACGCCGGAGACGACACAGGCCGGCGGGCCGCCGGGAACTGCGGGGGCCGCCCGCCCGGGGCACCCCCCCACCGGGGGGGGAGTGGGGGCGGCCTCTGGGTTGCGGCGGCCCTGTCGGCGGCCCGCCGGCCTGGAGCACCCCGACAGGGGTCCGGAAGAGGCGCGGACTACTGGTTGCCGGTGCCGTTGGCCGACAGGGCCGAGATGTCGTCCAGGACGTGCGACAGCGGCTCGTCGCCCTTGGCCTGGGTGGAGTTCTCGACGCACTGCTGGTTCTGCGGCGCGGAGAGGATCGGCACGTCCTGGAGGACGCCGACGGCGCCGAGGCCGACCAGCCCCTGGGCGTTGAGCTTCGCCGGCAGACCGATGCACGGCTTGTTGAAGGAGCCCTGGACCAGCGCCAGCTGCGGGCTCATGCTGCCGTACGTGGCGGAGTTGCCGAACGCCTGCGAGGCACCGGTGCCGCTGGCGGAGGTGGTGCCTTGGTCGTTGCCCGTGGCCAGGGCCGGCGAGGCGGCGACGGCGGTGGCACCGGCCACGGAGGCGGCGACAGCGGCGACGGCCAGAACCTTCTTGATCACTTGCGATTCCCTTCTGCAAAAACCCCGTCCACCGGAGCCCACTGGTCAACTCCCAGTGAGGTGTTTGGTTGCTCGGGTTCACTCCGATGGCCCACATTCCGGAAATCCCCGGCGGCTCCACGGGCGCCCGGCCGCAAGGGAATTCCGGACCGGTGACGGGTCCGATCGGGTGACGTGCCGCGCCTTCGCCGCAACCGTTCCCGGTGCGGGCGGTTGATGCGGGGCAGGGACGTGTGTCTTGACGCACGGAGCCAGGAAAGGAAAGCGAAATGCTGAAGAAGGCAATGGCCGCGGCGGCGGTCGCCGCGTCCGTCGTAGGTGTGTCGGCGGCGGCAGCCCCCCAGGCGCTTGCCACCGGCAACGACCACGGCACCACCTCTGCCAGCGGCAGCGGCGCCCACGAGGAGTTCGGCAACTCGGTGACCAAGGGCAGGATGAGCCCGCAGGCCACCCTGGTGCAGGGCTCGCTCAACAAGCTCTGCGTCGGTCTGCCCGCGAAGGCGAACGCCCAGGGGATCCTCGGTCTCATCGCCGCCGTCGGCGTGGCCCAGGACGTGCCGGTCCTGTCCGCACCGCAGAACCAGCAGTGCGCCGAGAACTCCACCCAGGCCAAGGGCGACGAGCCGCTGTCGCACGTCCTGCACGACATCTCGGCCCTGTCGGCCAACGGCGTCGCCAACCAGTGACCCCGGCCTCGTGAAAATCCGCCCTGGCGGCGTGCGCACGCCGCCAGGGCGGATTTCGCTGTGTTCACCCATTCCCGTTGTGAAGGCGTTCGAGTGAATTACCCGTCGGAGCGCGTTCCGCAGTTTCTTCGGCCGCCTATTTCTCGTTCTACAGTCTGCTGGTCATGATGCGAGCCTTCATGCTGTGCTCGCTCGGTTTCGGCCGTCATACGGGCATGACCGCAGAGAAGGGAAACTTTATGAAGAAGACCGCTGCTTTCGCCGCCGGTGCGATTCTGGCCCTGGCCGGTGCCGCCCCGGCCTTCGCGGACTCGGGTGCCGAGGGCGCTGCCGCCAACTCCCCGGGCGTGCTGTCCGGCAACGTGATCCAGGTTCCGGTTCACGTTCCGGTCAACGTCTGCGGCAACACCGTGGACGTCATCGCGCTGCTGAACCCCTCGTTCGGCAACGCCTGCGCCAACGACTGACGACGTCGGCGCGGCACACCAGCCGTCCAGCTGTGTCACGGCCGGCCTCGGACCGTCGAGATTTCGCATCCGCGCTCCGAGGCCGGCTTTTCCGTTTTCGAGCAGGAGGACAACGAGATTGCGACAGACCCTCAGCGGGGACGTGGCCGCCGCCGCGACCGGCGTGCTGTCCCTGTACGCCAGTCCCGCGCTCGCCGACACGGACGCGACCGGGACCGCCGGCGGTTCGCCGGGTGCGGTGTCCGGCGACATCGTCCAGGCCCGGTGGACGTGCCGATCGGTGCGTGCGGAGACTCGGTCGACCTGGCAGCCGTGCTGAACCCGGCCTTCGGCAACTCCTGTGACGTCGACACCGATTCCGAGGAGCGGGCCGACGACCCTGCGTCCGGGACGTCCTACGGCGACTCGGGGGACGACGACACGGGCTACGGCAGTACGGCGGGACGCGATGGACAGGCCGTGCGGGCCCGCGCCCACCACCAGCAGGTCGTACATCGGCAGCTGCTCGTTTTCTCGTCGTCGGACCGGTCGGGCAGACCGGAGAGGCTGGAGACGCCGGACACTTCGGATAGTTCCTCTTCCGCGGCGGCCGGGCGGTGTTCCCCGGCCCGGCGGACCACGACGGAGGCCGGCCGGGGGACCGGGGCCGTGCCGGGGCGCAGCCGGGCCAGGAGCCGGCCCGTCACGTGCCGGCCCCACAGCGCCCACATCGCCAGGCCGGGATCCCGGTCGTCCGGCGCGCTCCAGGCCAGCTCGCGCCCGCGCGGGGCCGGCCGCAGCGCGCTCAGCGGCGCGTAGTTCTCCACCACGAACGCCCGACCGGCCGGCGGTGCCCCGGCGGTCAGCGGACGGTGGGTCAGATCCAGGTGCAGGGCGCGTACGACGTCCAGGCCCGCGCTGTCGGTGAAGAGCCGGAACTGCGCGCCCGGACGGGGATTGAAGTCCAGCAGGTGGTAAGGCCGGTGCTGCCGCAGCGCCGGAAGTCCAGGTCGAAGATGCCCCGGAAGCCCAGCTCGCCGGTGAGCCGCTCGGCCAGGACCGCTGCTTGCGGCCGGAGCCGTCCGCGCGTACTGCCCCGGTCCGGTCGGCGTAGCCGTGGAAGAACCAGTCGCGGTCCGGTCCCGGCGGCAGGAACTCCTGCGGCAGCAGCCTGCTGCCCGCCTCCCCGGCCCGCAGGAACAGCTCCCGCGCCTCCCGTGCCGAGCGCACCACGACGGTGCTGCGCAGCCCGGACCAGGCCGGCACCAGCCAGGTCCGGCTCCACTTGGCGACCACCGGCAGCCCGAGCCGCCAGACGGCGGCGGCGGCCTGCTCGGCGCTGTCCGGGACGAGGGTCTGCGGGTGCGGGATCCCGGCCGCCGCGCACACCTGGGCCAACTCGGCCTTGTCGGCGACCCGCTCGCAAAGCAGGGCGGGCTGCCGCGGCAGCAGACAGGCGGGAGCCAGGTCCTCGCGGAGCCGGCCTGCCGCGATCGTGCTCGCGTCGTCCATCGGGATCAGCACCGCCGGACGGGCGATCCTCGCCGCCACCCGGCGCAGCACGGCCGCGATCTCGGCAGGGCGACCAGATGCACGTCCACGCCGGCTCTGCCGAGCGAGCGCACAGCCCCTAAGGGCTGTCCCGTGATCCCCGGCGGGCGCACGACGACAGCTACGGCACCTCGCAGCGTTGTCGGGCTCGCCCGAACACGCCCAGTATGAGGACGACCCTCCGCCTTGCGATGCACCGCATCCGACGCCGCGCGCAGATCCACCAGGGATTACGGGACAGCCCTTAGGGTGCCGTGGTGAAAGGGATTCCGGTCGATCCGCAGCAGAACCGCGGGAACTGGGATGTCCAGCAGTGACACGGACCTTTTCCTTTGCGCCGGTTCACCCGCGCGGGCGTGTGGCGCACCCGGAAGCCGCAGCCGCACTGGCGGAATTCGTATTGATATGACCGAGTGTCAGTGACCGGTGCTTCCCCGGCGAATGTGCGAACGGCCGGGAAGGACCGGACCGAAAGAACCGGGCGAGCGGTACCGGACGAGAACTGGTGGAGAAAGGAGCAGGCATGGCTCCACAGCAGCGAAAGCGGCCGAGGTCCCGGTCGCACCGGCGGGCTGTGGTCACGGCGGTGGCGGCGGTCGTCGTCGCCTCGGCGACCCTGGCCACCGGCCCGGGATTCGCCGCGGGTGCGGGGGTGGCGCAGGCCACCGATCCGACACCGGCTCCGACACCCACGACCTCCGTCCCGGCCTCGGCGGCTCCGCTGCCGGCCACGGCGAGTGCGGCACCGGGACCGGTGAGTCCGGCGCCGGTCACGCCCGCGCACGGCAGGTCGGCGCCGCCGGCCTTCGGGGCCTTCCTGGACTCCGGGCCGCTGGGCGTCGCCCGCATGGCCCAGCTGAGCGGCTGGCTCGGCGGCACCGAACTGAAGGTCGCGCACACGTATCTGCCCGGCAACCGCTGGGCCGACATCGAGGGAGTGCCCGGCTTCCTGGACGTCTGGGCGCACTGGCGGCGGGAGAAGGACGACCGGATGCTCGTCCTCAACGTGCCCATGCAGGAGCGCAACGAGGACCACGTCGGGGACGCCGAGGTCCGGTCGCTGCTGGCGCGGGGCGCCGCCGGGCGGTTCGATCAGCACTTCCGGGCCCTGGCCGAGCGGCTGGTCGAGCTGGAGGTCCCGGACACGGTCATCGTGCTCGGCTGGGAGATGAACGGCACTACGTACACCCATCGTTGCGGGCCGGACCCGGAGGCCTGGAAGAAATACTGGGACAGGATCGTCACCACCATGCAGGCGGTGCCGGGTCAGAAATTCCGGTTCGACTTCACGCCGAGCCGTGGCCGTGACGCGGTCCCGTGGACGCAGTGCTACCCCGGGGACGACACGGTCGACATCGTCGGCATGGATTCCTACGACCAGCCGACCGGTCTCTCCTTCGGCGAACAGGTGCGGGAGCCATACGGACTTCAGGAGCACGTCGATTTCGCCAAGGCCCACGGAAAGCCCATTTCCTATCCGGAATGGGGTCTCTTCCGCAACGGTGACAACGCCGAGTACATGCGCCGGATGCTCGCCTGGATGGACGAGCACAGACCGCTGTACAACACGCTGACCGACTACTGCCCGCACGGTGTCTGGCAGTGTTCGGACAACCCGCGCTCGGCCCGCGTCTACCGCACGGCCCTCTCCGGCCGGACCGACACCGCGACCCCGACGCCGGCTCCCCTACGCCCGGCCCGTCCCCGGCACCCTCGACCGGTGGTCACGCCCTAGTCCTGGCGTCGTTCCTGCCACCGGTGCCACACCTCCTTGACGCGCCGCCGGGCGGCGATGTCGCACAGCGCCGCCGTCAGCAGCGGCGCTGTGCGGCGCCGGGCCAGCAGCAGCCGCTGGTTGGCGACCGGCTGGGGCCGCCAGTGGTGCTTGTACGGCTCGTTGCCGCGCAGCAGGCTCAGCGCGCCCCGCTCGCCCGCGCCGGTGTGCTGGGTACAGGCGTCGAGCAGCATCACCGCCACGTCCGCCCTGCGCTCCCGCAGCCGCGGATGCGCCCCGTACAGATAGCCGCCGGCCAGGCTCGGTGACAGCAGGGTCAGATCGACGGCGACCACCTCGTCGTCCAGCCGGAACTCGGTGACCACCGCGTCCCCGGAGCGCACCATCGGCCCCACCGAGCGCACCAGGTGCTCCCGGAACCGGGACTGGAGGTGCTCCGTCGTCACCTTCCGGTCCTGCCACTGCAGCCGGTGCAGATCGAGCAGCCGGCCGAGCGCGGTGTCCACGTCCTCCGCTGCCACGACGTCCCGGCGCACCCCGAGCGAGCCCAGCTTGCGCAGCTTGGCGCGCACCCGCTGGGCCTGTTTCGAGGGCAGTCGGGCCACGAGCTCGTCCATGGCCACGGCGGGCAGTTCCAGGCACAGCGAGGCGGGCACCTTCCGGCACGGCCCGTGCCAGCGGTCGTACACCCGCTCCACCGCACCGCCCGGACGCACCTCGCGGAAGTCGATCAGCGCCGTCCGCGCCGCCCGGGCGAGCTCCTGGGCGAGGGCGCCCGCGGCCCGGCCGTCGTCGCCGTCGGCGAGCAGCACGTCCGTGTAGTCCGAGATCGCCCCGCCGAGCGGCACCAGCGCGGGCAGCGGCCGGTGCACCAGCATCAGCGGGGCCGCGCCGACCAGTTCACCGCCGTACCGCACCAGGACCAGACGGAGCCTGCCCGGGACACCGTAGGAACGCCACCAGGAGTGCAGCCAGGCGTGGCTCTGGAACGGGGTGGCCGTGCCGCACCGCCGGTACAGCCGCCCCCAGGCGGGACCCAGCTCGGCGAAGACGCGTTCGTCGGTGACGAGTTCGGTGGTGTGCGCGGCGAGCGTCGGGTGGGCCGTCGCCGTCACAGCTGCCCGTGTACGTCGGCGGCGGCCGTCGGTCCCGGCACGGAGGCGTGCGGGAGGTTCTCCTCCTCGCGGCGCCGGGGCCGCACCAGCAGCGCCAGCCCGGCCAGCAGCCCGCCCGCGCTCGCACCCACCAGGCCGGTCACCTTCGTCGACGCCGAGGCGGGCGCGGTCGGCTTCGGCGCCCGGGAGAACTGGAGGAGTTCGACGTGTGTGTCGCCCTTGGTGTCGTTGGCGTGCTGGGTGAGTGAACGGGCCACCGCGTTCGCCATGTCGGCGGCCTGCAGGGGGTGCGGCGAGGTGGCCGAGACGGCGACCATCGGCGCGTCCGGCGAGGTCTCCGCCTGCACGCTGTTCCGCAGAGTGTTCACCGGCACCCCGGCCCACACCTGGGCGTCCCCGAGCACCGCGAGCTGGGTCGCGACCCGGCCGTACGCCTGCGCGAAGCCCTGCGCGGTGGCGGTGTCGGACCGGTCGGTGGGGACGGCGATGACATAGCTGGTCGCCGTGTAGTCGGCCGGCGTCAGCACGCCGTAGGCGCCGCCCAGCAGACCGCCGGCGACGACCCCGGCCGCCAGCAGCGACCAGGGCGGGACCGTGCGGGCACGGGTGAACGGGCGGGCTGCCCTGGTGGTGTTCTCGGTCATGGCGTACTGACTCCCTGAGGGACGGTGGCGAGTGCGGCCGCGTAGACGTCCATGAGCTGGGCGGCGCTGCGGGTGATGCAGTAGTGGCGGGCGGCCTCCGGCGCGGTGCGCGGACCTGACCCGGCGGCGCGGGCGTCGGCCAGGGCCTCGGCGTAGGCGTCGGCGCCGCCCTCGACACGGCGGGCGGCGGGGGCGGCGGCGGCAGGCAGGTCCTCGACGGCAGGGCAGGAGCTGTAGAGCACGGGCAGTCCGGCGGCCAGCGCCTCGATCACCGCGAGCCCGAAGGCCTCCTCGGTGCAGGGCGAGGCCAGTACGTCCATGGCGGAGGTGAGGGCGGGCAGGTCGGGGTCGGCCGGGCCGTCGGAGACGTACGGGCGTTCACCGGCGAACAGCACCCGGCCGGCGAGACCGGCCGCCGCGGCGGCACGGCGCAGGGCTCCCTCCTCGGGGCCCCCGCCGACCAGCAGCAGCACGCAGTCCGCGGGCAGCCGGGTGAGCGCACCGATCAGGACGTCGAACCGCTTGCCGGGCGCCAGCCGCCCGACGGCGCCCACCACGAAGGCGTCCTGCGGGATCCCGAGCCCGGCCCGGGTGCGCCGCCGCCGCTCCGGGTCGAAGCGGAACCGCCCCAGGTCGATGCCGTTCGGTACGACCTCGATCCGCGGCCCCGGCACCCCCCAGTGGCGCAGCCGCTCGGCGACGGTGGGGGAGACGGCGACCGTGGACCGGCCGAGCCGCTCGCCCACGAGGTACAGCGCCCGGACCCCGGCGGTCAGCCGGCGCCCCTCCAGCTGGGTGTCGCCCAGCGAGTGCTCGGTGGCGACGACGGCCCGCACGCCCGCGAGACGCGCGGCGATACGGCCGTAGAGACAGGCCCGGTACAGGTGGGTGTGGACGAGGTCGTAGCGGCCCCGGCGGATGACCCGGACCAGCCGGGGGAGCGCCGCCAGGTCCCGGTTCCCGGCCATCCCGAGATGGACCACCCGCACCCCGTCCGCGGCCAGGGCACGCGCGACCGGCCCGGGGTTGGTGAGCGTGACGACGTCGCAGGAGACCGGCAGATGCCTCAGCAGCAGCCGGAGCTGCTGCTCCGCCCCGCCGACCCCCAGCCCCGTGATGACGTGCAGAGCCCTCATTCACAGCCCCTTGACGGGACGGCGGCGCAGCCGGTGCAGCCGGTACTTCAGGAAGAGGCGCAGGGCACGGTCGTTCTGGCCGACGTGCACCCGGGGCAGGGTGTGGACGCCGTTCAGGTCGCCGGGGTCGATGGCGCAGCCGTAGCCGTACCCGGCGTCCCGGACGGCGTCGACGACCCGCTGGTCGACGGCGCCGTAGGGGTAGCAGAAGCCGTCCACGGGGGCCTGGATCAGCTCCTCCAGGACGGCCCGGCTGCCGGCGGTCTCGGCCCTGAGGGTGTCGGCGTCGGCCTTCGTCAGATCGACGTGGGTGAGCCCGTGCGAGCCGACCTCCACGCCGGCCCTCGCCGCCCGCCGGATCCCCTCGGCGGTGAGCAGCGGCTTGCGCGGGCCGAGCGAGTCCCAGCGGTTGTCGCTGCCGAGCCGTCCGGGCAGCACGAACAGGCTGGCACCGCAGCCCCAGCGGTCCAGCAGCGGCAGGGCGTGGTCGAGGAAGTCGGCGTAGCCGTCGTCGAAGGTGAGCCCGACCAGGCGCCGTCCCTCGCCCCGGGCCCGGGCGGCCAGCAGTTCGGCGACCGAGACCCCGCGCAGCCCCCGCCGGCGCAGCCAGCCCAGCTGGGCGGCCAGGCGGTCGGGGGTGATGGTGACCCGGTACGGATCGTCCGAGCAGTCGCCCACGGAGTGGTACATGGCGACCCAGGGGACCGGGCCCGACAGGTGTCCGACCTTCTCGGCGGACTCAGTGGAAGACGGCATGGGCGAGCCTTCGGGTGACGGTGCCTGCGGAACGGAGTGCGGATGCGAAGCCCTGGGCGTCCAGCGCCCAGCCGAGCAGGACGAAGACCGTGGTCACGGCCGTGGTGCCGGCGATCAGACCGGTGAACGGGTCCGCGGGCCGTGCGGCGAGGAAGGTGCCGACGACCGTGGCGACCACGGCGGCCCGCACCGGCCGGCTCAGCTCGGCCAGCACCCGCCGCGTGCGGATCGGGACGCTGCGCGGGCCCATGCCGCAGAGCAGGAGCACGGCGGTGACGGTGATGCCGGCGGCGTTGGCGGCGGCGATGCCGGTGACGCCGTACCGGCCCACCGTCATGGCGCCGATCCAGGAGGTCACGGCGATCCCGGCGGCCATGGCACCGACCGGGTACCAGGTGGCGCGGCCCGCGGAGAAGTAGGAGCGGACCAGCACCCCGACCATGGTCTGTCCGAGCAGCCCGAGCGCGTAGACCCGCATCACCCCGGCGGTGGCGGCGGTGTCCGCCGCGGTGAACGCCCCGCGCTGGAACAGGATGTGGATGAGCTGCGGCGCACACGCCACGACCACGGCGGTGCCGAGCAGGACGACGCTCGCGGCCACCGACAGATCCCGCTCCACCCGGCGCCGGGCCCGCTCGGTGTCGCCCTCGGCCAGCGCCCGGGCCACCACCGGGAAGGTGACCGTGCACAGCATCATGGACATCGTCATCGGGATCTGCGCGACCTTCTGCGCGTAGTTGAGGTGCGAGATCGCCCCGGAGTGCAGATGGGAGGCGAGGAACCGCTCGATCAGCACCTGCGACTGGCGGCACAGCGCGAACAGCAGCACGGTGGCCATCAGGACGACGTTCAGCGGCTGTGCCTCGGCGACCGGTTCGCCGACGGCGGCCTTGACCCGGCGCCGCAACTGCCCGAGCAGCGAGGGAAGCTGGACGGCGACCATCAGCAGGCCCCCCGCCGCCACCCCGAACGCGGCCGACCGCACGCCCCAGCTGCCGCCGAACGCGAACATCGCCGTGATGAGGCCGGCGTTGTAGGCGACGTAGATCGCGGCCGGTGCGAGGAACCGCCGGTGCGCGCGGAGGGCGGCGCTGCAGTACCCGGCCAGCCCGAAGGTCAGCACGCAGGTCGCGGTCAGCCGGGTGCAGCCGACGGCGAGCCCGGGGTCGCGCAGACCGGGCGCGAGCACCTCGACGAGCTGGGGGGCGCCCCCGATCAGCAGAGTGGCGACGCCCACGAAGGCGAGTGCCAGCTTCGGCAGGGTCCCGGCGACCAGTGCCCGGACCGGGTCGCCGGGAGCCCCCTGCGCCCGGCGGGCCAGGGCCACGCTGAAGGCGGGGATCAGCGCGAAGGCGAGCCCGTCCTCGATGAGCAGCGTGGCGGCGAACTCGGGGACGGTCCAGGCGACGAGGAAGGCGTCGGTGTCCCGTCCGGCCCCGAAGAGCCGGGCCAGCGACTGGTCCCGGATGAGCCCGAGGAGCGAGCCGACGACGGAGAGGGCGGCGGTGACGAAGGCGGCCTTGGCGAGAACTCCGCGGGAGGAAGGCCCTGCGTCCGGGGCCGGGGGCGGTGTCGTCCGCGGCTCGGCCGTGGGGGCGCTCCCGGCTCCCGCCGGTTCGCTGCCGACACGCGACCCGGGCACGCCCGAGGTCCTGGAAGGGGTGACCGTCATGCCGAACGCTCCGCCCCCACCAGCGACCACCAGGCCACCGCCCCGAACACCACGGCCGTCAGCACGGTCGAGGGCCCTCCGATGTCCGCGTACGCGAAGTCCACGAGCTGCCAGACGAGCAGCCCGCATCCCACCAGCGCACAGTCCAGGCCGTCACCGCCGCGGACCCGCCACCACCCGCGCAGCCCGCACACCAGCAGCGCCAGCCAGCTGCCCGCCAGCGCCAGCGCGCCGAGCAGTCCCTGCTCGCTCAGCACCAGCAGGTACATGTTGTGCGGCGACAGCAGCGGCTGCTTCACGAACGCGGCCCCCGCACCCTCCGTGTCGCTCCCGGAGGACAGCGCCAGCGAGGCATGCCCGTCCCGGTAGGCCGGGAAGTTCTTCAACCCGACGCCGGTCACGGGATGTTCCCGCCACATGCCCGTCGCCGCCGCCCACAGCGTGTACCGGTCGACCACCGACTGGTCCGGCGCGTCGGTCACCTGCCCGATGCTGCTGAGCCGCTCCTGGAGCATGGCCGTACCGATACCGAAGCCGCCCACCAGCACCACACCCGCCGCGACCGCGACCGCGACCGCCTTCAGTGCCCGGCGCAGCCCGGCCAGCACCAGCTGCACACCGCAGGTGAGGACCGTCGCGATCCAGGCCCCGCGGCTGAAGGACACGGCCAGCGGCAGCAGCAGGCCGAGCGCGCACGCGCCCGCCGCCACCCGCTGCCGTACCGGCGAACGGCCCACCGCCAGCCCCAGCGCGCAGACCAGGCCGAACGACACCACGGTCGCCATGCCCATCACGTCCTGCGGCCCGAACGTGCCGACCGCGCGGATCTCCTCGCCCTGGTACGAGGCCCCGGTCCCGGTGAGGTACTGGTGCACCCCGACCGCGCCCTGCCATCCCGCGAGCCCCACGAACGACCAGGCCAGCAGCCGGAAGTCGGCACGGTCCCGGATCAGCAGCAGCACGGCGGCCGGGACCAGGACGAACACCTGGAGATAGCGGCCGAGGCCGGTCAGCGCGGCGCCCGGCGAGGCCGCGCCGGCCGCCGCGACGGCCAGCCCCACCACCGGCATGCCCAGCACCACCGCGGCCGTCGCCGACAGCGGCCGCCGCCGCTCCCGTACGGTCCGCACCGCGGCGTACAGCACCACCAGCGCGGACACCGCGTCCGCCGGTCCCGCCCCGCTCCCGTCGCCGGCCGGGGTGAGCGGCAGCGCGAGGACCGCGAGCACGGCGGCCGCGGCGAGGACCGGTGGCAGCCGCAGGGGCCTGGCCGGGGAGAGTGCGAAGCTCATCGTCAGCTCCCCGTGGAGCGCACGAGCGCCGCCGCGGTGCGCAGCAGGATGCAGATGTCCTGCCACAGCGACCAGTTGTCGATGTAGGCGTTGTCGAAGCGGGCCCGGTCCTCGATCGAGGTGTCGCCGCGCAGTCCGTGGATCTGGGCGAGTCCGGTGATGCCGGTCCGCATCCGGTGGCGGGCCGCGTAGCCCGGGTAGTTCTGGCTGAACTCGCCCACGAAGTACGGCCGTTCGGGGCGCGGGCCGACCAGGCTCATGTCGCCCCACAGCACGTTCCACAGCTGGAGAAGCTCGTCCAGGGAGGTCTGGCGCAGGAAGCGGCAGAACGGGCTCATCTCCCGTTCCCCGGCCACGCTCCAGCGGGTCGCGGCCTCGTGCGCGTCGACCGGGCGGTGGGTGCGGAGCTTGAGCAGGGTGAACGGGCGGCCGTCGCGGCCGATGCGCTCCTGCCGGAAGACCACACCGGGTCCGTCGGTGAGGCGCAGTACCGCCGCGCACACCAGGAGCAGCGGGCTGACCAGGATCAGCGCCGACCCGGAGACCGTGATGTCGAGGATGCGCTTGCCGACGCTGCCGCGCCGCCGTGAGCCCATGTCGAGAGGGCGGCAGGAGAACCCGGCGAGCTGGTCGCGCATCTCGTACGCCGGTGAGTCCGCGTCCAGCTCCCAGACCACGCAGCCCGACTCGGCCAGCGCGCGCAGCAGCGGGCCCTGTTCGGTGCGGACGGCGGGGTGGACGGTGAGGACGGCCCGGACCCCGTTCTGGATGAGGGCCCGCTGGACCTCCTCGCCGGTGGTCAGCACGGGCAGCCCGTCGGGGCCTTCGGGGTGCTCGGCGACGACACCGACCGGCCGCACCCCGGAGCCCGGGTGGCGCAGCACGGCGGCGGCCACCCGCTGGGCGGTGGCGGCGGGGCCGATGACCAGGGCGGCGCGCGGGCGGCGCAGCGAGGCCAGGCGGCGGCGCCAGTGCACCAGACCGCGGCCGGCGCAGGCTGCCGCCGCGTGCAGGGCGCAGCCCAGCAGCAGGGTGCGGGCGGGAAGCGCGCGGCCCGGGTCCCTGGCGGCGAGCGCCGCGGCGAGGCCCAGCCAGATCACGGCGATCCGGCCGCAGACCGCGGGGAGTTCGTCCAGGATCCCGGCCACCCGGCCGCTCGGCAGCGGGCGCAGCAGTATCGCCCCGCACAACAGGAAACAGGTCAGGGCCGGCCGGCGTACGGCCTCGTCGAGGGCGACGGCGCCGAGCAGTGCCGCGCACAGGTCGGCGGCCAGCAGCGACACCGGGGAAGCGGGCCGCGCGCGGGGCCGGCGCGGCGGGAACCGGAAGCCTCCGGCGGTGCGGGACGGCAGGACCGAGACGGGCGAGAGTCCGTGATCCCGTGGCTGCGGGCCGGGGGAGGGGACGGTGCTTTCCGCGGTCACGAGTGGATGGACTCCCTGCGCTCAAAGGACATGAGCGGGCGCTCGCCGAGGAGTTCGCGGTAGAGCTCCGCGACCGCCTGCGCCGAGCGCCGCGCATCGTGCGTGGACTGGACGTGCCGGCGCCCCCGGTCGCCGAGCGACGCGCGCAGCTCCGGGTCGAGCAGCAGCGCGGCGACGGCACCGGCCAGTACGCCCGGCCGGCCCGGCGGCACCAGGCAGTGCTCGCCGTGGCCGGGCGGCAGGCTCTCGCGGGCGCCGTCGACATCGGTGACGAGCACCGGCCGGCCGCAGGCCATCGCCTCCAGCGGGGCCAGTGCCATGCCCTCCCAGCGCGAGGGCAGCACCACCAGGTCGGCGGCCCGGTACCAGGGGCGCACATCGGCGACGGCGCCGGCGAACTCGACCGAGGCGGGGGCGAGCCGGCGCAGCGCCGCGCCGTCCGGTCCGTCGCCGACCAGCGCCAGCCGGGCGCCCGGCACCCGGCGCAGCACCTCGGGCCAAGCCCGCAGCAGCACGTCCTGGCCCTTCTGCCGGCACAGCCGGCCGACGCAGACGACCAGGGGCGCCCCGGGCCCGGACCGGCCCGGGGCGCCGGGGGCGCCCGGGGCGAAGTGACCGGTGTCTATGCCGTTGGGAACGACGGCGTAGCGGGCGCGAATCCCGGCGCGCACGCCGGTGGCGCGTTCCGCCTCGCTGACGCACACCACCCGGTGCGCCCAGCGGGCTCCCCACCGCTCCCACCGCAGCGCCAGCGCGGCGGTGACCCCGCCGACCGCCTCGAAGGACCAGGCATGCGGCTGGAACAGGGTCGGAACGCGGCCGCGCACGGCCAGGCGGCCCGCCAGGCCGGCCTTGGCGCTGTGTGCGTGCACCAGCTCCGGCCGCACCGCGTCCAGCAGCCGCCCGAGCCGCCGTACCTCGTCCCCGAGACCGGCGCCGGGGGACCGGTCCGCGCGCCATCCGCGTACGTCGGCGCCCAGTTCCCGCGCGGCCCCCGCCAGTTCACCATCGGGCGGGCACGCCACCGTGACCCGCAGACCGGCCGTGAGCTGGGCCTTCGTCAGGTCCAGGACCACCCGGGCCACCCCGCCCCCGACGGGTTGCGCCAGGTGCAGGACCCGTCGCCCGGGGTCGGTTGCTGATCGGTGCATACGCGGTATTCCTCGCTCACGGGGGGGCGCTCGGGACTGCGGGCGGAAACGCGCCGCACTACTGCACGTCCACGGCGGCGAAGAGCGCGCCCGCCCACGCCGCGTCGCGCTGGGAAACGAGCTGGAAGGCCAGCTGGTCACCGCCCTGCGCGAGAGCGGTACCGAGATCGAACACATCCGAGTCGTAGCCGAGCGTGTTGTCGTACGCGGGCTCACGCCGGGCGCCTACCGGGCCTGGTTCGTTGATCGTGGAGTTGAGTACGTCGTCGGCCGGGTCGGCGGAGCCGGCGAGCGGGGTGGGGGTACGGCCGGCGACGGAGTACGTGAGCGAGTCACCGGTGCCGCCCCGGTCGCCGTTGTAGGCCACCAGGCCCGCCCGGCCCTCGGCGGCACGCGGGATACGTAGCCCGTTCAGCCGTACCCCGGTCGCCCCGTCGAGTGAGTCGAAGCCGTCCCAGAGGGCGAGCGTGCGCAGCGGTTCCGCCGGGTTCCGGTACGCCGTCACCAGTGTCCAGCCGCCCCAGGCGCCGGGCCCGGACCTGCCCGCCGCCACATTCACCTGGCCGACCGTCCACAGCCCGGAGCCGCTCGACCGGACCAGGCCGGTGATCTCCGCCGAGGCCTGGAAGGCGTCCGCGTCGCCCTGCGTCCGATGGCCCACGACCGTGTCGGCGAGCAGTTCCTTGTACTGGCCGCCGGGTTCGGCGATCAGCACCCGCCCGTTGTCCGCGGCCGGCTTCCGCTCACCGGCCAGCAGGTTGCCGCCCCAGTACAGCCGCGCGTACGTCACCTGGGAGCCCTCCGGCAGCCGCAGTTCGGCGCGCGAGGAGTTGTAGGTGCGGGGGTCGTCGTCGACGTCGACGCAGGACATGTCGAAGTCCCCGTTCACCGCCGGGATCCGGCCCGCGCGGGCTGCCGGGCAGGACGGCTCGGACGGGTCGTCGGCCGTCGTACGGCAGCTGGCGGACGCGTTGGCCGCGCGGACGATGCCGCCTCGCTGTACCACGTGGTAACGCTCGGCGAAGGGGATGCGAGGGGCCTCGGGGGCGGGCGCGGCGGCCGGAGCGGTCGCCCGGGCGGCGCCCGGTGCCCAGACCGCGGCTAGGGCGAGCGCGCTCACCGACGCACGGCGCAGCGGCGGGCCCAGGGGAATGCGCATGACCGGCTTCGCCCTTTCGGGAAAGGAGGGGGAGGCGGGAAGAGTGCGATGTGATGCCAGTACGGGCAAGTCGCGAGATCCGCAACTCCAGCTACTGTCTGAACTAATCAGTCGAAACCGGGCAAGTATCTCGGAACGGTGAAGGAGGCTTCGGGGAGATCACTCGTTCAGCGGCACAACCCGGGGCGGTGTCACGCGTTGACACGGCGCTGGGCATCCGCCCGGATGTTTGTCTCGACCCCAAGGAGCACCTTCATGTCGCGTATCGCGAAGGGCCTGGTCCTGTCCACCGCCGCCGTCGCGGCCGTCGCCGGCGGCGCCGGTGCGGCCGTCGCCGACAGCGGCGCGAACGGCACCGCAGCCCAATCCCCGGGCGTGCTGTCCGGCAACGTGATCCAGGTTCCGGTCCACGTTCCGGTCAACGTCTGCGGCAACACCGTCGACGTGATCGGTCTGCTCAACCCCGCGTTCGGTAACACCTGCGCCAACGACTGACGCGGCGGCCTTCCCCTCTGACCGGCCGTCCGCCC
>NZ_JBHZAN010000080.1:0-14914 GCF_042754285.1 Streptomyces sp. NPDC059224
TGTTCGTACTGTACATGTACAGTACGAACACCCGCACCGGCTGACCGGATCACCTGACCGGGTACGCGGTGGTGATCAATCGGTGGTCCGGGTCCAGCCGGAGAGGCGCCCCCGTAGTCAGGCATGTGGCGGATCGCGTGGGAGCGGCGGAAGCTGATCGGGATCGGGATCGGGATCGGGATCAGGGCCGGGCTGGTGGTCCTCCCGGCCCGGTGGTTCCTGCGTCAGGCGGCAAAGGGGGCAGGGGTTGGGTGGCGCACCGACACCGCTCCGCTGGAGCGGGCGTTTGGGGGATCGGAAGACACGTCTGGAGATCCTCCACCTCTCCTCGGCGCCGGCCGGCTCGACGGTCCGGGGGCGGGGCACCGCGGGTGACTGCCGCGCGCGCCCGGCGTTCTGCCGTTGCTTCTGTCCGGCACATGGCCTGCAAGGCAACGGACGGATAACAGGAGGCAACGAAACGGGCCCCGGCGGGGTCTAGTCCGCCATGAAGATCTCTTTCCTGCTCCACAACGCCTACGGGATCGGAGGCACGATCACCACCACGTTCAACCTGGCCCAGGCACTCGCCGACCGGCACGAGGTGGAGATCGTCTCGGTACTGCGGCACCGCGAACGCCCGGACTTCGTGCTGGACCCGCGCGTGTCGTTAAGGCCGCTGGTGGACCTGAGACATGAGAAGGAACATCCTCTGCATCTCAAACCGGCGCGGGTGTTCCCCGCCGCCGAATACCGCTATGGGCAGTACAGCGAACTGACCGACCTGCGGATCGGCGAATGTCTGGCGCAGACCGACGCCGAGGTCGTCATCGGCACCCGGCCGGGGCTCAACGTGCACCTCGCGCGCCAGGCGCCGGAGCACGTCGTCCGCATCGGGCAGGAGCACCTCACCCTCGACAGCCACTCGCCCCGGCTGCGCACCGCGCTGCGCCGGGCCTACCGCCGGCTCGACCTGCTGACCACGGTCACCGAGGCGGACGCCGTTTCCTACCGGCGCAAGATGCGCCTGCCCGGCGTCCGGGTGGAGGCCCTGCCGAACAGCGTCCCCGACCCGGTGCTGCCCGCGGCGGACGGCACCGCGAAGGTGATCGTCGCCGCCGGCCGGCTGGTCCCGGTGAAGCGCTACGACCTCCTCATCGAGGCGTTCGCCCCGGTCGCCGCCGCCCACCCGGACTGGCGGCTGCGCATCTACGGCAAGGGCCGGGAACAGGCGCGGCTGCGGCAGCTCATCGAGGACCTCGGCCTGAGCGACCATGCCTTCCTGATGGGTGCGGCCGCGCCCATGGAGGCGGAGTGGGTCAAGGGCTCGATCGGCGCGACCGCGGCCGACTTCGAACCGTTCGGCATGACCATCGTGGAGGCGATGCGCTGCGGTCTGCCGGTCGTCAGCACCGACTGCCCGTACGGACCCGGCGAGATCATCGAGGACGGCGCCGACGGCCGGCTCGTCCCCGTGGGAGACCGCGAGGCGTTGAGCGCCGCACTGCTGGAACTCGTACAGGACGACGAGCGGCGCCGGCACATGGGCCGCAGGGCACGGGAGAACGCGCGGCGGTTCGGCCCGGTACCGGTCGTGGAGCAGGCCGAGTGCCTGATCGGCGAGGCCGTCGCCGCACGCGGGACCGGGCGACGGGTGGCGGTGGAACGCGGACGGATAGAACGCGCCCTGGTCAGCCGGGGCTTCGCCGCACGCGACGTCCTGCACGTCGCGGCGTCCAGCGCGCTGCACACGGTACGGAGGGGAAAGCGATGATCACCGGACAAGGCACGACGCCCGCGACCGACCTCCGCACCGACTGCACGGCCGACACGGACGGCCGTCTCACTTTCACGTTCACGCTGCGGACACCGTCGGCCACGGGCTGTCTGCTGCTGCGGCTGCGCCCCGAGAAGGGGCAGCCCGAAAAGGTCCTCCACGCCCTCGACCTGGAACCGGCGGCGGACGGCCGGCCGTGTGCCGTCCTGGAGCCGGAGCCCGCGCTCGCCGAGGGCCGGTGGGACGTCTACCTGGTCCCCGAACCAGGCGCGCCACGGCAGCGACTGCGCCCCGGACTGCGGGACCTCCGGACCCTCGTCGAGGGCCACCTGCGTGAGAGGCCCTCACCGGTCGCCGTACGTGTCCCGTACGTCACCAGGGACGGCTACCTGGCACTGCGGGCGTGGCTGCGCACCGCCCACGCGGAGGTCGAGGGCGTCCATGTCACGGACCGCTCGATGACCGTCAGGGCACGGCTGCACGGCGCCACCCTCGGCGAGGCTCCGGCCGTGCTGCTGCGCGTGCGGCGCGGGGGCGGCACCGAGCGGACCGTCGTGCCGGTGGCCGAGAAGGACGGCCGTGGGTTCTCCTTCACCGTGGACTACGGGGAGTTGGCCGGTGACGCGGGTCCCGGCAGCCGTGTCTGGGATCTGTTCGTCAGGGTCGACGGTGAGACCTCCGTCCGGATCGGCCGTCTCCTCGACGACGTCGCGGACCGCAGGGACATCTTCGTTCTCCCCGCGGCCGTGATCGGCGGCGCGGTCGTGCGGCCCCACTACACGGTCGACAACGATCTCTCCGTACGTGCGGACAGGACGTGACCGTATGTCCTCCTACGGCCCTTCCTTTACGCAGACACATCAGGCGCAGAGGATCCTCGCGTCGAGGTAGTCCGGGGGGACCTGACCGAGGACGGGCACGGTAGCCAGGAGTACGTCATCGCCGGCCTCGAACTGGTCTCCGCGGGCGACAGGGTGGTGACCGTCGCCGGCGCCCGGGGCCGGGAGTCCGCCCTGCTGCAACTCACCGAGGAGCAGGCCGTCGCACAGCGGTGGGCGGCAGAGCACCCGGAGGACGTGATCGGCTTCCTGCTGGAGGTGTACGGCCACGCCCCAGAGGTCGGCCGCACGGTCGCCGACACGGTGGAGAAGGTCACCGGCGCTGTAGGGGTGGCCTTCGTCGAAGTGCCGTGAAGGGGGCGGAGCCCCGGGCGCCATGGCGCCCGGGGCTCCGCCGGCCGTGCTTGGTTCAGTGGCGCGTGAGGGCCTGGCGCAGCACGTCGTACACGTAGGTGTTGGCGTGCTTGCCGGTGAAGCGGTCGGACAGCGGGCCGGCCGCGGTCACGGGCACGTCCACACCGGTGTGGCCGGACGTGGTCCAGTCGATGTAGAAGCTCTTCTCGCTGCCGCGGATGCTGAACGGGCCGTCCTCGGCGGAGATGCCGGTGCCGGACTCGTCGGTGGCGTCCGAGTCCTCGACGGCCAGGCCGCCGGTCTCGTGGTCGCCGGTGACGACCAGCAGGGTGTCGGGGTGGGTGGCGACGTAGGCACGGGCCACGGCCACGGCCTTCTCGAGTTCCTGCATGGACTGCAGGACGCGGGTGCCGTTGTTCGAGTGGGCGAACTCGTCCACTCCTTCCTCCTCGACCATGAGGAAGAAGCCCTTCTTGTTCTTGTCCAGCGTGGACAGGGCCTTGCTGGTCATGGTGGAGAGGCCGACCACCGGGCTGTACACGTCGCCCTGGCCCTCGGCGCGCTGCTGGAACATCTCCTCGTTGGCGAAGAGGCCGAGGAGCTTGCCGCTCTTGGCACGGCTGAGCTGGTCCGCGCTGGAGACGTAGGAGTAGCCGGCCTTCTTGGCCTTGGCGATGAGGTTGCCCTTGGTGCCCTTGCTCGCCTCGGACGGGTCCTCGGCGGGCTGGTCCTTGAACGCGCCGGCGCTGCCCGCGGGCAGCCACCAGTCCTCGCCACCGCCGAGGATGACGTCGGGCTTGCTGACCTCGATGTACTGGCGGGCGATCTCGTCCTGCGCCGACCGGTTGGCCGTGTTGGAGAAGAACGCCGCCGGAGAGGCGTCGGTGACCTGCGCGGTGGTGACCAGACCGGTGGCCTTGCCGGCTGCCTTGGCCTGCTGGCCGAGAGTGGCCAGCGGGTTGCCGTCGACGTCGACGCTGATCGCGCCGTTGTAGGTCTTCTCGCCGGTGGCCCACGCGGTCGCCGCGGCGGCCGAGTCGGTGACGACGGCCTTCGGGTCGTCCGGGTCGGTGGTCAGCTGGCCTGAGGCGGGGAGCTTGTCCATCGCGAGCTGGCTGCCCAAGCCGGCCAGGTGCAGCCGGGCCGCCTGGCGCGCGGCGGCGCCCATGCCGTCGCCGTTGATGAAGATGACGTTCTTGGCGGTCGGGGTCTTGGCCGAGGCGTGCGGAGCCGAGGCCGACGCGCCCATCGTCGGGTTGACCACCATCGTCACGACCGCGGCGGCGACTGCGGCTGTTGCGGGAGCGGCGAACCGCCGAGCCCTACGAGCATCCAGGGACACAACGTCCTCCGTTACTGTCTTTGCCCATTGCTTGACCGCGAACATAAGGTCCGTTGGGAGGATGTTGACCAAGAACAGATGACCAGTGTGCGACGGGACCTTCACCGGGAGGTAAAGGCGCAGGTCCCGAACTTGTCCGGACAGGTCGCAAGCGGAGGAACTCCGCCGATGCCTGCCATGAGCCCCGTGATTTACTGCCCGCGCCTCTTCTTCTGGTCGGCGCCGCAGGTCAGCAGCATGGCAGGTCCCTGACTTCTGCTAGCGGCCCGATGGTGCGGCTGCGCGGCAGCTGATACGCGGCGCGCCTCCAGCGCACCGCCGCGAAAAGTCGGGTGGTTCTCGCGGAATCTGGAGCGGGTCGGCGCTCGTGGCGGAGATGTCACCTGTATACGGGACGGAGCGGTTCAGGGGCTCAGCGACTGTCTTTGCAGGGGCGGCAGAACTCAGTAAGTCGCGTTCCCGTCAGGTGGGGGGTTACGGAGGCCGCCTCTTGCATGCTCCATCGTTCCCCGCCCTTCCGGGCCAGCCGGCTCCCCGTGCCGAGCAGTGGGGTGACGCCGTACAGTCCGTCGCCCGCGTACTCGCCGGCGGCCACTTCGGAAGGCCGTCGTGATGGAAGTCGGTGAGGGGAAGACCGCTGGTCTCGTCGATGTTCAGCCCGAGGGTCCGGCCACTCCGGCCGTTCCGGTGGAGGGGGCCGAGACGTGTTTCTGCGCTTCTCGCGGGTACCGGATCGTCCCTCTCCGGAGGCTTCGACACCACAACGGCCAGGTCGAGTTCGTCGTCACGGTTGAAGTCGGCCACCACGACGGCTGCCGTCTCCCCTTTCCGCGAGCCTGCCAGGGCGCGGAAACCGGCAGGACGCCGAAACCGCCTCCCGTTGTTCCCCACTCCACCGTCGTGTCGTCGCCGTTGTCGGCCAGGACTACCCGATCCGGCCGCGCGTCACCGTCCAGCCAGCCCACGAGAGCCGCGTCGCGTTCCACGCAGGGCGGCTGCCTAGACGAGGGAAGGGCGACGGTGACGGGCCCGCCGTCGCAGCCACTCAGGAGCGCCACCAGGGTCGGCGCGCACACCGCGCAACGCCGCAGTCTTCTCGTCACCTCGTATGCCTCCCGGGCACGGATGCTCACAACTTCCCCTGGCTCAAAGGTCTTTCAGAATGAGGTTCGCAGACCGCGGAGTCAGATGATGTGATCTGACGGCTGGCGTCATGGAGCAGGACGGCACAATCGAGGCTGTCGATCCCCGACTCACCACCGGTGCCCGTACTACGAGCAAGCCGCCCGGAAGCCCGCCGCTTCCCGCAGGGCACGCCTCCGACCTGGTCCATGAGGGTGAGGGGGCCCTGCCGCCGGTGCGGTAGCCCCCGTGGGTCGGATGGCGCTGCCCGGAACGCTGAGGTGGCCCGGGCAACGGCAAGCCCACCAGCCCACGACCGTGACGTACTTCTCCCACCGGGCCGCATTCTCGAATTCCCTGAGACTTCCCCCCGTTATGTAAATTCGCCGTCACCCGACGGCCAGGGACTCCAGGGCGGCCATGCTCTCCGACGAGAGCAGACGCGCGTTCTCCAGGGCCACGACCACCCATCGGTCGTCCCGCCACACCGTGACGAAGAGCTGCATGGAGAAGCGCGTCGACGGCGGCTGCTCCTCGCCCGGTAGGAGCATGCCGACGCGACTGTGGACCACCCCGACACCCGCGCTGACGATTCGGGCGAACGCTACATCGCCCTCTACCAGCCGAGAACCTTTGACCACGGTCGCGATGAGTTCCTCGTGCCTCGAGATCATCTCCGCGCGGCTGCGGTAGATGGTGCCCTCCAGGTCCGCGAACAAGGCGTCCTCGGCGAAGTCGGCGAAGAAACCTGCCACGTCACCTCGGTTCCAGGCCTCATACATCCGGCCCGGAATGGCACGGATCGCCTCGACTGACTGTTCCATCTGATCACCCTTCTCAGCTGTACGCACCACCATCCTCGCCGGGCAGGGCGGCGGGCGCCTTGACTGTCCGCGCACGGTTGTTGGACGTCAGCGTGCCCGCGTTGTAGCCGTACGTCGCCTTGAAAAGTCTGCTGAAATGCGCCGGATCCGCGAATCCCCAGCGCGCGGCGACGGCAACGACCGTCTGGTCACCTCGTGCCAGGTCCGCGCGGCACCGCTCCAGGCGGCGCCGACGGATGAGGGCCGCTACGGTCAGTGGCTGGTCTTCGAACAGCTTGTGGAGTCGGCGTACGGCGATGTGGTGTGCGGCGGCGATTCTGGCCGGTGTGAGATCCCAGTCGGACAACCGTGCCTCGATGTAGCCGAGAATACGATCGCGGAGCGCTTCGTCGGGGCACGGGCGCACGTCACCTAGTTGCGCCTCAAGCGCCACCGAGATCAGCTCGGTCACCGCGGCCGCGCATCGGTTCGCTTCGCTCATGCGGAACCCCTTCAGTGACCGGGCCATGTCCCGCGCCAGCGATGACACCAATGCCCCAGGGCCGCTGTCACCTTTGATGCGTACACCGACCAGGCGGGCGGCGTCCCCGGCGCGGAGTCGCAGCTCCAGCCGGGGCACCAGCATGGTCACGTGCGTGCTGGGGGTGCTGGAGAACCGCGCGGGCCGCGCGGGGTCGATAAGGACAAGGTCGGCCGGCCCCAGATCGGCGGAGCTGCGGCCCTGTTCAACGTGCGCCCGTCCCCGCGTCACCAGGTCGATCTGCCACAGTTCCTCGTCATCGGCCCGGGTGCAACGAGCGTCCCGGAAACACTCGCCTTCAGGCGTGGTGAGCTCGATCAGCTTGAGAAAACCGAGGTCGCGTGCACTGGCGCTGGCCCGGAACTCCCCACTGTCATGGCGCCCACTGAGTACAGGCGCCAACCCACTCGCCACGAGCGTCTCTTGGAAGCTTTCGATGTCTGTGAACACGTGGCTCACGGTAGCCCCGGCCCGAAAGCATCCCCCCGGGCACCGGGCCCAACACCGTCTTGACCTCCCTGCTCGCCGACCTGACCCTGACCCCGGAACCGCCCTGGACCTGGGGTGCGGCCACGGCGGCATCGCACTTTGAATCGCAGGCCCGATCTGGGACGCCACCGCCGCCGATGTCTCCCGGACCGCCCTCGACCGCGTCACAAGCCGCCGGGCGAGGCCGCCACTCACGCCGTGGTCGTCGTGGACGCGGCCGAGATGGCCTTCGGCGACTCCAGCCTGAACGCGCTGCTGAACTTCCACCACGGCCACCGCCTGCGCGTGGCCAGGCCCGCGCGCCAGCTCCTTCAGCCGCACCGCCTGCACCCTCGCCCATCAGCCAAGTCATGGATCTCGGCACCGGCAGCGGCGCGCTCGCGGTGGCGGTGGCCCTGCGGGGCGCCAAGGTAACCGCGGTGGACACCTCCTGGAGGGGGTGGCCGTCACCTGCTGCACCGCCCTGCTGAACGGCCGTAGGGTCCGGTTACACCATGGCGACCCGGCGTCCGCCGTTTCGGCTTGGTGGTGACCAACTTCCCCGATGTGCCGGCGCCGCCCTCGAACGCTCCGCCACGGTGCTGTGCGACCCGGGACGGATGCGGGAACGGCCGCGTCGGCCGGACCTGTTCACCGGTGCAGGGACGAGGGGGCTATCGGCGGTCGCCGGTGCCTCCTTCGGCGGGTGCTGAGGTGTGCTGGTGGCCGCCGGGGCGGACGGAATGCCGAGCGTCGTGGACGCTGTCGAGGGCAGCCGCGGCGACCGCTTCGGGCGTGATGCCGAACTCGGTGTAAAGGCGCTGGTAGGCGGCGGAAGCACCATAGTGTTCGAGGCTGACGACCCGCCCCGCGTCGCCGATGATCTCACGCCATCCCTGTGCCACCGCGGCTTCGACACTGACGCGGGCCCGGATGGACGGTGGCAGCACGGAGTCCTGGTAGCTCTGCGGCTGGGCGGCGAACCACTCGCGGCAGGGCATCGACACCACCCGCACCGCGAGGTTCTCCGCGGCCAGCAGTGTGCGGGCCTCCAAGGCGATGTGGACCTCGGAGCCGGTGGCCACCAGGATCACCTCGGGTACCGCCCCGCCGACGGCGTCCGCCAGGACGTAACCGCCGCGGGCCGCTCCCCGGGCCGGGGCGTGCTCGCCGTTGTCACGGTCCAGGACTGGCAGATTCTGCCGGCTCAGGACCAGGCCGGCGGGCCGGTCGTTGTGTTCAAGGATGGTCTGCCAGCAGGCGGTGGTCTCGTTGGCGTCGGCGGGCCGGACGACGTCGAGGCCGGGGATGGCGCGCAGTGCGGCCAGGTGTTCGACGGGCTGGTGGGTGGGGCCGTCCTCGCCCAGGCCGATGGAGTCGTGGGTCCATACGTAGGTCGCGGGCAGCTGCATCAGGGCGGCAAGGCGTACGGCCGGTCGCATGTAGTCGGAGAAGGTCAGGAAGGTGCCGCCGTAGGGCCGGGTCAGGCTTTGCAGGGCGATGCCGTTGAGGATCGCGCCCATGGCGTGTTCCCGGATGCCGAAGTGCAGGGTCCGCCCGTAGGGGCCGCCCTTCCACTCCTTGGTCTGGCGGTCGGCTGGGACGAAGGACGGCTCGCCGTCCATGGTGGTGTTGTTGCTGCCCGCGAGGTCGGCCGATCCGCCCCACAGCTCCGGCAGGACGGGCGCGAGCGCACTGAGGATCTCGCCCGAAGCGGCCCGGGTGGCCATTCCCTTGGCATCGGCGGGAAAGACGGGCAGCGCGTCGGTCCAGCCGTCGGGCAGTTGCTGCTTCCGCAGCCGGGCCAGCATCGCGGCGCGCTCCGGATTGGCCCTCTGCCAAACCTGGAACGTCTCGTCCCATGTCGCGTGCGCTTGTCGGCCCCGCTCAGCCGCCTGCCGGGTGCGGGCCAGGACCTCGTCCTCGACGGTGAAGTGGGCCGCGGGGTCGAAGCCCAGCAACTCCTTCGTGGCGGCGACCTCCTCCTCGCCCAGCGCGGAACCGTGGGCCTTGCCCGTGTTCTGCTTGTTCGGGGCGGGCCAGCCGATCACGGTGCGCAGCATGATCAGTGACGGGCGGCCGGTCTCCTCCCGGGCCGCCTGCGTCGCGGCGAGCAGGGCGTCGATGTCTTCGACGTACTCGCCGGTGTGGGTCCAGTCGACGGTCTGCACATGCCAGCCGTAGGCGGCGAAGCGGGCGGGGACGTCCTCGCTGAAGGCGACGTCGGTGTCGTCTTCGATGGAGATGTGGTTGGAGTCGTAGAAGACAGTGAGGTCGCCGAGTTTCTGGTGGCCGGCCAGGGAGGCGGCCTCGCTGGTGACGCCCTCCATCAGGTCGCCGTCGGAGGCGACGACGTAGACGTGGTGGTCGAAGGGGCTGGTGCCAGGCTCCGCGTCGGGGTCCAGTAGGCCACGTTCGCGGCGGGCCGACATGGCCATGCCGACCGCGGCGGCCAGGCCCTGGCCCAGTGGCCCGGTGGTGATCTCCACTCCGCGGGTGTGGCGGTGCTCGGGATGGCCGGGGGTGGCCGAGTTCCAGGTCCGGTACGCCTCCAGGTCCGAGAGCTCCATGCCGTAGCCGGCCAGGTAGAGCTGGATGTACAGGGTCAGGCTGGAGTGCCCGCAGGACAGCACGAACCGGTCCCGGCCCAGCCACTGGTCGTCGTGCGGGTCGTGCCGCATCACGTTCTGGAACAGCAGGTAGGCCAGGGGGGCCAGGCTCATCGCGGTGCCCGGGTGTCCGTTGCCCACCTTCTGCACCGCGTCGGCCGCCAGCAGCCGCACGGTGTCCACCGCTCGCACGTCGACCCCGTCCCAGCCGGCCCGCTCCACAACCGGAAGCGCCAAGGACCTGTCGCGTCCCGCCATGCCGTCTGATTGTTCACTCGCCATGCCGTTGCTCCTTCGTCAAGCCGGTGAAGCGGAACGCAGCAGAGCCGCCTGTATCAGGGGTCGCTCTCGGCCGCGGTCCGCGGGAGGGGGCGTTCCGCGGGCCGGGAAGGTGCCACGGGGCAGGCGAGAAACCTTCCCGGAGGTGATCAGCTGGTCGACGTGATCCAGAGGCCGAGCGCGCGGGTCGCCGCGGCGACCCGCAGCTTCTCCAGGGCCGTGCTCTGGCGCTCCGCGCGGTCCAGCAGGAGGGCCAGTCGCGCGCTGTCCAGGCGCCGGTCGGTGTCGGCCACGGCGCGCAGAGTGCGCCAGCCGGCCGCCTTGCCCAGGACGCCCAGAAGCATCGCCTCCGTTTCCAGGACGTCGCTGAGCGGGGAGCGGGAGAACAGGGAACCGTTGGTCTTCAGGCGGCCGGCCTTCTCCACGACCCAGCCCACGGCGGCCCTGGTGCGGTCGACGGACACGTCCAGGTCGGCCATGATCTGCGCCAGCGCCTCGCGGTCCTCCTCCACCTGGCGGGCCAAGTCCTTCAGGACCGCCCTTTCTTCCTCGCTCCTCCCGGTGTCCGCGGCGCGCTGGAAAAGCTCCAGACCACCGGTCGCTCCGGCGTAGTGGTCGTTGAGGTAGGTCGCCAGCAGGCCGTTGCCGTGCGGTCCATGCGGTCCACCGCCCGCGGACCCGGCCGCCGGACCGGTGCCGGAGCGCATCTGGCGGTCCACCGAGGCCCCGAGCTCAGCCCAGCTGGCCTCGAACTTCTCCAGCCCCTCACGCTCCAGGGTGTCGGTCACGTCCGCGAAGTCCACACCTGCGTCCTTCAGCGACGCCAGATGGGCTGCGGCGGCGGCGTAGTCCTCGGCGGTCGGTGCGTGGGCCGGCACGGTGCCGTGGTCGGCGAAGGCCGTCAGCGTTGCGCCCGGCATGGTGTTGACCGTGCCCGCGATGACCAGGTCGCTGACGTACATCGTGTCTGGGTAGTCGGGGTTCTTCACGCCGGTGGACGCCCACAGCGGACGCTGGACGTTGGCCCCGGCCGCGGCCAGGCGTTGCCAGCGCGGCTCGGCCACCACCTGCTCGTACGCCTGGTAGGCCAGCCGGGCGTTGGCGATCGCGGCCTTGCCCCTGAGCTCCTGGGCCTGCGGACTGTCCAGGGCGCCGAGGCGGCGGTCGACCTCGGTGTCGACGCGTGAGACGAAGAACGAGGCCACCGAGTGGATCTCCGACAGGTCGAGCCCGGCCTCCAGGGCCTGTTCCAGACCGGTCTGGTAGGCGTCCATCACCTTGCGATACCGCTCCAGGGAGAAGATCAGCGTGACGTTGACGCTGATGCCTTCCGCGATGACGGCGGTGATCGCCTTCAGCCCCTTGTGGGTGGCCGGGATCTTGATGAACAGATTGGAACGGTCGACCGCCGTCCACAGCTTGCGGGCCTGAGCCGCAGTGGCGTCGGCGTTCCGCGCCAGCCGCGGGTCGACCTCGATGGAGACTCGCCCGTCGATGCCGCCGCTGCGCTCATGGACCGGGTGAAGAACATCGCAGCCGTCTCGCACGTCATCGGTGGTCAGAGCGAAGACCGCGTCGTCGACGCTGGCGCCCGTGTCGCCGAGGCGGCGGAGCTGGTCGTCGTAACGGTCTCCCTTGGACAGTGCGGAAGCGAAGATCGTGGGGTTAGTGGTCACCCCCACCACGTGTTTGTCCGCGATCAGCCGCACGAGATCGCCGTCGGCGAGAAGCTCGCGGGAGAGGTCGTCGAGCCACACCGACACTCCTGAGGCAGACAAAGCGGCAAGCGGATCGAATCCGGCGGAATCGGACATTGCGCAGACCTCCAGATGTGGTGCGGGGCCGCCCGCCGCTGTGACGCTCCTTGGCCGGTGAGGCAAGCGTGGAGGCGGCGCCGGGTACCGTGCTTCTCCGTGCGGGTGCCCATCGCGGCCGTGCCGAAGCTCGACAGGGCGGCTTGCGGAACGCTCCACAGGGAAAGGTGCCGGGTCGGCACGTCGCCGCCCGCGCTCTCCGTACGCCGAAGCGACCAGCCTTCCGTGTTCCGTCGGCGTCACGAAGGTGAGGCAAGCCTCCTGGGCCCACATGTCGGTTGGCCGGCTGGTGCGATCGGCTGACTCACTGTCCCCTCCTGATCACTGCCAGAGTCACTGTTTCCAGCGGGCTGGGACGGCCGGAGCAGCCGGAATGAGTGTTCGCACGGTGCAGATGGTGTCCTGGTTTGTCGCGTGTGAACCTGGAGAACCGGCAGCTATGACCACTGTTCCGAAGCGTCCGACACCGCCCGCCCGCGCCGTCGCCCTCCTGCCCCGCCTGCTGGGCTCCTGCCTCGGCGTGGTCGAGAGGGTGGAGAACACTCAGGCCCTCGACCGCGTGGTGACGCCCGTACAGAAGGCCGTACGCGGTCTGCCCCTCGGGCCGCTTCGCGATGTGCTTCATGGCCGCCAGCTCGGCCACCCCCTCCACCCGGTTCTGGTGCAGGTGCCGATGGGCGCCTGGCTGTCGTCCGCCGTTCTGGACTTCGTGCCGGGCGCGGAACGGGCCGCCCGGGTGCTCATCGGCGTGGGCACGCTGACGGCATTTCCCGCCGCCCTTGCCGGCTGGACGGACTGGGCCGAGCAGCACAAGCAGCAGATGCGCACCGGCCTGGTGCACGCGACCGCCAACGCGGGCGCCGTCGCGCTCTTCGGCGGGTCGTTCACCGTGCGCGGGCGACGCCCGAAGCTCGGACGGGCGCTTGGACTCGGGGGTCTGGCCTGTGCGGGCTTCGGCGGGTTCATCGGCGGCCATCTTGCCTACCGGCAGGCCGCGGGCGCCAACAAGACGGAGCCTGTCGCCCACTTGGTGGAGCCGGGCTGGCACCGGCTCGGTCCGGTGGACGGCCTGAAGCCTGGAATCCCGGAGCGGCGCATGCTTGGCGAGGTGCCCGTGCTGGTGGTTCGCGGTGAGGACGGCGGGGTCGACGTACTGGCCGACCGGTGCAGTCATCTGTCGGGGCCGCTGTCCGAGGGCGACATCGCCGACGGCTGTGTGGTCTGCCCTTGGCACGGCAGTGTGTTCCGGTTGTCCGACGGAGCCCCGGTGAGCGGCCCGGCGACCGCCCCGCAGCCGTGCTTCGAGACCAGGACCGAGCCCGACGGGGCCCTCGCCGTCCGGCTGCCGGGGGCGGGCTGAACCGGCGGGCCCAGCCGCGGAGCCTGGAGGCGGATCCCGGAGCAGACGCCCTACGGCCCGCACAGGGCGTCCGCGGGGACCGCAGCTCGTGCTGCGGCCCGGGACGGTGTTCACGGCCAAGGGCCAAGGTCCCTCCTGGCCGAGCAGGGGCGCGAGGAACTCCTCCCGCTGGCGGTGGTCACCCTCCGTGTCCAGATGGGTGAGCTGCGCCGTGACGTCCAGCCGGTCGGAACTCACGTCCCGCTCTGTCCGGAAGACGGCGCCGGCCCGGAACGGTCCGAGCCGGATGCACAGCCCAAGGCTGTGTCTGCGGTGGATGGGCCATATCGCCACGTCGCCGATTCCGTCATGGCGGCGCGGCCCGAGCGGAAGCGCCTCCCGCGAGAGCGGCCACCGGACTGAAACACCGCCCGTCCGCAGGGTGACGTCGATGGCGAACGGGCAGAGCGGTGTCCTTCCTGCTGTACAACGACGGCGAGGACCTCGGCGCGCTGAAGCTCTCCTCTTGCGAGCCCGGGGGGTTCACCACCAGGGCCGCTCGGCGCCCTTCCAGCCGGCGATCGCCGTGTCGTGCCGTGCCGCAAAGCTTCCGTTCAGCAACAGGGTCACGCGCGTGTCGTGGACACTCACCCGCTTCTGCCGTGGGGGACGGGCCGGACGCGTACCCACTGGTGGGTGACGGTGATGGCCCGGTCCGGCACGCGGAGAGGTGCTTGGCGAGCGCGACCTGCCCAGCCGCGGCGACGCTCAGTCGGTAGGGGTCTTGTCGGTGACCCGGTCGGTGCGAAGGGTGTCGAGTTGTGCGGCTAGGTCGGGGTGGGTGCCGGTCAGGTAGGGGCGGGTGGCGTGGAGGGGGTGGATGAGCTCGGCGGGGTCGTCGTGGGCGAGGGCTGCGTGGAGTTGGCCGAGGGGGGTGCGGGCGGCGTCGGGCAGGTCGGTGAGGGCGGTGATCTGGCCGGCGATGCGGCGCAGGCCGGCTGCGTTGTGGCGGGCCCAGGTGGCTTCGGTGCGTTCGGCGGCGCGGTGTTCGCGGGTGGCCTGGACGCGTTGTTCGCCGGTGCTTCCGGCGGGGCCGGGGCGGCCGCGCAGGTAGCGCCGTTCGGCGGCCTGGCGGCTGGCGACGCCGAGGGGGTGGGCGAGGTCGGCCCAGCTGGCACCCGCGTCGCGGGCGGTTTCGATCAGGCCGGTCTCCCATCCGGCGAGCTGCTCGCGCACCTGCCGAAGCAGAAGCAGGGAGGCCAGCGCCTGCTCCGGTCCAGGACCGGGCGCATCGGGGAGGTCCCGGGACTCTTGGTGGGCATTGCGTAGGGCGTCGTCTATGGCGTCAAGGGCCACCGTGGCGGCGAGGAACGACGCCGGGCCAAGGGCGTTCGTGCCGGTTGTGGGTGATGGGTCGGCTGCGGTCACAGGCTCCTCCCTCAGAGCGTCGTCCAATGGACGACATCATGTTTGTCATCCATTGGATGACATGCTACAACGGTGTCAGTGAGCGCATTGGCAGCCACTGCCTGAACCCTCTGGAGGTGTTACCAATGTTGATGCGCACTGACCCCTTCCGTGACCTCGACCGGCTGGCGCAGCAGCTGATGGGTCCCGGCACCTGGTCGCGGCCGTCCCCGATGCCCAT
>NZ_JBHZAN010000081.1:0-14715 GCF_042754285.1 Streptomyces sp. NPDC059224
AGCAAGGAACCTTCCGTCGCCGACCTCGCCGCCCACACGGGTCTGACCGAGGACGAGGTCAGCGCGGGCATGGAGGCGCTGGAGAGTTTCAGCACCCTGTCCCTGGACGCGGAACTCTCCGTCGGCGAGGACGGGTACAGCCTGGCCGACACCCTGGGGGACTGCGACGGCTCCTTCGACACCGTCGTGGACCGGGAGGCCGTCAAGGAGGGGCTGCGCAGGCTGCCCGAACGGGAGCGGACCATCCTCTACATGCGCTTCTTCGAGGACATGACCCAGAGCAGGATCGCCGAGTCCCTGGGCATCTCCCAGATGCACGTCTCCCGGCTCATCAGCCGCAGCTGCGCCCGCGTCCGGGCCGAAGCCCTCGACAGGCAGTGACCTCCGCTCAGGCGGCGCGCGCCCGGACCGGCACCTTCAGGGGCCGGGCCAGGCCCGCCACCGCCTCGTCGAGGCGCTGCAGATGCCGCAGCACACGGTCGGTCACCCGGCCGTAGCGGGGGGCGCGCAGGGTGCCCGGCTCCAGCATCGCCGCGATGCTGGGGCCGGTCTCGATCTCGCCGCCGGGCCGCCGGCCGTCGACGTGGGCGGCGATCGCCTCGATGTTGTGCACGATCCGCTGCCCCGCCCCGCGCAGCCGCGGATCCGCCGCGATGGCCGGATGGGTGGGCAGCAACTCGGCTGTCGCCGCGAGGGAGCGCGCGTGATAGGCGCATGTCTCCAGGAGCGCCACCAGATAGCGCGCGGTGTCCCGGCGGGACCGCAGCGGGGTGATCGGATGCGTCAACGGCTGCACGGCCGCCCGCAGATCGGCCAGCGCCTGGTCCAGTTCACGGGCCTTCTCCACCAGGTCGGCCGGCGGTGCCCCGCTCAACTGGTCGGCGGCGGCCCGGGTCACGTCGGCCAGCCGGTCCAGCGTGGTGACCAGCAGCTCGTCGGTACGTCGGTCGGTGTGCACCGGCAGCACCACCGCCGCCGCGATCACCCCGCACACCGCGCCGAGTGCCGTCTCCCCGATCCGCAGCACCAGGACGTCCAGGCTGTAGGTGTTGAGCAGGGTGTACAGCAGGCCCAGCATCGCCGTCACGAAGAACGACATCAGGGTGTACGACAGCGGCGCCGAGTAGAACATCGCGAAGATGAACACCAGCACCAGCCCGAACGCCGTCCAGGTGTGGTGTCCGACCAGTCCCGCCAGCCCGATGCCGGCCACCACGCCGAGGACCGTGCCCAGTAGCCGCCGGTAGCCCTTCACCAGGATCTCGCCGGTGGACGCCGTGTTCAGGAACACGATCCAGCAGGTCAGCACGGCCCAGTACCAGCGCTGGGCGGACAGGAACTCGCCACCGACGATGGCCAGCGACGAACCGACGGCCACCTGCACCGCCGCCCGCGTGGTGGGCCGGCGCAGGCCGGAGGCCTCCTCGGTCTGGCTCTCCTCCTCGGCCACCTCGATCGCCGCGTCCTCGGCGTCCAGTTCCTCACGGGACCGGGACGTGGCCGGGGTGTCGTCGGATTCGTCCTGCGGCCCGTCCAGCGCGATCCGCAGCCCCATGACCGCCCGCGCGGCCTCGCCGATCCCCCGGAAGACGTCCTGCACGGCGGGGTCGGCGGGCGGCAGGTTCTCCTCCTCGCGGTAGCCGAGCAGCCGGTTGCGCAGCCGGGACACCGCGGTCCCCGGCCGTGGGGCGACCGACCGCAGCACCAGCAGCCGTAGCGCCTCCAGGTCCAGGCGCAGCTGCTCCAGCGCCTCGTCCCGGGCCGGCAGCGGGGCCACGGAGGTCAGGTGGACACCGGGCAGATGCAGGGTGAGGGTGTCGGCCCGCCGGGCGCTGCGCGCGGTGAGCAGCATCAGCCCGAGCCGTTCGGCGGCGATCTCGGCGTCCGCGATCCGGCGCTGCACCAGCCGGGCCACCGCCTCGTCGGAGGTGCCGTCCGGGAGCCGGCCCTGGATCAGCAGCGCCGTCTCGTGCAGCCGGGCGGTCCTGACCCGGACCTCCTCCACCGCCTTGTCCAGCTCCTGCGGCCCGGCGTCGAGCAACTCGGCCTGCGCGGCGACCAGCTGGGCGAACCGGCCCCGGAAGGCGCGCCGCAGCCGGCCGAGGATGCCCGCCGGAGTCTGCGGCACGAGCACGAAGCGTGCCAGGGCCGCGCCGCCGAAGGCGACGGTGATCACGACGTACAGGCCCGGCAGCGCGGGCCGGGTCGCGTGCACGAACAGCGAGGCGAAGTAGATCTGGAAGCCGATCAGTCCCAGTGCGGTGCCCCGGTCGCCGAACCGCCGGCTGTAGACCGCGCAGAAGATGAGCGCCACGAAGAACAGGTCGCCGATGACGACCCGCTGGTTGAGCAGCGCGCCCAGGGACATCGAGACCAGCGCCACCGGCAGGCCCAGGGCGAGCGTGACCGCTTGCTGGGACCGTGCCTTCTCGCGGATCGCGAAGGTGGCGACCATCGCCGCGATGGCCCCCGCCACCAGATGGGACACGTCGAGCCGCAGCGCCGAGAGGACCGCGAGCGTGAGCGCGATGGCGAGGACCGTCCGCAGGCCGACGGTGAAACGGAGCAGCCCGGGGTCGGCCGCCGCGAGCCGCCCGCGGACCTCCGCCCACGCCGACCGCCCCGATGTGCTCATCCGGCCGCGCCCGGTGTCAGACCGCGGCTTCGCCGGGGCCCTCGGCACGGGCCCGGACCTGCTCCGGGGTCAGATACGAGTTCGTGTACTCGAAGTCCTTGAGCGTGGCGGCCTTGCGGGACTGGAAGCCGGTGCGTACGAAATCGTCGCCGGCCACCGCGTTCAGCAGCCAGTTGGTCGCCACCCGGGTCTTGGCCACGTTGGTGCGCAGCGCCGACCAGTGGTAGCCACGGGCCACCGCCTGGGCGGGCAGCCCGCGCAGTTCGATGCCCAGCGGCTTGGAGACCGCGTCCTTGCCGCCGAGGTCCACCACGAGCCCCAGGTCCTTGTGCACGTACGGCTGGAGCGCCTGGCCCCGCAGTGTCGCGATGACGTTGTCGGCGACCACCTTGCCCTGCCGCATGGCGTGCTGCGCGGTCGGCGGGCAGACCGCGCCGGGCTCGTCCTTCGCCTTGTCCGGTACGGCGGCCGCGTCGCCGAGCGCGAAGACCCCGTCGTGGCCCGGCAGGGTCATCTCGGCGTCGACCGCGAGCCGGCCCCGGACCGTCTCCGCGCCCAGGGTGGCGATCAGCGGGCTGGCGACCACACCGGCCGTCCAGATCAGGGTGTGGGTGGGGACCACCCGGCCGTCGGTGAAGGTGACCTCCTCGGGACCCGCCTTCTCGATCGACACCCCGAGGGAGATCTCGATGCCCCGGCGGCTCAGGATCTCCTGGGCGCTGCGGCCCAGTTTGTCTCCCAGCTCGGGCATCAGCTTCGGCGCGATGTCGATCAGATGCCACCTGATCAGCTTCGGGTCCAGGTTCGGGTAGCGGTGCAGCGCCGCGTGGGTGAGCCGCTGCAGGCAGGCCGCGGTCTCGGTGCCCGCGTATCCGCCGCCGACCACCACGAACTGCAGCCGCGCGGCCCGCTCCACGGGGTCGTCGCTGGCGTCCGCCAGGTCGAGCTGGGAGATGACGTGGTCGCGCACATAGGCGGCCTCGGCCAGGGTCTTCATGCCGAAGGCGTGCTCGGTCAGACCCGGGATGTCGAAGGTCCGGGTGACGCTGCCCGGGGCCAGCACGATGTAGTCGTACCGCTCGTTCACCAGTTGGTCGGTGATGGTGCGGACCACGCACACCTTGGACCTGAGGTCCACACCGATCGCCCCGCCCGGGATGATCCTGGTGCGGTACTTCTTGCTGCGCCGCAGCGAGACGGCGATCGACTGGGGCGTGAGAACCCCGGAGGCGACCTGCGGCAGCAGCGGCAGATACAGCTGGTAGGCGAAGGGTGCCACCAGGGTGACGTCCGCCTCGTCGGGGGCGAGTTTCCGTTCCAGGCGGCGGACGCACCCCACTCCGGCGAAGCCTGCGCCCACCACCAGGATCCTGGGTCGTGTCACGGTGTCCATCCCTTTCCGTTGCTCCAGGGGCCCGGGTCACGCCGTTCGCATGCCCTGGAACGCCTGCCTCGCACCAGTTCGATCCCACCGTGCCCGACGCCGTCGCGCCAGCCGGGCGGAGCAGGCAGACGAACGCGTGGGCTCCAGCATGCCCCTCGATCAAGAGGAGTAACCGGCTGTCGCACGGATATGCGCCGGACCGCTGTCCGGTACAAGGTCGTCCACGGCGATCACGTACGCCAGTAGAGTGCCCGCCATGGCGCAGACCCAGCCCGGAACGGGCTTCCAGCAGCGGCACATCGACCCCGACCGCGTGGCCCCGCTGGTCGGCGCCCTGGACTCCCAGGACGCCAATCCCGGCGTACGGCGGCTGCGTGCCTGGGCCGAGGAGGCGCTGGCGGTACGGCCCGGTGAACGGCTCCTCGACGTCGGCTCCGGCACCGGCTCGCAGACCCGGACCCTGGCCGCCGCGCTGGGCCCGCAAGGCGTCGCGATCGGCGTCGAGCCCAACCCGAGTCTGCGTGCGGTCGCCGAGGAGCGGTCCCCGGGCAGCCGGGTCCGCTTCGTGCACGGCGAGGCGGCCGCACTGCCGGTGCCGGACGGCTCGATGGACCTGGTGTGGTGCGAGCGGGTGCTCCAGCACATCTCCGACCCCGACCGGGCCGTCGCCGAGATCGCCCGGGTGCTGCGTCCCGGGGGCCGGGTGGCCCTGCTGGACACCGACTGGGGCACCACCCTGCTGCACCCCGGCGATCCGGTGGTCGTGCACGCGCTGACCGGGGCCGCCCTGCAGGGCGCCAACCCCTACTCCGGGCGCCGTCTGGTCGGTCAGCTCAGCGCGGCCGGTTTCGTGGTCGACGACCGCGGTTCGCAGGCCCTGCTCCAGGACCACCGCACGGTCGCCTGGCCGCTGATCCGCATGCTCGGCGAGTCCGCCGTGCGGACCGGCGCCCTCACCGAGCAGCAGCGGGACACCCTGTACGCCGACCTCGCCGAGGCGGCCGAGCGGGGGGCGCTGCACATGTCGGTGACGATGTTCGGGGTGGTCGCGCACCGACCCGGGTGACGGTGTCCGCCGCTCACCAGGGCAGGAAGACGTGGATGTCCTTGCCGGTCTCCGTGACGACCACGCTGACCTGGTCGCACAGGGTGTGCAGCAGGTGCCAGCCGACACCGCCGCCGCCGTGCCGGGGATGGAAGGGCCGCGGCTCGGGCTGGACCTGGCTGGTGTCGTGCATGGTGAAGTGCACACCGTCGTAGGTGCGCTGCATCCGCAGCTCGAAGGGCCCCGGCGCGTACTGGACGACATTGGCGGCCAGCTCCGTCACCACCAGCAGGATGTCGTCCCAGTACTCGGGGGCGGTGGGCGGCGATGTCCGGGAGAGGGCGGCCAGGTAGCCGTCCGCGGCCAGCCGGGCACCGGTGACATTGCGCAGCTCGCCCGGGAAGGAGACCGTCCGTTCCAGGGTCTCCTCCGCGGAACGTCCGCGGTCGCGGTGTGGCCCGGTCGCCATGTCGTCTCTCCCGGCCCTCGGGGATCAGGGCCGTCTTCTGTGTCGGGTCTCCCCTCGCGGCGAGTTCCCACTGCCGCTCCGGATACGCGTGCCCGGCTCAGCGGAACACGTCGTCCGGGTCGTCCCAGTCGGCCGGCTCCGCCGAACCCGGCCGGCGAACGGCGCGCGACCGGGCCTGGTACATGGCGTCGATCTCGGCCGCGTAGTGGCGCGCTATGGCGTCCCGGCGCAGCTTCATCGACGGCGTGAGCATGCCGTTGCCCGGGGCGAACGGTTCCTGGAGCACCCGGTAGACCCGGATCGACTCGGAGCGGGAGACCGTGCTGTTGGCGGACGCGATGGCCCGGGCGATCTCCTCGCGCAGCGCGTTCTCCTCGCGCGACTCCCGGCCGGGCGGGTCGCCCGGCAGCGCCAGCGCGCCGCGCCAGTGCGTCAGGAAGTCCGGGTCCAGGGTGATCAGCGCACCCACGCAGGGCCGGTCGTCGCCGACGACCACGGCCTGGTGCACCAGCGGATGCATCCGCAGCCGCTGCTCCAGCGGGGCCGGGGCCACGCTCTTGCCGCTGCTGGTGATGATGATGTCCTTCTTGCGGCCGGTGATGGTCAGATAGCCCTCGGGGTCGAGCCGTCCGATGTCGCCGGTGGCGAGCCAGCCGCCGCGCAGCGCGGCCCGGGTCGTGTAGTCGTCACCCACGTACCCCTGGAACACGGACGGGCCGCGCACCAGGATCTCGCCGTCGTCGGCGACCTGGATCTGGGTGCCGGGCAGTGCCTGGCCGACCGTGCCGGACTTCTCGCGGCCCAGCGGCTGCATGGTGATCCCGCCGCTGGACTCGGTCAGCCCGTAGCCGTCGTGCACGGGAATGCCGATGCCTTCGTAGAACAGGGTGAGTTCACGGCTGAGCGAGGACCCGCCGGAGGTGGCCCGCAGCACCCGCCCACCCAGCACGGACCGCAGCTTGCGGTACACCGTCCGTTCGTACAGGGCGTGTTGGAGCCGCAGGTCGAACCCCGGGCCCGCGCCGGTCGCCAGCCGCTGCCGTTCCTGGGCGGTGGCGAAGTCCCGCGCGGTGTCCACGGCGCGCTCGAACAGGGCGCCCCTGCCGTGCTGGTGGGCGGTGCGCAGGAAGGTCTTGTAGAGCTTCTCCAGGACCGAGGGGACGGCGTACAGATAGGTCGGCCGGAAGCTGCGCAGCGCCGACGCCAGCGCGTTCTCCGTCATCTCCGGCTCGTGGCCCATCAGGAACCCGCCGCGCAGGCACATCACCATCACCATCAGGCCGTACACGTGCGAGAACGGCAGGTAGGCGAGAACGGAGGCCTGTTCGCCCGGGAGGGCGGCGGTGTGCCCCCACCCCGCGAGCAGGATGTCGGGCGGGTACGCCAGACCGCGGTGGCTCAGCGCGCAGCCCAGCGGACGGCCCGAGGTGCCGGAGGTGTAGGTGATCGCCGCCGTGGAGTCCGGCATCACGATCCGCCGCAGCGACTCCACCGTGGTCAGCGGGACGAACACGCCCCGCTGCACCAGGTCGGGCACCGCCCCCGCGTCCAGCTGCCAGACGTGCTTGAGACCGGGCAGGCCCTGGCACACCGTGCCGACGGTCATCACCGCCAGCTCGTCCTCGACCACCACGGCCACACACCGGGCGTCCCGCAGGATCCACTCGACCTGGTCCCGGGCGGAGGTCGGATGGATCGGCACCACCTCCGCGCCCACCGACCACAGCGCCAGACAGAACACCGTCCACTCGTAGCGGGTCCGCGCCATCACGGCCACCCGGTGACCGGGCGAGATGCCCGACGCGATCAACCCCTTGGCGAGATCGACCACTTCGTCACGGAGTTCGACCGCGGTGATCTCCTCCCAACCCGCGGCGGCGGCATCGGGCCGGCGCGCCAGCACCGGCAGGGTCGGGTTCCGGTCCGCCGTCTCGAAGATGCTGTCGGCGAGCCCGCCGGTCAGGGTCGAAGCGGTAGTCGGAGCGAGGGCGTAGTCGCGCATGCGCTGCTCCAGGTTGTACGGAGGGTGACCCTCCCGATCGGTACTGTTGTCGAGCGGGTCGAATCTAGCCCAGGGGAGGGCGGCCCGTGTCAGGAACGGTCAACTCGTTTCCCACCGATGACAGAAGGGATGACCAGAGGTCAGCCCTGGGTACGGCGTACGCACTCGACGACGACGTCCCGCAGGCTCCCCGTGCGCTCCAGCAGCGATCGCTGCTCACCGGCTCCGGTACCCCTGGAGAGCAGCTGTGCCACGGCCTCCTCGACACCGCTCGTGTCACCGCTGCCGGCGAGCGCGTCCGCGGTGTACGCCAACAGCGTGCCCACCACCTCGGCGGCCGGCCGGGGCCGCATGGTCGCCGGATCGAGCAGCTCCTGGTCCAGGCCGGAGCGGGCGGCCTGCCAGGAAGCCAGCCGCAGCATGCTCACACTGTGGTCGAGCGGTGGCCGGCCGGCCCGCCAGTCGCGGGCGGCCGTCTCCACCAGGGCCCGGGCCAGGGTCGCCACGAGGACGGTGGTGTCCGCCCGCAGGCACACGTCCGCCACCCGGATCTCCACCGTCGGGTAGTGCACGGCCAGCCGGGCGTCGAAGTACACCATCCCCGCGTCGAGGATGACCCCGCTGGCCACCATGTCCGCGACCCGGCGCCGGTACCCGTCCGCAGAGCCGAACAGCTCGGTGGGCCCCGCCGACGGACCGCGCGCCCAGAGCAGGCCGCGGAAACTGGCGTAACCGGAGTCCCGGCCCTGCCAGAACGGCGAGTTGGCGCTCAGCGCGCGCAGCACCGGGAGCCACGGCCGCAGCCGGTCCAGGACGGCGACACCCTCCTCGTCGGACTCCACCGACACGTGCACATGGCAGCCGCACACGAACTGGTCCAGCGTGGCGCTGCCGAACCGCCCGGCCATCCACCGGTACCGCTCATGCGCGCTGAGCGCGGGCGTGACCGGCAGCGGGCAGGTGGCGAGCGCCGCCACCGCGCAGCCGATCTCCCCGGCGAGCCGGGCCGCCTCCTTGCGGCAGCGGGCGATCTCGGCGCCGAGGTCCGCCATGTGCCGCTGCGGACTGGTGGCCAGCTCCAGCATCTGGCCGAACAGTTCCTTCTGGAAGACGGCCTGTCCGGGATCGTCCAGCGCGGCACGGTCCAGGACGGCCGCCGACTGGGGCATCGGCTCCCCGCTGTCCGGGTGCACCAGCAGAAGTTCTTCCTCCACTCCGACGGTACGCAGCACCGAGGACCGCCCTCCGGCCGGGCCGCGACCGGGCGCGGCGGGGTCTTTCACCCCGAACTGCCCCGGCCCGGCCGCCCGGACACGTGCCGGCGTCCTCGGCGGCCTACGGGACGACAGGCTCCAGCCACACCGTGCCGAGCGGCGGCAGCGTGAGCCGCACAGCGCCCTCGTCGGCCAGCAGCGGTCCCCGGCTGACGACGTCCCCGCCGCCGTACCGCGCGCTGTCGGTGTTGAGGATCTCGCGCCAGACGACGGCGCTCCCGGGCACGCTCAGCCGGTAGTCGGGACGGACCACCGGGGAGAGGTTGGACACCGCCAGCAGCGGCCGGGCCTCGGCGTCGAACCTCAGGAAGGCGAAGACGTTGTCCTCGGCGGCGTCCCCCACGACCCACTGGAAGCCCGCCGGATCGGTGTCCCGCTGCCACAGCGCGGGGTGCGTGCGGTACACGGAATTGAGATCGCGGACCAGATCCCGGACACCCCGGTGATCGGCCTCGGCGCCGTACTCCGGGTCCAGCAGCCACCAGTCGGGGCCGTGGGCCTCCGACCACTCGCCGCCCTGGGCGAACTCCTGCCCCATGAAGAGCAGCTGTTTGCCGGGATGGGCCCACATGAAGCCCAGATAGGCGCGGTGATTGGCGCGTTGCTGCCACCAGTCCCCGGGCATCTTCGACACCAGGGCCTGCTTCCCGTGCACGACTTCGTCGTGCGAGATGGGCAGTACGTAGTTCTCGCTGTACGCGTACACCATCGAGAAGGTCATCTCGTCGTGGTGGTATTTGCGGTGGACCGGCTCGTGCTGGATGTACTCCAGCGAGTCGTGCATCCAGCCCATGTTCCACTTCAGCCCGAACCCCAGCCCGCCGCTGTCGGTCGGCCGGGTCACCCCGTCCCACGCGGTGGACTCCTCGGCGATGGTCACCACACCCGGCGCCCGCCGGTACACGGTCGCGTTCATCTCCTGGAGGAAGGCCACCGCGGCCAGGTCCTCACGCCCGCCGAACACGTTCGGCGTCCACTGCCCGGAGTCCCGCGAGTAGTCGAGGTAGAGCATCGAGGCGACCGCGTCCACCCGCAGCCCGTCGATGTGGAACTCCTCGCACCAGTACACCGCGTTGGCGACCAGGAAGTTGCGGACCTCCACCCGGCCCAGGTCGAACTCGTAGGTCCCCCAGTCCGGATGCTCGGCCCGCCGCTCGTCCCCGGGCTCGTACAGCGGGTCCCCGTCGAAGCGGGCCAGCGCCCAGTCGTCCTTCGGGAAGTGGGCCGGCACCCAGTCCATGATCACGCCGATCCCGGCCCGGTGCAGGGCGTCGATCAGGTGCTTGAAGTCGTCCGGGGTGCCGAGCCGCGAGGTCGGCGCGTAGAAGCCGGTGACCTGGTAGCCCCAGGAGCCGCCGAAGGGGTGCTCGGCGACCGGCATGAACTCGACGTGGGTGAAACCCAGGTCACCCACGTACGCGGGGAGTTGCTCGGCCAGGTCGCGGTAGGTCAGGCCCGGGCGCCAGGACGGCAGGTGCACCTCGTACACCGAGAACGGAGCCTCGTGCACCGGCGTGTCGCCCCGGTGCGCCATCCACTGGGCGTCGCTCCACTCGTGGCGGGAGACGGCCACGACCGACGCGGTCGCCGGCGGCACCTCGGTACGGCGCGCCATCGGGTCGGACTTGAGGAACCGGCCGCCGTACCGGGAGGTGATCTCGAACTTGTACCGCGCGCCCTCGCCGACGCCCGGCAGGAATAGCTCCCAGACCCCGGCCGCGCCCAGCGAACGCATCGGGTACTGCGTGCCGTCCCAGCACGTGAAGTCCCCGGTCACCCGCACGCCCTGGGCGTTCGGCGCCCACACCGTGAACCGGGTGCCGGTCACCCCCTGATGGGTCATCGGCTCGGCACCGAGCGCCTTCCACAGCTGCTCGTGCCGCCCCTCACGGATCAGATGCAGGTCGAACTCCCCGAGCGCGGGCGGGAAGCGGTACGGGTCGTCCACCTCCAGCTCGTCGCCGTCGCCGTATGTGACGAGCAGCGTGTACGCGGGGAGCTCTGCGCAGGGGAGTACGGCCGCGAAGAACCCGTCGTCCTCCGGCGCCAGGGGGCTGCGCACCCCGTCGACGAGCACGCTCACCGCGCGGGCGTGCGGGCGCAGCGCGCGGACGAGGATGCCGCCGCCGTCCACCGGGTGGGCGCCGAGCAGAGCGTGCGGATCATGGTGGGCGCCCGCCAGCAGGCGCCCCCGGTCGGCGGCGTCCAGCGGCGGCGCCGACGCACGGGACGGGCCGGAGGGCTCGGGCAGCAAGGAGTCGCGCAGGGCCATGAGGTCAGCCTCCCCAGCGGGCGAGCCGCTCGATCGCGGCCATCGGAACCGGAAGCCAGGCCGGCCGGTGCCGGGCTTCGTACACCACTTCGTACACCGCGCGGTCCGTCTCGTGGGCGCGCAGCAACGCGTGCTTCTTCCGCGGGTCCCAGCCGGCCCGGGCAGCGTAGCCCGCGCAGTAGGCCTCCCGGCAGCGGCGGGCCCACTCCGGGCGCCAGGGCCTTCGCTGCCGGGCCGCGTAGTCGAAGGACCGCAGCATGCCGGCCACGTCCCGCACCGGCGACTGAGTGCTGCGCCGCTCCGCGAGCGGCCGGGACGGCTCGCCCTCGAAGTCGATGACGAACCACTCGCGGTCCGCCCGCAGCACCTGCCCGAGATGCAGGTCGCCGTGGATCCGCTGCGTGTGCGGTCCCGCGTCGCAGCTGGCGAGCGCGTCGAAGGCGCTCCGCAGCCCCGGCACGTAGGGCCGCAGCGCCGGCACCGCGTGCGCGGCCTCCTGAAGCCGCACCGACATGGCCTGCGCGGTCGGTCCGTGTTCGTCGTGGACGGCGGACGGGAAGGCGGCGGCCAGCGCGAGATGCACGTCCGCGGTGGCCCGGCCCAGTTCGTGCGCCTCGGTGGCGAAGTCGTCCCCGGCCGCGAGCGCGCGCAGGGCGAGGGTCCAGCCGTCGGCCGCGTCCGGCAGGAAGGGCTGCAGTACCCCGAGGGTCGCCGGGCTCGGCTCGCTGGTGCCGAACCAGGCCACCGGCGCGGGCACCCGGGCACAGCCCTGTGCGGCCAGCGCCCCGGGCACCTCCAGATCCGGGTTGATGCCGGGCTGGATCCGCCGGAACACCTTGAGAATGTAGGAATCGCCGTACACGAGTGAGGAGTTGGACTGCTCAGCGGCCAGCAGCCTGGGCGTGAGTCCACCAGGTATTTGGGTCCGCGGGGCGGTCTCGAAACGCAGTGGGCCGACCGTCCCGGGCATCCGCAGCCGCTCCAGCAGCAGTTCGGCGGCGCGGGGGTCGTGCAGGGCGTCGTACACGGCGAGTCCGGCCAGCGGCCCCTCCTCGGCGCGGCCGATGTACGCCCGCTCCAGCCGGGGCGTGCGGTGTTCGCGCACGCCGAGCAGGAGCTGGTAGCAGTCGCCGGAAGGGGCGCCGTCCCCGCCGGGGGAGTGGTCGGCGTGCACGAGCAGATGCAGACAGCCCGGGAAGAGTTCGGTCAGGGAGAGTACGGAGAGATCCGTGACGGGCCGGTCCTTGCCCGCGAACCAGCGCTGCCGGGGCAGCCAGTCGCGCAGCAGCCCGCCCAGCGAGGCCAGCGGCAGATCGAGGCCGGTGGCCGCCGTGTCCCGGGGGAGGTCAACGGTCTTCGTCATGGTGACGCGTCCTTTCCTCGGCTCCGCACGCTCAGCGCCGACGGCCGACGGAGGAGGCGACTCGGGGGAGCCGGAACCAGTAGAAGCCGTGCCCGGCCAGGGTCAGCAGGTACGGCAGCTCGCCGATGGCCGGGAACCGCACCCCGCCGATCAGCTCCACCGGATGGCGGCCGTTGAAGCGCCGCAGGTCGAGTTCGGTGGGCTGGGCGAACCGGGAGAAGTTGTGCACACACAGGACGAGGTCGTCCTCGTACTCCCGCAGGAAGGCGATCACCGCCGCGTTCGACGACTGCAGCTCGGTGTAGGACCCCAGTCCGAAGGCAGGATTCTGCTTACGGATCTCGATCATGCGGCGGGTCCAGTGCAGCAGCGAGGACGGGGACGACATCGACGCCTCGACGTTGGTGACCTGGTAGCCGTGGACCGGGTCCATGATCGTCGGCAGGAAGAGCCGTCCCGGGTCGCAGGTGGAGAACCCGGCGTTGCGGTCCGGTGTCCACTGCATCGGGGTGCGCACCGCGTCGCGGTCGCCGAGCCAGATGTTGTCGCCCATGCCGATCTCGTCGCCGTAGTAGAGGATCGGCGAGCCGGGCAGGGACAGCAGCAGGGCGGTGAACAGCTCGATCTGGTTGCGGTCGTTGTCGAGGAGGGTGGCCAGCCGCCTGCGGATGCCGATGTTGGCGCGCATCCGCGGGTCCTTCGCGTACTCGGCCCACATGTAGTCGCGTTCCTCGTCGGTGACCATCTCCAGGGTCAGCTCGTCGTGGTTGCGCAGGAAGATGCCCCACTGGCAGCCGGAGGGGATGGCCGGCGTCTTGGCGAGGATCTCCGAGACCGGGTAGCGGGACTCACGGCGTACCGCCATGAAGATCCGCGGCATCACCGGGAAGTGGAACGCCATGTGGCACTCGTCGCCGCCCTTTTCGTAGTCGCCGAAGTAGTCGACCACGTCCTCGGGCCACTGGTTCGCCTCGGCCAGCAGCACGGTGTCCGGGTACATCGCGTCGATCTCGCGCCTGACCCGCTTCAGGAACTCATGGGAGGCCGGCAGGTTCTCGCAGTTGGTTCCCTCTTCCGCGTACAGGTAGGGCACCGCGTCCAGCCGGAAGCCGTCGATGCCCAGATCCAGCCAGAACCTCAGCGCGGCCAGGACCTCCTCCTGGACGGCGGGGTTCTCGTAGTTGAGGTCGGGCTGGTGGGAGAAGAAGCGGTGGAAGAAGTACTGACCGCGCACCGGATCGAAGGTCCAGTTGGAGACTTCGGTGTCGACGAAGATGATCCTGGCGTCCTGGTACTGCTTGTCGTCGTCGGCCCACATGTAGTAGTCGCCGTAGGGTCCGTCGGGGTCCTTGCGCGACTCCTGGAACCACGGGTGCTGGTCGCTGGTGTGGTTGACGACGAAGTCGATGATCACGCGCATACCGCGCTGGTGTGCGGCGTCGACGAACTCGACGAAGTCGGCGAGGTCACCGAATTCGGGGAGTACGGCGGTGTAGTCCGAGACGTCGTAACCGCCGTCCCGCAGCGGGGACTTGAAGAACGGGGGGAGCCAGAGACAGTCGACGCCGAGCCACTGGAGGTAGTCGAGCTTCGCGGTCAGACCCTTCAGGTCGCCGATGCCGTCACCGTTGCTGTCCTGGAAGGAGCGGACGAGGACCTCGTAGAAGACGGCGCGTTTGAACCAGTCCGGGTCCCGGTCCTTTGCGGGAGTGTCCTCGAAGGTGTCCGGGACGGGGTCGTTGACAGTCATGACGCGCTGGGCCCTCCGTTCGCAGGTGTGGGTCGCCCTACCTGGAGCACATGTGCCGGCGCCTGGCCGGGTGTCAGACGCACGTAGTTGGTCCTGCCCCATGAGTAGGTCTCGCCTGTCAGTTCGTCCCGCACGGACAGGGCGGAGCTGCTGTCCAGGCCGAGTTGCGGCATGTCCAACGAGACCGTGGCCTCCTGGGTGTGGTGGGGGTCGAGGTTGACGACCACCAGGACCGTGTCAGCCCCGGCGCGCTTGCTGTACGCGATGACGGAGTCGTTGTCCGTGGAGTGGAAGCTGAGGTTGCGCAGCTGCTGGAGCGCGGGATGCCGGCGCCGGACGGTGTTGAGGCGGGTGATGAGGGGGGCGATGCCCTCGGTGTCGGCGCGTGTCCAGTCGCGGGGTTTGAGCTGGTACTTCTCGGAGTCCAGGTATTCCTCGCCGCCCTCTTTGAGGGGGGTGTTCTCGCAGAGTTCGTAGCCGCTGTAGATGCCCCAGGTGGGGGAGAGGGTGGCGGCCAGGAC
>NZ_JBHZAN010000082.1:0-11853 GCF_042754285.1 Streptomyces sp. NPDC059224
TTGTTAACACCCCCCCCCCCCTCCCCCGGCGGGCCCCCCCCGGGGGGGGGGGGGGGCGCCCCCCCCCCCCCCCCCCCCCCCCCCCCGCCGCGGACGCCCGGTGTCAGCTCTTCGTGGCCTGCCGGGCCGGCGCCCCGCCGGGCGCCGCACCGCCCGCGCCGGGGCCGCCCTGACCGCCGCCGCAGCCGCCGCCGGGGCCGCCGGACGGCGCCTGGCAGGACTGCGACCGGCCGGAGCCGCCGCCGGAGGACGACGCCGAGCCGCCCGAGCCGCACGCGGTCAGCAGCAGCGGGTCCACGCGAGCAGGGCGATCGCGGGGACGAGACGCGCACGCTTCATGAGAGACAGCTCCGTGAAGGATGAGGTCCTGAGACGTGGCACTCGGCCAACGGCCCTCAGGGCGCACTTGGGCCCGCGCTGTCCCCGGCCTGCGACTCGGGTGAAGGGCGGCTCAAGGAGCCACGCTGACCTGCGCCTTTCTGAACGACCGTGCCGTACTCGCCGGTCCACGGCCGTGACAGAACGGAGTCCGCGCGGACACGTCAGGCCAGGCGGGCCCGCGCCAACTGCCGTGACTGCGCGACCAGTCGGTCGGAACTGTCCCAGACCTCCGCGTCCTCCTCCAGGAAGCCGCCGGCCAGATTTCGGGTGGTGACGGAGACGCGCAGCGGGCCCGGGGCGGGGCGGTGGCGGACGTGGACGGTGAGTTCGACCGTGGGGACCCAGCCCTTGAGGCCGATCTCGAAGGCGGTGGGCGGCAGCGCGTCGACGGCCAGGAGCAGGGCGAGGGGGTCGGCGTCACGGCCGTCCGCGAGGCCGAACCAGGAGCGCATCTCGCCCTTGCCCGAGGGAGCGCCGAGGGCCCAGCCCAGGGTCGACGGGTCCAGCTTCAGCATCAGGCGTTCGGTGATGGCGGAGCTGCCGTCGACCGGGGCCGGACCGTCCTCGGGGCCGAAGCACTGGTCCATCGGCGGGATGGCGGGCGGGGTGGCCGTGGTGCGGACGTCGTCGGGGAGGGCGGCGAGGTCGCCGTAGGAGGCGAGGACGCGGATGCGCTCGACCTCGTTGCCGTCGTCGTCGTACTGGAAGAGCGAGGCCTGGCCGGTGGAGAGGGTGCGGCCGGTGCGGACGGTGTCCGTGCGGATCACTGCCGGGCCCGGCTGGGACGCGGTCAGGTAGTGCGCGGAGACGGTGAACGGGTCCGGATGCGGCAGCGTGTCCGCGAGGGCCCGGCCGAGGACGGCCAGCAGGTAGCCGCCGTTGACGGCGCTGATGATGGTCCAGCCGGCCGAGAGGTCGATGTCGTAGACCCCGGGCGTGCGCCGGGTGACCGCGGTGTCACGGTCGAACTCGCTGTCGCCGATCACGGCCCGCGTGGAAGCTGCTTCTGGCATGTCCGAACAGTACAAGAAGTGATTACTAAGCGGTAGCTTTTGTGATCCACGCACCAACGGCCCGGCCGGTAAGGGATCCCCCCGCCGGGTGAGGTTCCGGCAATTTCCAGGTAAGTGTCCGGACACGTCCGTAACCCGGAGCAGGAAATTCCCCTCTATGGGGACATGAGCCTCACCGGGACTCCGTTCCTCTACACGACCGTCGTCCTGTCCGTGGTCGCCCTCATACTCCCGCTCGTGCTGTGGTCGAGGATGCGCGGGCCCCGGGCCGCGCGCACCGCGGCCCGGGTCCTGATGCTCCTGTTCGCGCAGGCCACCGCGGTGACGCTGATCTTCGTGCTGGTCAACAACCAGAACAACCTGTACGACAACTGGGCCGACCTGCTCGGCACCGGCGACCACGTCCAGCAGGCCGCGAACCTCGGCCAGGACGGTACCGGCGGCATAGCGCTGCGACGGCTGCCCAAGGTTCGGCAGGACTTCACGGCGGCCGACGGACCGGCCATGCACGCGGCCGGCGGCGTGCGGGTCACCCAGCTCAGGGGCCGGGTCTCGGGCGTCGACGCCGAGGTCTACGTCTGGCTGCCGCCCCAGTACGGCGAACCGGCCTACCGCGACCACCGGTTCCCGGTGGTGGAGCTGCTGCCGGGCTACCCCGGCTCGGCCAAGGCCTGGTTCGGCTCCCTGAAGGTGCACGAGCAGCTGGAGCCGCTGATGAGGAGCGGCAGGGTCGCGCCCTTCATCCTGGTGGCGCCGCGCACCAACCTGCTGGCCGGCGTGGACACCGGCTGCGCCAACATCCCGGGCACGGTCAACGCCGACAGCTGGCTCAGCGTCGACGTGCCGAAGATGGTGACGGACAACTTCCGCGCCGCCGCGGAGCCCGCGAACTGGGCGGTGGCCGGGTACTCGGCGGGCGCGCACTGCGCGGTCAGGCTGGCCGTCGCCCACCCGGACCGCTACCGGGCCGCGGTCAGCCTGTCGGGGTACAACGACCCGATCGGCGAACGCAATTCACTCACCGCGCAGAGCGTGCCCCTGCGCGAGCGGAACAACCCCTACCTGCTGCTCCGCGGGGCGACCGCCCCGCCCCGGATCGCCCTCTACCTCTCCGGCGAGTCCGGCGACGGCTACCAGGCCGCGGTGGCCCTCGAACAGATCGCCAAGGCACCGACCACCGTGCACGTGGTGTTCCTGCCGCGCAGCGCGGGCGGTCACAACATGGCGCTGTGGCGGCCCCAGGTCCCGGCCGTCTTCGAGTGGCTGACGGTCAACATGGGGCAGAGCCACGTCAGGGCCGCCACTACTCCTCACGAACCGTCGTCCGCCGGTTCCACGCGCGCGGCGCTCGCCAGTGGAACCGCATCGCGAGCAGGCGCAGCACGAAAGCGGTGACGACCGCGAGCCCGCTGGTGACCGGGGTCAGCGCGTCATAACGGATGCACACCGCCACCAGGGTCGCCCCGACGATCGCCGGGACCGCGTACAGGTCGCGGTCCCAGCGCAGCAGCGAGGGGACCTCGTTGGCGAGCACGTCCCTGAGCACACCGCCGCCGACCGCGGTGGCGAGGCCGAGGGCCACCGAGGAGGTCAGGTTGAGGCCGTAGGAGTACGCCTTCGTGGTCCCGGTCACGCAGAACAGGCCGAGGCCGGCCGCGTCGAAGACCAGCACAGCCGACTGGATCCGCTCGACGTGCGGGTGCAGGAAGAACACGACGAGCGCCGTGAGCAGCGGGGTGATGAAGTACCCCAGGTCCGTGAAGGCGGCCGGGGGGACCGCCCCGATGATCACGTCCCGGAAGATCCCTCCGCCCAGCGCGGTGACCTCGGCGAGCACGGCGATGCCGAAGACGTCGAAGTTCTTGCGGACGGCCAGCAGCGCGCCGGAGATGGCGAACACGAAGATGCCGATGACGTCGAGCGTGTGCTGGACGGAGGGAGAGAAGAGTTGCTGGAGCTGCACCCTGACATTGTGTCCTGTCAGGGTGCATGAACCTTACAAAGCCAGGATCACAGGGCGGGTTTCCCTGTGGTGAACAGCCAGGTCTGGAACAGGTCGTCCAGCTGCTGCCCGGACACCTTCTCCGCGAGGCGGATGAAGTCGGCGGTGTCGGCGTTGCCGTAGCGGTGCAGCTTCGTCCAGGCGGGCAGGAGCTTGAAGAACGCGGTGTCCCCGATGCGTTCGCGCAGCATCTGGAGGGTCATCGCGCCGCGCTGGTAGACGGCCGAGGCGAACATGGTGTCGCGCTGCGGGTCGGCGACGACGGTCCCCCAGAAGGGGTTGTCGGCGGCCCGGGAGTTGTAGCCGGCCAGGAAGGAGTCGTGGGCCGAGCGGGTGCCCTGGTGTTCCGCCCACAGCCACTGGGCGTAGGTGGCGAAGCCCTCGTTGAGCCAGATGTCCTTCCACTGCGCCACGCTCACCGAGTCGCCGAACCACTGGTGGGCCAGCTCGTGCACGATCGTCGTCTCGTTGCGCACCGCCGAGTAGGCCGGCTTGCTCTGCACCTCCAGCGAGAACCCGGCCTCCGGCATGTCGTCGACGATGGCGCCGGTCTCCTCGAACGGGTACGGCCCGAAGATCTGCGACCAGTAGTCGGTGGCGGCGGCGGTCACGGCGTACACGTCGACGCTGTTGCTGTCGGCGAGGACCGGGTCGATGGCGACGTAGATCGGGATGCCGGAGGGCGTCCGCCCCGTCCGCACGTCGAACTTCCCGATGGTGGCGGTGGCGAGGTAGGTGGCCATGGGCCTGCTCTCGCGCCAGTGCGTGTACGTCGAGGCGCCCTTGTCGTACGTCGAGACCAGCCGGCCGTTGGAGACGCCGGTCAGACCCTTCGGGGCCTTGATCCGGATGTCGTAGGTGGCCTTGTCCGAGGGGTGGTCGCTGGACGGGAACCAGGTGGAGGCGGCGTTGGGCTCGCAGGCGACGAAGACGCCGTCGGTGGTCTTCATCCAGCCGTAGTCGGAGCCGAAGACGATGGGGCCGTTGAGGGCCTCGGGTATCCCGCCGTAGGCGACGGAGACGGTGAACTCGTGCCTCTTGGCCAGCGGGTTCCGCGGCGTGATGGTGATCTCGTCGCCGGTGCGTGTGAACTGGGCGCGCCGGCCGTCCACTTCGACACGCGTGACCTCCAGCTTCTGGAGATCGAGATCGAAGGAGGAGAGCTTCTGGGTGGCGCGGGCGGTGAGGGTCGTACGGCCGTCGAGGCGGTCGGTGTCCGGGTTGTACGCCACGTCGAGGTCGTAGTGGCGGGCATCGAAGCCGCCGTTGCCGAGCTCCGGGAAGTAGGGGTCACCGATGCCCGCGGCACCCGGGGTGGGGGCGGGGGCGGCCGCGATGACGAAGGAGGCGGCTGCCGCGGTCGCGACAGCCGCCAGACGTGCCGAACGGGAGAGGCGCATGAGTCGTCCCTTTCGAGCGTGCCGGTCAGCGAACAGACACGGTCGACTCTGCGCCCTCCCGTTAGGACATGTACATGTCTTTACCCAGTTGTGTCATGGGCTACTTGTCCGTTGACTCCTGGGACTTCGGCGACTCGGCCGTGGCGTCGGCTGCGTCGTCGGCGGCGGCGTCGGCGCGCGCCTCCGGCTCAGGAGCCACCTCCGGCTCAGGAGCCGCCTCCGCGGCCTCCGTCACCGGTTCCGGCGTCTGCGCCGACTCCTCCAGGACCGCCTCGCCCACCAGTTCGGAGGCCGCCTTCGCCGCGCTCAGCAGGACCGTGTCCTGAGGAGCCTGGTCGGCGAAGTTCTCCGGGTGGTGACAGGCGACCCGCTGGCCCGGGCGGAGCTCGATGAGCGCCGGCTCGGTCGTCTTGCAGATCTCCGTGGCCTTCCAGCACCGCGTGTGGAAGCGGCAGCCGGCGGGCGGGGCGATCGGCGACGGGACGTCGCCGCGGAGCAGGATGCGCTCGCTCTTCTGGCCCCGGCGCTTCGGGTCCGGAACCGGCACCGCCGACATCAGCGCCTTGGTGTACGGGTGCATCGGCGACTCGTACAGCTTGGGGCTGTCGGCGAGTTCGACGATCTTGCCGAGGTACATCACCGCGACCCGGTCCGAGACGTGCCGGACGACGGAGAGGTCGTGCGCGATGATCACGTACGTGAGGCCCAGCTCCTCCTGGAGGTCGTCCATGAGGTTGACGACCTGGGCCTGGATCGACACGTCCAGCGCGGAGACCGGCTCGTCGGCCACCACCAGCTTCGGCTTCAGGGCGAGCGCACGGGCGATGCCGATGCGCTGGCGCTGACCGCCGGAGAACTCGTGCGGGTAGCGGTTGTAGTGCTCCGGGCTCAGGCCCACCAGCTCCAGGAGACGCTGGACCTCCTTCTTGACCCCGCCCTCCGGCTCGACGCCCTGGAGCCGGAACGGCGCCGAGACGATCGAGCCGATGGTGTGCCGGGGGTTCAGGGAGCCGTACGGGTCCTGGAAGATCATCTGGATGTCCCGGCGCAGCGGGCGCATCTTCGTGGCGGACAGGTGCGTGATGTCCTGGCCCTCGAAGGTGACCTTGCCGCCGGTCGGGTCCTGGAGGCGGGTGATGACCCGGCCCATGGTCGACTTGCCGCAGCCCGACTCGCCGACCACGCCCAGGGTCTCGCCCTTGCGCACCTCGAAGTCGATGCCGTCGACGGCCTTCACCGCGCCGACCTGCCGCTGCAGGATGCCCTTCTTGATCGGGAAGTGCTTCTGCAGGCCCTCGACCTTCAGCAGCACGCCCCGGTCGCGGGCCGACTCCTCGGGAGCGGACGCCTGCTGCGGGACGACCGCCTCATCGGTTTTCTTCGTCTCACTCACAGCTTCGGCGCAATCTCTTCGGTCCAGATCCGCGTGCGGTCCTCGGCCGAGAGGTGGCAGGCGGACCAGTGGCCGCCGTCGACCTGCTGCAGCTCGGGACGGACCGTGCGGGTGACGTTCCCCTTGGGAAGGTCCGCGTACGGGCAGCGCGGGTGGAAGGCGCAGCCCGAGGGGACGTTGATGAGGCTCGGCGGCTGGCCCTTGACCGGGATGAGCCGGTCGGAGGTCTCGCGGTCGATGCGCGGCATCGAGCCCAGCAGGCCCCAGGTGTAGGGGTGCTGCGGCTTCTCGAAGATCTCGTCGACCGGGCCGCGCTCCACGCACCGTCCGCCGTACATCACCAGTACGTCGTCGGCGATCTCGGCGACCACACCCAGGTCGTGGGTGATGAGGACGACCGCGGAGCCGAACTCCTTCTGCAGGTCGCGGATCAGGTCGAGGATCTGCGCCTGGACGGTGACGTCGAGGGCGGTGGTCGGCTCGTCCGCGATGAGCAGCTCGGGGTTGTTGACCAGGGCCATGGCGATCATGGCGCGCTGGCGCATACCGCCGGAGAACTCGTGCGGGTAGCCGTCGACGCGCTTGGCCGGCTCGGGGATCCCGACCCGGTCGAGCATCTCGATGGCCCGGGTGCGGGCGACCTTCTTGCTGACGTCGTGGTGGACCCGGTACGCCTCGACGATCTGGTCGCCGATCTTGTAGTACGGGTGCATCGCGGACAGCGGGTCCTGGAAGATCATCGCCATCTCGCGGCCACGCAGCCGGCGCACCTCGTCCGGGGACGCGCTCACCAGCTCCTTGCCGCCCAGCCAGATCTCGCCGGACATCCGGACGTTCTTGCCGCGGGCGCCGAGCCGGTGCAGGCCCATGATGGCCAGCGAGGTCACGGACTTGCCGGAGCCGGACTCGCCCACGATGGAGAGGGTCTTGCCCTTCTCCAGCGAGAAGCTGAGGCCGTCGACGGACTTGACGATGCCGTCGTCCGTCGGGAAGTGCACCTTGAGGTCGCGGACTTCGAGGAAGGCCTCGGGCGTGTGGGACGGCGTGGGCTCGCCCACGGCCGCGCCGGTCTTGGAGAGTTCGGTCACGAGAGCCTCACCCGCGGGTCGGCGGCGGCGTAGAGCAGGTCCACCAGGAGATTTGCGATGACGACGAAGAAGGCGGCGAGCAGGGTCACGCCCAGGATGGGCGGCAGGTCGTTGTCATCGATGGCCTGCACCGCGTACTGCCCGATGCCGTGCAGCGAGAACACGGTCTCGGTGATCACCGCGCCGCCCAGCAGCAGACCGAGGTCCATGCCGAACACGGTGATGATCGGGGTGAGCGCGGCGCGCAGTCCGTGCCGGACGACGACCTTGCGCTCGCGCAGGCCCTTGGCACGGGCCGTGCGGATGTAGTCCTCGTTCATCGTCTCCAGCATGCCCGAGCGGGTGAGCCGCGCGTAGATGGCCGAGTACAGGAGAGCCAGCGAGCACCAGGCGGGGATGAGGGTGTTGGCCCACTGCGCCGGGTTGTCGGTCAACGGGACGTACGTGCGGCCGAAGATCGGCCATTGGTAGGTGAAGAGCAGGATCGCCAGGTTGCCCGTGAAGAACATGGGCAGCGAGACGCCGGCGAGGGCCACACCCATGAAGGTGCGGTCGAAGAAGGAGCGCGGCTTCAGCGCGGAGACCACGCCGATCGCCACACCCGAGACCAGCCACAGGACAGCGGCGCCGAGGGCCAGCGACAGGGTCACCGGCATCCGGGAGGTGAGCTGCGGCCAGACGGCCTGGTGGGTCTTGAAGGAGTAGCCGAAGCACGGCGCATTGCAGTGCACCGTGGTCGGGCCCAGGTCATAGGTGGCGCCGGAGACGATCCCCTTGATGAAGTGCCAGTACTGGACGTAGACGGGCTGGTCCAGACCGAGGTTGTGCTTGACCGCGGCGATGTCCGCCTTCGACGGGCTCTTGCCGATGTACTGCTGCGCCAGCTGATCTGCGGTCTGCCCGGCCAGCCGCGGCAGCACGAAGAAGATGGCGAAGGTGACCGCGGAGACGACCAGCAGCAGGATCACCGCTGCGAGCGTCCGACGGAGGATGTACGAGATCACGGGGATCGGCGCTGGTGCCCGCGGGCCTCTCGGCCCGCGGGCACCAATGCCTTCACCTGCCTTCCGGGGCTGCTACTTCGACGCTACGCCGATGTTGAGGTAGTCGTACTGGCCGCTGAAGGCCGCCGTGGAGACCAGGTTGGTGAAGGTGGTCGGGCGGGCCAGCAGGACCTTGAAGTAGGTCAGCGGCACGAGGGCCGCGTCGTCCATGGTCTGCTTGTCGATCTGCGTGTAGATGGCGTTGCGCGCGGCGTCGTCCTGGGTGCCGATCGCCTTCGCCAGCAGGTCGTTGACCGACTTGTTGTTGTACTGCGACAGGTTGGTGTTACCGGACTGGCTGATCGCCTGGCCGTTCAGGATCTGCTGCAGGAAGCCGTAGCCGGACGGCCAGTCGGCACCCCACTGCATCATCATCAGGCCGACGTTCTGCTTGTTGGCGAAGTTCGGCACACCCGCGTAGTCGGTGAAGTACTTGCCCGACGGGTACTGCTTGAGGGTCGCGTTGATGCCGACCTTCTTCAGCGAGTTGATGATCGCCGTGGCGGCGTCGATCTCCTGCGGGCGGTCCGAACGGGCCGTGATGTTGGTGTTGATCGACGTCTTGCCGCAGGCCTTCAGCTGCTCCTTGGCCTTGGTCACGTCACCCTTGTTGCCGGCGCTGGCGTAGACGTCCGACTGGGTGTAGCCCGGGATGTCCGGAGGCAGCACCGTGGAGGCCACGTCACCGCGGATCGGGCCGCCCTCGGCGGTCTGCACCGAGACCTTGTCGACCGCGTACTCGACGGCCTTGCGGCAGGCGACGTTGTCGAACGGCTTCAGCTTGGTGTTGATCGCCATGTAGACCAGACGGCCACCGTAGGTGTTGTCCGTGTTGGCCTTCTTGGCGGAGTCGGTGAGCACCTGGGCCTGCGTGGCGGCCTGGACACCCGTACCGCCGAGGTCGATCGCGTCGCCGGCCTGGACGTCCTTGTCGATCGTCTCGGCGTTGACCTTCAGGTTGACGACGATCTTGTCCGGCAGCTGCTTGCGCAGCGGGTCGGTCTTCGCGTCCCAGTTCTTGTTGCGGACGAGCACGGCCTGCTTGCCGTCCTCGTAGCTCTGGAACTGGTACGAGCCCGAGGACACGATGTTCTTGACGTAGTCGACGCCGTTGTCCTTGGCCTGCGGGACCGGGGCCGTCTGCGGGGCCGAGACCAGGTAGTCGAACTCCTGGAAGGCCTGCTTCAGGTGGAAGACGACCGTGGTGTCGTCCGGGGTCTCGATGGACGCGAGGCCCTTGGCGCTCTTGTCCTTGTAGGGGCCCTTGTACTTGTCGCCGCCGACCAGGAACTGCTGGAAGTAGTTCGGGCCGAGGGAGAGCACGTCACGCGCGAAGTTGGAGCGCTCGACGGCGTACTTGACGTCCTTGGACGTGATCGCCGTGCCGTCCTGGTACTTCAGGCCCGAACGCAGCTTGTACGTCCAGGTCTTGCCGCCGTCGCTCGGGACGCCCTTGCTCGCGGCGAGGTCCGGGACCAGGGTGTTGCCCTTGGAACCGGGGCCGGGCTCGAACGTCATCAGCGGGCGGGCGTACAGCCGGCTGAAGTTGTACATGTAGGCGTAGTACGTGTTACCGGGGTCGAACGAGTCCGGGACGTCGGACAGCTCGTAGGTGACCGTGCCGCCCTTCTTGTCGGACGCGTTGACGACACCCTTGGTAGCCGCGTTGGCCGCGGCGGAGCTGCCGCCGCCGTTGCCGTCCTTGTTGTCATCGGCCTTGCTGCACCCTGCAACCAGCAGGGTGGCGGAGCCGATGGCCGCGATCGCGGCCAGCGCTGACCTTCGCATGATGGGTGGGTTCCCCTCCATTGTCGGAAACTTGTCGGGCTCTCGGTGACGGCAGGCGTCAGCGACTGCGCGGGTCGAGAGCGTCGCGGAGACCATCACCGAGCAGGTTGAACGCCAGGACGGTGATGAAGATGGCAAGGCCGGGCACGATCATGTACTGCGGATCGACCTGGTAGTACGTCACGGCTTCGCGGAGCATGCCGCCCCAGGACGCCTGCGGGGGCTGGATGCCGACGCCGAGGAAGCTCAGGGACGCCTCGAAGAGGATGTTGGTCGGGATCAGCAGCGTCGAGTAGACGATGATCGGACCGACCAGGTTGGGCATCAGCTCGCGGAACAGGATGTACGGGCCCTTGGCTCCCATGCCGCGGGAGGCGTCGACGAACTCGCGCTCCCGCAGGGCGAGGGTCTGGCCGCGCACGATCCGGCCCAGGTAGGGCCAGTTGAAGAAACCGATGACGAAGATCAGCACGCTCAGGTGCAGCGGCAGTCCGTTCAGGCCGAACGCGCCGCCCTGGAGGGTGGCGGAGATGGCGATGGCGAACAGCAGGAGGGGGAAGGCGAGGAAGGTGTCCATCAGACGGCTGATGACCGAGTCGACCCGGCCGCCGTAGTAGCCCGCGACCACACCCATGATCGCGCCGATCACGTTCGACAGGATGGTCGAGCCGAAGGCGACCACCAGGGACACCCAGGAGCCCTCCAGGATGCGGGTGGCGATGTCCCGGCCGAACTTCGGGTCCACACCGAGCGGGTGGTCAAGGCTCATGCCACCCCAACCGCCGTTCGGCAGCGAGGTGTTGGCGTCGATCAGGTCCTGGTGGAAGGCGTTGGGGTCGAGGCCGAGCAGGGCCTGGATGGGGCGGGCGAGGATCGCGACGAGGATCAGCAGGACGACAACGATGCCGCCGGCCACGGCGACCCTGTCCTTCTTGAACCGGGTCCAGGCGATCTGCCCGAGGGAACGGCCCTCGATCTGCCCTTTTCCGGCACCCTCCAGCACAGCTTCCGGCTGTGCCTCGGCTGCCGACCCAGTGGTCTCGATCGGTGCGGTCACAGTGACCTGACCCCTCTCACCGGTGGTGACCGGCTTTTGTCCGCCGCGGTGGGCGGCTTGGTTCGCTTGACTGCGCGGTGGCCGCCGATGGTTGCGGCCCGACTGTCCACGAGACCCTTCGACCGGTACGGGTCCGTACCGGCTCGCAGGATCGCCGACCTCGCGTCTGAGAGGCGAGTCTTCAATGCACTGGTGATCACACGCCAGGCCTGATGGAGAAAGTATGCGCAACCGTGATGACGACCGGGGTTTCCGCTATCCGGACCGCAGGCCATCCAGGCCGGACGGAATCAATCCCACCAAAGGCGCCAACTCCACCCCAGTCGCGCCGGTCTACGCGCGGAGATCGCACTCACGCAGTTGACTGCCCGTCACCCACCGTCGCACCGCCGGACGGAGAAGCGGAGGTTTGGGCGCAGGGTGGACCCCACTCGACGTGACTGACGTCACGCTCCGCTTATTGTCATGGCTATGTCAACACAGTTCCTTCTCTCTCCCTCCACAAAGTGAACAATCGGGACCTTGCGGATCAGATGTTCCTCTGATAATTCACCTGACCGCCCCGAGAGCAACCGCTTACCCGGACACGGGGAGGCCGATGAGAGCGCTTCCCCATGGCGAATTCCGTTCGGCGGAACCAGGCCGCGACGAAGCGGCGCGCCCGTTCCCTGGAGCTCTCTCTTATCCA
>NZ_JBHZAN010000083.1:0-11358 GCF_042754285.1 Streptomyces sp. NPDC059224
ACCTCGCCCCAACCGAAGAACCGGCCGGAGACGGGGTATCAACATATCTGGCGTTGACTTTTGGCACGCTGTTGAGTTCTCAAGGAACGGTCGCTCCCTTTGTACTCACCCTCTCGGGCTTTCCTCCGGGCTTCCCTTCGGTCTTGCGTTTCCGACTCTATCAGACCGTTTTCCGATCCGATTTCCTCGATGCTTTCCAGGTTCCCGCTCTCGCGTTTCCCTTTCCGGCGTTTCCGACTTTATCAGAAGTTCTGAGTCGGAATTTCCACCCGGTCCGGGAGAACCGGATCCAGTCCATGAAGCACGGGGGTTCCCGGCTGGGCGGAGCCGTAAACGTACTGGAGCGGGGCGCCCCGATGCAAATCGAGGCGCCCCGCTCCTGGTTGACGCGTACGCGGGTCAGACCTCCACGACCACCGGGAGGATCATCGGCCTGCGACGGTACGTGTCCGAGACCCACTTGCCGAGGGTCCTTCGGATGAGTTGCTGCAGCTGATGGGGCTCCACGACGCTGTCCTGGGCCGAGCGTTCCAGGACCTCCGAGATCTTCGGGACGACCGCCGCGAACGCCGAGTCGTCGATGCCGGAGCCGCGGGCCTGGATGTGCGGGCCACCCGTGATCTTGCCGCTGGAGGAGTCGACCACGACGAAGACCGAGATGATGCCCTCGTCGCCGAGGATCTTGCGGTCCTTCAGGGCCGGTTCGCCGACATCGCCGACGGAGAGACCGTCGACGTAGACATAACCGGCCTGGACCTTGCCGGAGATCTTGGCCTTGCCCTCGACCAGGTCGACGACGACGCCGTCCTCGGCGATGACGATGCGGTCGTGCGGGATGCCCGTCAGCGCGCCGAGTTCGGCGTTGGCACGCAGATGGCGCCACTCGCCGTGCACCGGCATCAGGTTCTTCGGCCGGCAGATGTTGTAGAAGTACAGCAGCTCACCGGCGGAGGCGTGACCGGAAACATGCACCTTGGCGTTGCCCTTGTGGACGACGTCGGCGCCCCAGCGGGTCAGGCCGTTGATGACGCGGTAGACCGCGTTCTCGTTTCCGGGGATCAGGGAGGACGCCAGGATGACCGTGTCGCCGTCGACGATGCGGATCTGGTGGTCGCGGTTGGCCATCCGGGACAGGGCCGCCATCGGTTCGCCCTGGGAGCCCGTGCAGACCAGGACCACCTGGCTGTCCGGAAGGTCGTCGAGTGTCTTGACGTCGACGACCAGGCCCGGCGGGACCTTGAGGTAGCCCAGGTCCCGGGCGATGCCCATGTTGCGGACCATGGAACGGCCGACGAAGGCGACCCTGCGGCCGTACTCGTGGGCCGCGTCCAGGATCTGCTGGATGCGGTGGACGTGGCTGGCGAAGCTCGCCACGATGATCCGCTTGCGGGCACCGGCGAACACCTGGCGCAGGACGTTCGAGATGTCGCGCTCGGGCGGGACGAAGCCCGGCACCTCGGCGTTCGTCGAGTCGGCCAGAAGAAGGTCGATGCCTTCCTCGCTCAGCCGTGCGAACGCGTGGAGGTCCGTCAGCCGGTTGTCCAGCGGGAGCTGGTCCATCTTGAAGTCGCCCGTGTGCACCACCATGCCGGCCGGGGTGCGGATGGCCACGGCCAGCGCGTCCGGGATGGAGTGGTTGACGGCGACGAACTCGCAGTCGAAGGGGCCGATGCGCTCGCGCCGGCCCTCCTCCACTTCCAGGGTGTACGGGCGGATGCGGTGCTCCTGGAGCTTCGCCTCGATGAGGGCGAGGGTCAGCTTGGAGCCGATGAGGGGGATGTCCGGCTTCTCGCGGAGCAGGAAGGGGACACCGCCGATGTGGTCTTCGTGCCCGTGGGTGAGGACGATGCCCTCGATGTCCTCGAGGCGGTCCCGGACGGACGTGAAGTCCGGCAGGATCAGGTCGATTCCGGGCTGCTCCTCCTCGGGGAAGAGCACTCCGCAGTCGACGATCAGCAGGCGGCCGCCGTACTCGAAGACGGTCATGTTCCGGCCGATCTCGCCGAGCCCGCCGAGCGGGGTGACGCGCAGGGCGCCTTCGGGGAGCTGGGGCGGCGGGCCGAGTTCAGGATGCGGATGACTCAAAAGACTCTCCTCACCACGCACGCCACGTACCGGTCGGGCACGTGGCGTGCGTGACGTTCGTGCATAAGCAGTTGTCGTTGTGGGATGCGGGCACCGGTGTCCCGCCGTATTCAGTTGTTAGGCCTTGCTACGCGGACATCCGCGCAAAGTCTGTTGTCAGAGCTGTACCCCGCCGGCGGCAAGATCGATCTTGAGCTGGGAGATCTCCTCGGCCGAACATTCGACCATGGGGGCGCGCAGCGGCCCGGCGGGCAGCCCCTGGAGGGTCAGCGCGGCCTTGGTCGTCATGACGCCCTGGGTACGGAACATGCCGGTGTAGACCGGGAGCAGCTTCTGGTGGATCTCCGCGGCCTTCTGTACGTCACCGGCGGTGAAGGCCTCGACGAGGGCCCTGAGGTCCGGGGTGACCACATGGCCGACGACCGAGACGAAGCCGACGGCGCCCACCGAGAGCAGCGGCAGGTTGAGCATGTCGTCGCCGGAGTACCAGGCGAGGCCGGACTGGGCGATGGCCCAGCTCGCACGGCCGAGGTCGCCCTTGGCGTCCTTGTTGGCGACGATCCTCGGGTGCTCCGCCAGGCGGACGAAGGTGTCGGTGCTGATCGGGACGCCGCTGCGGCCGGGGATGTCGTAGAGGATCACGGGCAGCCCGGTGGCGTCGGCGATGGCCGTGAAGTGCCGGTACAGGCCCTCTTGCGGGGGCTTGTTGTAGTAGGGCGTGACGACCAGCAGGCCGTGGGCGCCGTCGCGCTCGGCCTGGCGGGCCAGCTCGATGCTGTGGTGGGTGTCGTTGGTGCCGACGCCGGCCACGATGTGGGCGCGGTCACCGACCGCCTCCACCACGGCCCTGACGAGATCCGATTTCTCCGCATCGCTGGTGGTGGGCGACTCGCCGGTGGTGCCGTTGATGATCAGGCCGTCGTTGCCTGCGTCCACCAGGTGGGTTGCGAGCCGCTGGGCGCCGTCGAGGTCGAGTGCGCCGTCCGCCGTGAAAGGCGTGACCATGGCGGTGAGGACCCGCCCGAAGGGGGTCTGCGGAGTGGAGGTCGGAGCCATGGGTTACACGCTACTCGGTGCTCACGACGTGGTCTGCCCTTGGGGTGCGGGGAAAGTCCGGACAAATGCGGAGCCCGGCACTGCCTGCTCGGGGGTTCAAGCAGTGCCGGGTCCGTTTGATCAGGCTAGATGAACTTCTCTAAATGCCGCAATACGGACACCTCGCCAGGCTGATCCGTACATCTGTGCCGAGCACGTCAAAGCGCACGACAGCCCCACGGCGTGGTCACGGCGCGACACGGCCGTTCGCGTTGAAGGCGGCGTGCGTGAGGGGCATGAGCCGGGCCCACTCCGCCTCCATCTTCTCGCCGACCATCTCGATCTCCCGCTGCGGGAAGGAGGGCACCTTGGCCAGCTCGTGCTGGGTGCGCAGGCCGAGGAAGTGCATCAGCGAGCGGGCGTTGCACGTGGCGTACATCGAGGAGAAGAGTCCGACGGGCAGCACCGCCCGGGCCACCTCACGGGCGACACCGGCGGCGAGCATCTCCTGGTAGGCCTCGTACGCCTGACGGTAGGAGTCCTCCATCACCCGGCCGACGAGCTCCTGCTGCGCCTGGGAGCCCTCCACGAAGGTGTACTTACCGGGGCGGCCCTCCTGGACGAGCTTGCGGGACTCACCGGGGACGTAGAAGACCGGTTCGAGCCGGCGGTAGCGGCCGGACTCCTCGTTGTAGGACCACCCGACCCGGTGCCGCATGAACTCGCGGAAGACGAAGATCGGCGCACTGATGAAGAACGTCATCGAGTTGTGCTCGAAGGGGCTGCCGTGCCGGTCCCGCATCAGGTAGTTGATCAGACCCCTGGAGCGCTCAGGGTCCTTGTTCACCTCGTCCAGGGACTGCTCACCGAGCGTCGAGACGCGGGCGGCGAACAGGACGTCGGCGTCGGACGCGGTGTGCTTGACCAGCTCAACGGAGATGTCGCTGCGAGTGAAGATCTTGAGTTCGTCGGCGGGACTGTCGGTCACGGTGCAGAGGGTCCTTCCCCATCACGTCTTCGAAGCGGCGCCCACTCTACGGGGCTGGTGGGAGCGCAGATCACGGGGCGTGCGCGACATTCGCTGGCGAACATCTGTGAATCTGCCGAAACTGGGCACCCTTTCGGGCAGTCGCTCGTCTGTACCACTGAGAGCATTCCGCACGAAGCACGCAGGAGGAAGTGCCCACTATGTTCCGTCGGCGCGAACCCGTACCCTTCGCCTTCATCGCCGAGGCCGACAGGTTCCGCAGCAATGTCGCTCCCCCGCCCCGTCAGCGGTCGTCGGTGAGCCAGATAGCCGGGCGGTGGCTGCTCGGGCTCACCCTCGTCGCGGGAATGGCGGGTTCCCTGGTCCTCGGCATGCCGGCGCTGTCCACGCCGTCCGACCCGGGGACCCAGCAGTCGCAGGCCTCCCAGGGGCACTGACTCTTCCGGCCCCCTCGAGTGGTGGCCGGGGACACAGGCGGATAACCTCACCGGGCACAGCCCATGCATGGATTGAGTGAGGACCAGCCGTGCCCCTGCCCTTCCTGATGGCCGACCGCACCGATGACGCGGCGCTCGACAGCCCCCTGCCCTACGACGACCGGGACCGCTGGCGGCGCCCGTACCGCCCCGGGCCGTGGCGGGTGGGCGGGGCCGCCCTGTGGCTGCTGCTCGCCTCGTTCGTGCTGTTCGCCGCGGTGGCACTGGCCCTGACCGGCTCACTGGACTCCGCCGGAATCGTCCTCGGCATCGCGCTGCTGATCATCGCCGCCGCCCTGCGGATACTGCGCATGGGCGTGTGGGTGAGCGCGCGCGGAGTGCGCCAGATCGGCCTGCTGGGGACCCGGACGGTGCCGTGGAAGCGGGTCGTCTCGGTGCGCACGGCGCAGCAGCCGGTCCGCTGGCTGGGGCTGCCGCGCACGGTACAGGGTCAGGCGCTGACCCTCGTACGCAAGGACCGGCCCACGGCCGACACGGAGCCGCTGCTGACCACGCACGGGATGGACTTCCTGGGCCGGGCGTCGGCCTTCGACCGTGCGGCGGACGCCGTGGAGGCGTGGGCGGCGGAGTACGGGCGCGGCTGAACGCCACGCTGAACACATACGGCAGGGGCCGGTCCGCATCGGCGGACCGGCCCCTGCCGTACCTGTGCCGTATGTGTTTCAGGCCTCCACCGGCCTGCCGTCGTGCAGGGCGATGGCACGCTGCATCGCCCTGCGGGCGCGCGGGGTGTCCCGGGCGTCGTGGTAGGCGACGGCGAGCCGGAACCAGCTGCGCCAGTCGTCGGGGGCGGCCTCGGTCTCGGCCTTGCGCTTGGCGAAGACCTCGTCGGCGGAGTCCCGGTCGATGCGACCGCCGGCGGTGCGCTTCAGTTCGTCCACGGGCAGGCCGCCCTCGGCGTCGAGTTCCGCGGCGAGGGCGTTGGCCCGGCGCACGAACTGGGTGTTCTTCCACAGGAACCACACGCCGATGACCGGCAGGATCAGCACCGCCACCCCGAAGGTGACGGTGAGGACCGTGCCGGTCTGGATGAGCATCACGCCCCGGCTGCCGACCAGGACGAAGTAGAAGACCAGGACGGCGGCCGTGACGACGTAGGAGAGCTTCGCGCGCATCTCAGAGGCCTCGATCAGCCCAGGTCCAGGTAGTTTTCCAGGCCGAAGGTCAGGCCTGGAGCGGTGACCACGCGGCGGACGCCGAGCAGGATGCCCGGCATGAAGCTGCTGTGGTGGAGGGAGTCGTGGCGGATGGTGAGGGTCTCGCCCTCGCCGCCGAGCAGGACCTCCTGGTGGGCGAGGAGGCCACGCAGCCGGACGGCGTGCACGGGGATCCCGTCGACGTCGGCGCCGCGCGCGCCGTCCAGGGCGGTCACCGTGGCGTCCGGGGCCGGGGCGGTGCCGGCCGTGCGGCGGGCCTCGGCGATGAGCTGGGCGGTGCGGGTGGCGGTGCCGGAGGGGGCGTCCACCTTGTTCGGGTGGTGGAGTTCGACGACCTCCACCGACTCGAACCAGGGCGCGGCGATCTGCGCGAACTTCATCGTCAGCACGGCGCCGATGGAGAAGTTCGGGGCGATGAGCACGCCGGTCTCCGGGGACTGGTCCAGCCAGCCGGTCAGCTGCGCGAGCCGTTCGTCGGTCCAGCCCGTCGTACCGACGACGGCGTGGATGCCGTGGCGGACGCAGAAGTCGAGGTTGCCCATCACCGAGGCGGGTGTGGTCAGGTCGACCGCGACCTCGGTGCCCGAGTCGGCCAGCGCCTCCAGCTTGTCGCCCCGGCCGAGGGCGGCCACCAGCTCCATGTCCTCCGCGGCCTCGACCGCCCTGACCGCCTCGGATCCGATGCGGCCCTGGGCCCCGAGGACCGCCACGCGCAGCTTGCTCATCTTCTTCGTTCCTTACCGGTGGTGTGTCAGGCGACGGCGTCGTGCAGGCGTGCGGCCTGTTTGTCCTTGAGCGGGCCGATGACCGACAGCGAGGGGCGCTGTCCCAGGATGTCGCGGGCCACGGAGCGGACCTCGTCCGGGGTCACGGCGGCTATCCGGGCCAGCATGTCGTCGACGGACATCTGCTCGCCCCAGCACAGCTCGCTCTTGCCGATACGGTTCATCAGCGCACCGGTGTCCTCCAGGCCGAGGACCGTGGAGCCCCGGAGCTGGCCGACGGCGCGGCCGATCTCCTCGTCCGGCAGGCCGTGCTCGGCGACCTGGTCCAGTTCGTCCCGGCAGATCTTGAGGACGTCGTGGACCTGCGAGGGCCGGCAGCCGGCGTAGACGCCGAAGAGGCCGCAGTCCGCGAAGCCCGAGGTGTAGGAGTACACGCTGTAGGCCAGGCCGCGCTTCTCGCGGACCTCCTGGAAGAGCCGGGAGGACATGCCGCCGCCGAGGGCGGTGTTGAGCACGCCGAGCGCCCAGCGGCGGTCGTCGGTGCGGGGCAGGCCCGGCATGCCGAGGACGACGTGCGCCTGTTCGGTCTTGCGGCCGAGGAGTTCGACGCGTCCGGCGGTGCGGATGGTGCGGCTGCCCTGGCGCGGGCTGATGGGGGCCGCCTCGGCGGTGCGGAAGGCGCCGGCCTTCTCGAAGGCCGCGCGGACCTGTCGTACGACCTTGTTGTGGTCGATGTTGCCGGCCGCCGCGACCACCAGGTGGGTGGGGTCGTAGTGCTTCTTGTAGAAGCGGCGGATCCGGTCGGCGGTGAGGGCGTTGACGGTGTCGACCGTGCCGAGGACCGGGCGGCCGAGGGCGTTGTCGCCGAACATGGTGTGCGCGAACAGGTCGTGCACGCAGTCGCCGGGGTCGTCCTCGGTCATGGCGATCTCTTCGAGGATCGCGCCGCGCTCGACGTTGACGTCGTCCTCGAGGATGAGCGACCCGGTCAGCATGTCGCAGACGACGTCGATGGCGAGCGGCAGGTCGGTGTCGAGCACGCGCGCGTAGTAGCACGTGTACTCCTTGGCCGTGAACGCGTTCATCTCGCCGCCGACCGCGTCGATGGCGGAGGAGATGTCCAGGGCGGAGCGGCGCGTGGTGCCCTTGAAGAGAAGGTGCTCCAGGTAGTGCGTGGCGCCGTTCAGGGACGGGGTCTCGTCGCGGGAGCCGACGTGGGCCCAGATGCCGAAGGTCGCGGAGCGCACCGAGGGGAGGGTCTCGGTGACGACGCGCAGGCCGCCGGGGAGGGTGGTCTTGCGGACCGTGCCGATGCCGTTCTCGCCCTTGATCAGGGTTTGGGTACGGGCGACGGCCCGCGCCTCCGAGGAGGTGCGGGCCGTCGTCGTGGAGCTGCTCGACGTCACTTGTCGGTGTCGTCCTTTGCGTCCTCGGAGGAAGCGTCTTCCTCGCCCTCGATCACGGGGATCAGGGAGAGCTTGCCGCGGGAGTCGATCTCGGCGATCTCGACCTGGACCTTCTGGCCCACGCCGAGGACGTCCTCGACGTTCTCCACGCGCTTGCCGCCGGCCAGCTTGCGGATCTGCGAGATGTGCAGCAGACCGTCCTTGCCGGGCAGCAGGGAGACGAACGCGCCGAAGGTGGTCGTCTTCACGACCGTGCCCAGGTAGCGCTCGCCGACCTCGGGCATCGTCGGGTTGGCGATGCCGTTGATCGTGGCGCGGGCGGCCTCGGCGGCCGGGCCGTCGGCGGCACCGATGTAGATGGTGCCGTCGTCCTCGATGGTGATCTCGGCGCCGGTGTCCTCCTGGATCTGGTTGATCATCTTGCCCTTGGGGCCGATGACCTCGCCGATCTTGTCCACGGGGATCTTGACGGTGATGATCCGCGGGGCGTTCGGGGACATCTCGTCCGGCTTGTCGATCGCTTCCATCATCACGTCGAGGATGTGGAGGCGGGCGTCCCGTGCCTGCTTGAGGGCGGCGGCCAGGACGGAGGCCGGGATGCCGTCCAGCTTGGTGTCGAGCTGGAGGGCGGTCACGAACTCCTTGGTGCCGGCGACCTTGAAGTCCATGTCACCGAAGGCGTCCTCCGCACCGAGGATGTCGGTGAGGCTGACGTAGTGCGTCTCGCCGTCGATCTCCTGGGAGATCAGACCCATGGCGATACCGGCGACCGGGGCCTTCAGCGGCACACCGGCGTTCAGCAGCGACATGGTGGAGGCGCAGACCGAGCCCATGGACGTCGAGCCGTTGGAGCCGAGGGCCTCGGACACCTGACGGATCGCGTAGGGGAACTCCTCGCGGGTCGGCAGGACCGGGACCAGGGCGCGCTCGGCGAGGGCGCCGTGGCCGATCTCGCGGCGCTTCGGGGAGCCGACGCGGCCGGTCTCGCCGGTGGAGTACGGCGGGAAGTTGTAGTTGTGCATGTAGCGCTTGCGGGTCACCGGGGAAAGGGTGTCCAGCTGCTGCTCCATCCGGAGCATGTTGAGGGTGGTGACGCCCAGGATCTGGGTCTCGCCACGCTCGAACAGCGCCGAGCCGTGCACGCGCGGGATGGCCTCGACCTCGGCGGCCAGGGTGCGGATGTCGGTGACACCGCGGCCGTCGATGCGCTTCTTCTCCTTGATCACGCGCTCGCGGACCAGCTGCTTGGTCAGCGAGCGGTACGCGGCGGAGATCTCCTTCTCGCGGCCCTCGAACTCCGGGAGCAGCTTCTCGGCGGCCAGACCCTTGACGCGGTCCAGCTCGGCCTCGCGCTCCTGCTTGCCGGCGATGGTCAGCGCGGCGGCGAGCTCCGGGCGGACGGCGGCGGACAGCGCCTCCAGGACGTCGTCCTGGTAGTCGAGGAAGATCGGGAACTCGCCGGTCGGCTTGGCGGCCTTCGCGGCGAGGTCGGCCTGGGCCTTGCAGAGCACCTTGATGAAGGGCTTCGCGGCGTCCAGACCCGAGGCGACGACCTCCTCGGTCGGCGCCTCGGCGCCGCCCTTGACCAGCTGGATGGTCTTCTCGGTGGCCTCGGCCTCGACCATCATGATCGCGACGTCGCCGTCCTCCAGGACGCGACCGGCGACCACCATGTCGAAGACGGCGTCCTCGAGCTCGGTGTGCGTCGGGAACGCGACCCACTGGCCGTTGATCAGCGCGACGCGGACGCCGCCGATCGGGCCGGAGAAGGGCAGACCCGCCAGCTGGGTGGACGCGGACGCGGCGTTGATCGCGACGACGTCGTACAGGTGGTCGGGGTTGAGCGCCATGATGGTGGCGACGACCTGGATCTCGTTGCGCAGGCCCTTCTTGAAGGACGGGCGCAGCGGGCGGTCGATCAGGCGGCAGGTGAGGATCGCGTCCTCGCTCGGCCGGCCCTCACGGCGGAAGAAGGAACCGGGGATCTTCCCGGCCGCGTACATGCGCTCCTCGACGTCCACCGTGAGGGGGAAGAAGTCGAGCTGGTCCTTGGGGTTCTTGGAGGCGGTGGTGGCCGACAGCACCATGGTGTCGTCGTCCAGGTACGCCACGGCGGAGCCGGCGGCCTGCTTGGCCAGGCGGCCCGTCTCGAAGCGGATGGTGCGGGTGCCGAAGGTGCCGTTGTCGATGACGGCCTCGGCGTAGTGGGTCTCGTTCTCCACTAGCGTTTTCTCCGTTACTTTCGTCTGCGATGCGTCTTTTGTCCCGATCTGCCCGTGTGGCAGGGGGACGGTGCCGGAGAAGCGCGCCGTGCTGTGCGGGCCGGTCTTCGATCGAAGCACCCGGGGCTCGCTTCCCCCCGGGGGCCACTACCGAGGACCGGCGGCGGCTTAGGTGCGCTTCTCCTCTTTCTGGGTCGTACGGCGTCGCTCTGTGCCGTACGTCGTTCTGTGTCGTGCGTATTGCGTTGTGCTACCACACTACAAAGCGTGAGTGACACTCCGCACGTTTCCGCACGTACGGCAAAGGGAGCGGCCCCGGGTGTCTCCGGGAACCGCTCCCTTGACGGCGTCTTACTTGGCGCCCGCCGCACCGCGGCGGATGCCCAGGCGGTCGACCAGCGCACGGAAGCGCTGGATGTCCTTCTTCGCCAGGTACTGCAGGAGGCGGCGGCGCTGACCGACCAGGATCAGCAGACCACGACGGGAGTGGTGGTCGTGCTTGTGGGTCTTGAGGTGCTCCGTCAGGTCGGAGATCCGACGGGAGAGCAGAGCGACCTGGACCTCGGGGGAGCCGGTGTCACCCTCCTTGGTCCCGAACTCGGTGATGATCTGCTTCTTCACTGCGGCGTCGAGCGACACGCTTACTCCTCGTTGTCTGAGTGCCCACCGAGCGCCCCCGGTCTTCATCGCGGGGGAGCTTCCACAACTCGGGAGGCGGGGATCCGTCGGGCGCGGCCTCAGGGGTCCACGGGGGACTCCGGGGGTGCGTACACAAACGGCCGTCGACCAGGGTACCAGTGCCGGAGTACGAGAATGTCCGGGACGGTCCCGGACCGTGCGAGACAGCCGGCGGCGGCGCGACCGCCAGTAGTGTGACGGTCACAGCATAGGTACGTCGTCGGGAAGGGGTCGCCGCCGGATGAGCGAGACGGCTGAGGAGATGAAGGCGCGCAAGGAGCGGGAGCGGGACGAGCTCTACGCGCTCGACATCTCGGGCGTCGAGTGGCAGTGCGCGCCCGGCACCGAGCAGGACGAGGAACGGGTCGAGATCGCCTACCTGCCCGAGGGCGCCGTGGCCATGCGGTCGTCGCTCGACCCGGGCACCGTGCTGCGGTACACGGAGGCGGAGTGGCGGGCCTTCGTGCTGGGCGCCCGGGACGGCGAGTTCGACCTGGAGCCGACCGAGCGCGACGGCGGCCCGGCCGCCCGGTGACCGAAGGCCCGGTGGTGGGGCGGCACGGGC
>NZ_JBHZAN010000084.1:0-8535 GCF_042754285.1 Streptomyces sp. NPDC059224
CCCCCCCCCCCCCCGCCCCCCCCCCGCCCCGACGGCGTTCCGATCGGACAGCCGGGTACGGGCGGTGACGGAGTAGCAGCGGTGGCAGCCTGACCCGGCCGTACCTAGGCTCGCTAGCGGAAACGAGTTCGCGGGAAGGACACAGAATGTCTCAGGTAAACGAGGACGATCTCCGCGTCAGCGCAATCGATACCGCGGATCGGCCCCGAACGCTCCGGAGAATTCTCCGTTCCGGGGTCAGGGAAACCATGCTGCTGCCGGTATTCCTCGTCCTCACCGGCATGATGGTGGCACTGTGGCTCATGGGCATGCCCTTCATGCAGGCTTTGACCATTTCGACCGCGGTGAAGATCTCATTGGCCCTGTTCGAAGCCCGTCGGCGGCCTTTCACGTCGAAGGTCTGACACCCGGCGCCCCTCTCCGGCCCGCCGCATTGCGCGGCCGGGCACTTCTTCGGAGTCGGAGCGCCTGCCCCCGGCGTGGCGCCCTTCCGCGGCCCCCGCCCGGTGTCAGGCCCCGCGGCCCGCCTTCTCGCCGGCCCCGCTCTCCCCGGTGCCGCGCGGCACCGCCGCCGCGAGGTCGTCGCGTCCGGGATGCGCCCGCCGCTCCCGCAGGTCGGCCACCGCCAGGACCAGGGCGACGAGGATGATCGCCACGGCGGTGAGCAGCCCGAGCTGAAGAGCTGTCGTGGGGCGGCCGTGGTTGGCGACATGCGCGAAGTAGACCGAGCCGACCACGGCGATACCGACGGCCGAGCCGATCCGCTGGCCGGTCTGCAGCACCCCGCCGGCCGCACCGGCGCCTCGTACCGGTACGAGCGTGAGCGTGAGGGTCGTGTTGGGCGAGACCGTGAGTCCGGACCCGATTCCGGCGATGACCAGCGGCAGCGCCATGGCCGCGCCCACGCCCTCCCCGGGTACCAGCTGGACGGCGACGACGACACCGAGCAGCCCGAGAGCCACCCCGCACAGGCCGATGACGACCAGGGTGCGGCCGTAGCGCATCACCATCCGGCCGCCCAGAGCCGCGCCGGCCGCCGAGGCGGCCGCGAACGGCAGGATGGTCACGCCCGCGGCGAGCGCGCTGTATCCCGCGGTGTTCTGCAGGAACAGTGACAGGACGAAGAAGATGGTGGTCAGCCCGGCGAAGAACATGAGGCTGATGAGAGCGCCGAGCGTGAAGGAGCGCAGGGAGAAGAGGCTGAGATCGACCAGCGGCGCCTTCCCCGGACGGCCCTGGGACCTCTCCCACCTCCAGAAGGCGCCGAGCAGCAGCGCGGCCAACGGAATCAGCAGCCACTTGGCCCGGCCCTGCCACTGCTGCTCCTGCATCAGAGGCAGCAGCAGGGCGACTACGCCCGCACCGAGCAGCAGTACGCCGAACGGGTCGAACTTCTCCCGCCGGTCCTTCGGCACCGGGAGACGGGGCAGCAGCCGGCTCCCCGCGACAAGGGCCGCCACGCCGATCGGCACGTTGACGAAGAACACCCAGCGCCACCCGTCCACCGCACCGAACGCGTGGATCAGCAGTCCGCCCGCCAGCGGGCCCACCGCGGTGGACACGGCGACGACGCTGCCGTGGAAGCCGAACGCCCGGGCCCGCTCGGCACCCTGGAACATCTGCTGGATCAGCCCCGAGGTCTGCGGTGCGACCACACCGGCGGCCGCACCTTGGATCAGCCGGCACACCACCAGCCAGGTGGGGCCGGTGGCCAGGCCGCATGCCACCGACGCGGCCGTGAACACGGCGAGGCCGCAGAGCAGCACCTGGCGGCGGCCCCGCACGTCGCCCAGGCGCCCCGCCGGCGCCAGCGCGAGCCCGAAGGTGAGTGCGTACCCGGACACCACCCAGGACTGGGTGGCGTCGGAGGCACCGAGCCCGCGCTCCATCGAAGGCAGCGCCACGTTCACGATCGAGACGTCGAGCAGCGAGATGAATCCCGCGGTCAGACAGACCGCGAGAGCCTTCCACCGCCGGTCGTCGACAGCGGGCCGGGTCATTTCTGTGGTCATGTGATCACGCTATGCAGCCACGCCCGGTCGCACCAGCCGGGGACCGGGCGCCGCGACGCGGGATCGAGGACCGGGGAGCCCGGTCGCGGTCCTCCGGGCTGCGGGACGGCCTTGCCGCCGGGGTTGCCGCCGGCCGACGGGACCGTCGGGGCCGTGACGGTGAGCGGCACCGCCGAAGAAAGGTTCAGCCGTCTCGGCCCTGCCACGTGGTCACGCAGGCTTCGTTCCCCTCCAGGTCGGCAAGTACCCAGAAGGCGGGGGCACGGGTCGCGGACACCAGTCGGCCTCCGGCGGCCAGTGCGGTCTCGATCCGCCGGGGTGCCTCGTCGTGCGGGACGCAGATGTCGAAGTGGATGCGATTGCGCTGTGGGCGCTCCCGGTCCATCTGCTGGAACCAGACGGCCGGGCCCTGCCCGACCGGATCGACGAGCGGATCCTCCGGACCCTCGGCTCCCGCCTCATCCGTATAGCCCAGCACCGCCTTCCAGAAGGGCCGGATCCCGGCGATGTCCCGTGCATCGATCGCGATCTCCAGAAGCTGGACGGACCGCGGCGCCCCCGTTCCGGTTTCGGGCTCCGCCACGAGCCCGGACCTGTCAGCGGTGGCGGAGATCTGACGCGCGAGTTCGACGTCCCGGGTGGTAACCGCCGCGCGGTCCGACGACTGCAGGGTGAAGACGACCCGGTCGGGGCGGACATCCACCCGAAGGTGCCGGTCGGCGTCCTCGCCGCACACCTCGACGGTGTCCGCCGCCAAGCCTGTCGCCTGAGCCAGCGAACTGACCCGGACCGACGTTCGCAACGTGCCCAGCAGGAAGCGCCACCCGTGGTCCTGGACCGCTTCCGACGCTTCCTGCCGACTCAGTGTCTGCTCCATGGCCGCATCCTCGCAGCCACCCGCCGCACCCCCGCCTGCCGGCACTTCCCAGATCGGCCCGAAGACGCCGCCGTTCGACCCGGGTCGCAGCCGCGCGGTCCGGCGTGCTTGTGCATCACGCCGAGGTAGAGGCGTTCCCGGTGCGGCACGTCGTCGTCACGGCCGGGCGCGAAGAACACCGCGCAGACGTCCGCGGGTCGGGTCAGGACGCTGGACTGCTCTCCGAACGTGAGGCGGTCGTTGATGTCGTGGCGGCAGCCGGCGGCATCGAGGCCGGCGATCAGGTCCTCCCGGAGCACTGTGGACGGGCAGGACTGCGAGTCCGGCGGCACCAGCGGCGGCAACCCGGTCGTCGAGCCGGGCCGGAGTGCGATCCGGATTCCGCTGACGGCGCGCTGGGTGATGACCAGTTCCAGGCCGTCCCAGGCGTACGGGCAGTCGTCGATGTCCGGTCTCGGCCGGATGGCGGGGTGCGGGCGTCCCGTGCCCAGGAGTTCCTCGGCCTCGGTCAGCGGCATGCCACGGTGAAGCGGACCGACACGGCCGGTCCGGGCGAAGTCGACGAGCACGTTCATCAAGGTCACTTCGGTGACTCCGGCGCCTTCGCGTGCCGACCCGCACCTGAACAACGCTCGAAGGGACCTCAGCACGGCTCACCAGGTCGGCAGGATTCGGCAAGATCTCGAGTCGGCGGTCGACAGGTGTGCCGAGTTCGGAGGGCCAGACATGACGGCGGGGCGAAAGGAAGGCGGAGACTCGGCCCTCGACGATCGTGCAGTGGTGCGAACCAACTGCTGGTTCACCAGGTCGTAGGTGTCGGAACCCACATGCGTCGCGGAAACACGCAGCTCGTCGCTCCGGTGAGAGCAGGCAGGTGATCGCGTTGTACACCAGGTGGACAAGGCCGAACGCGCCAGGAGCCCGAGAGGTCGTCAGGTCGCCGACGGTCACGGCTACAGCGTCACCGCCCACCTTTTCGGCAAGCACCCGGGCCGGGCCATGGGCTGCGACCTCTCGATGCCCGCGACGCGAAGGCCTCGCGCGCTCAGCGCCAGAGGCGACAGCAGGGTCCAGTACTTCGGGCGCGTACATGTGCGCGGATGACTCGTCGTAGCCCTGCGCCACCTGCTCGTTCCACGCATTCGCATCCATGCCGGCGAAGGCTGCCACGCCACCGGCTCGGCGAGCCAACGGATTTGGCCCGTCGTCGTTTCCACCCGCGGTTCGTGTGGGTGATCCCGCTCAGGACGGCGTCGGGATGCACTATGCCGATGGCGGCCCGAGGTCCACCCGGGTAAGTTGGCGATCTTCGGAGGGCGGAAGCCCCCGGAGTCCCTGAAGGCGAACGCCATGATGAACCCCGCCCTGTCCCCCGCACGACTTCGCCTCGTTGCCGCGCTCGACGGTCTCGCGGCCACCTTCGGCGGGATGACGGCTCACCCCGACGAGCACAACTGCGAGTGCCACTGGGGCAGCGCCGAGGAACTCGCCCAGCTCAAGGTCGCGTATACCGAGCTGGACCCTGACCTCCTGCGCCGCACCTGGCAGGCCCCCGACTGGAGTGACCACGCATCCGTACTGCGCCGGATCCTGCCCCAGTTCGCCACGGAGCTCGTCAAAGGCTCCGTCGAAGGGTTCTCCGGCCTGGAGGAAGCCGGCCGCTCGTTCGCTCGCGGTCACTGGCAGCAGTGGCCCACCGGGCAAGCCGAAGCAGTCGCGGAGTTCCTGCGGGCCTGGTGGGCCGCCACACTCACCGATCCCGATCCCCCGGTACCCGCGCACGAGGTCCTGGCAATGATCACCGAGGCGTCCGCCGCGCTCAACCCCGTGGCTCACCACGTGGGAGACGCTGACCGACCGGCCGGCCGACGCCCACCTGGCCGAAGCGGTCGCGAAGTGGGAGTACGACCTGCTCGGAGACCAACTCCCCTGGGACTCCCGGGAGAACGGGGAAGAGACCCGCACCGAGCTGACCGCCTGGCTGGTCCGCAACGCTCCTGTCCGGCTACGACCCCACGGCGCATCAGCGGAACTTCTCGACCGCATACGGCTGCTCGGTCTGACCGGCGACGACCGCTGGGAGGACCCTCACTGGCCCGGCTACCGCTACTGATCCACCGAACCGAGCCCGGAAGTGAAGGACGACGGCGGCACCTCTTTGCGAGCCGGGACCTGTGACGAGCCCGGCTCCCCCACCAGGCCCCTTGGGACCGGTCGTCTACGCTGGCGCGGTGACTGATGAGCAGGAGCGGGTGCAGCCGTCGGGAGTGTGGGCCACGGCCGTGGGGGTGGCCAGGGTGCGGGCGATGGAGACCGCGCGGGAGCACGCGTTGTTCCGCGACCCGCTGGCACAGGCCTTCGCCACCGCCGGCGGTCTGGACCCCTCCGCGCCGCCCCGACCCGGTGACGAGGCCGCGCGGCGCCGACGGCTGGGTGTGGCGTTCTCCATCGTCATCAGGACGAAGTTCCTCGACGACCTGTTGCGGGAGGCCTCCGCGTCCGGGGTCCGGCAGGTCGTCCTGCTCGGCGCCGGCATGGACAGCCGGGCCTTCCGGATGGACTGGCCCGAGGGCACCCGGCTGTTCGAGGTCGACACCGCCGCGCCACTGGAGTTCAAGGCTTCGGTGCTGCGGCAGGAGCGCGCCGTCGCACGCTGCGAGCGGATCACCGTCGCGGTGGATCTGCGGGAGGACTGGCCGGCCGCACTGGCCGCTGCCGGACACGACCCGGCCGCGCCGACCGTGTGGATCGCGGAAGGGCTGCTGATCTATCTGCCCGAGGACGCGGTGGAACTGCTGCTGGCCCGGATCGGCGCGCAGTCGGCGCCCGGCAGCCGGATGGGGCTGACGTTGGGCTCGCGCGGCGTGATCGAGCGCTTCGGCGCGGACGCCGTACCGGGATCGCCGGCGTCCATGTGGATCTCGGAGATGCCCGACGACCCGGTGGGCTGGCTGGCCGGGCACGGCTGGGAGGCCGGCAGCCACACCCTGCGCGAACAGGCTGCCGCCTACGGTCGCCCGATGGGCACCCCGCCACGGGACGAGGAGCGGCCCGGCGGACTGATCTCGGCGGTCCGCCGGTAGAGCGCCTCCCGGGGTTCCGGAGGAGCGGTTCGAATCCGCACGGGGCAGGTGAGTAGGCCCTGGGGTCGGCGGGGCGTGCGGCGACGTGCGCCGGGGAACCGGCTAAGCGCCGTCGTTGCCCTCGCGCAGGGAATGGATCATGCTCCGCAGGATCCGGAACGCGCCCGACCGCTCGGTCTCGGTCATGCCGGCCAGCATCCTGACCTCGACGGACCTGACCGCCACGGTCGCCTTCTCCAGGCTCCGTCGGCCGCGAGGTGTGAGCCGCGTGGGAAGTGCCTTCCCGACCGGTGCCTCCGCAGGCCTGGTCACGTGGCCCTCTCGTTCCAGGTTCTGGAGCAGCACGTTCATCGTCTGCCGTGTCACGAACGCGCCCCGCGCCAGCTCGGAGTTCGACAAGCCCGGCCGTTGGGCCAGCAGTTCGAGGCACGAGTAGTGCGTCACGCTCATCCCGAGCGGCCGCAGCACCTCCTCCATGGCCGCGCGGAGGACGCTCGACGCCTCTTTCAGCAGGTAGCCCAGCGACGTCTCCAGGTCGACACCGTCTTGATTCATGTCAGTATTCTGACATAGGTTGCCTGTGTCAGAAACCTGACACGGAATGAAGGAGCATCATCATGCCCGCCACCGGCCCCGACTTCATCTCGTTCCAAGCACGCGACCTGGACGCTTCGCGGACGTTCTACGAGCAGTACCTCGGCCTCGTCCGCTCGCAGGCCGGACCTCCGCACGCCGTCGTCTTCGAGACGAGGCCGATCGCCTTCGCACTCCGCGAGGCCGTTCCCGGCACCGACCTCGCATCGGTCGCCCAGCCCGGCATCGGTGCCGCGATCTGGCTCCACGCCACGGACGTACAGGCCATTCACGATGCTCTCGTCGCCGACGGTCACACCATCGTCTCCGCGCCGATCGACGGCCCCTTCGGCCGCACGTTCACCTTCGCCGACCCCGACGGCTACCAGGTCACCCTCCACGACCGCGCCTGATCGGCCGACAGCCACCGGACGATCACCGACCCGGCCGGGAAGACCGCCACGGCGAGGTGAACGTGCCGGACCTGCTCGACCGCGTCCGGCTCGAGCTGGACAGCTTCGACGGACCGATCGACGCGATCGCCGGCTACGGGGACTTCCCGGTGAGCACCCTCGTCGCACCGCTCGGCAAGGAGTACGGGACGCGCCACCAAGCCCGGAACCTACGGCCCCCGTCGCAACGACATACGGGACACCGCCCGAACAGTGCTGGGAGGTCAGCCGCGGCCTGATCGACTACGACGCCGCGCCGGACGCCTGCGAGGACGGCAGGCGCGTCACCTCGCGCACCTGGAACGAATCGGTCCCCAGGAACGCGCCGCAGGAGCAGACCTCACCCGAGACCCACTCGCGTGGGACTGCCGCAAAACCGGGCAGGACGGATCTACTTGTGCTTCCGCGCCCCCGGCGCGGACGCGCCGGGGGCGCGGAAGCACGCGCTGACCGACTTCCCGTGGGGGCAGGGGCGCGCCTCCCAGGTGTCCGCCACGGCGTCCACCAGGAGCATGCCGCGGCCGCCGAGGCTTTCCGCGTCGGCCTCCCGAGGAGTCGGCAGGACACCGGACTTGTCGTGCACGGACACGTGCAGGCAGTGGTCGTCACAGGTCATCACCAACTGGGCGCTGCTGTGGGCGTGCCGGTACGCGTTGGTCACCAGCTCGGAAATGGTGAGCAGCACCGCGTCCACCGTCTGCGGAGCGGCGGTGGTCCATCCCCGAGCGTCCAAATGCTCACGTGCCCAGTCGCGAGCTGCCTTCACTTCGCTGTTCAGCGGCAGCGTGCAGGCCCAGCCCACTGCCCGGAGCGACGAACCTTCCATGGCGATCCTTCCTCGTTGAGGGCGCACGCGATGAGCGCCGGCCACCAAGCTTCCCCGGCGACGGGCACCGAACGTCCGCCCTGGGGCTCCCGGCCAGGGACTTGACACGTTCCGTCGTGCCAGGGCTCGGCACGCTTCTCCCAAACGCCTTGCCCGGACCTGGTCCGGATACCCCCGACACGTCGGCTCAGCCCTGTCGCTCCCGTCGTCGGCAGGTCGTCACGGACGCGCCACGGACTCAGCTGTGAAGGAGCGGGGCGCCCGCGGAGCGAGGGAGACGGCCGGGGGTCACGACCACCCGTGCTCGGCCGGTGCCGGTCGTCACTCCCGCGTCCTCGGCGGTGTCGATCGTGTGGTCGAGGTAGTCGTGGGCCGCTTGGAGGGCGTGTGCGATCTCACGTGTGCCGGTCGACACGCAGAGGGTGTAGGCCAGGTCCCGCAGGCGCGGCCCGGGAGTGTGGGCGTCGGCGCCCGTCGTGGTCGCGAGCACGGTTTCGTACTCCGTGAGAATTCTGCGCAGGGTCGCGGGGTGGGGCATGAGCATCGGACGGTCTCCTCGGATGCGGGTTGCGGAGCTACGGGGGTGTGCGGCGTGCGGGAGTGAGTCACTGACGGAAGGCTTCGGCCCGGACGCGGGCGCAGCTGCGGCTGATGAGCCGGGAGACGTGCATCTGGGAGATGCCCAGGGACTCGGCGATCCTGCTCTGGGTCA
>NZ_JBHZAN010000085.1:0-8174 GCF_042754285.1 Streptomyces sp. NPDC059224
GTCATCACCGTTTACCCGGCATCGGGGCTGCCCTTCCGCGCCCACCCCCTTTGCCGATTCGTTTCGGGGCTACCCCGCCCGCCCCCCGGGGGCCGCCCCGTCCCGGGGGGCACCGGCCCGCGCCGCTTTCTCGTCGCTCAGTAGCCGCTCTGGGCCGGTGGATACCCGTATCCCGCGGCCGGTGCGGGTGGCGGGGCCGCGTGGGCCTCGCGGTCGTAGAACGGACGCGCGGCGGCCCGCATCCACATCACCACGGGGTCGTACTCGTCGGTCATGGCGACCGTGGACACCGGCAGCCCGTCCGGCACCGCCCCGACGGACTGCTGCATCATCGCCCGCACCGAGTCCACGGCCGGCGGCGACGTGTCGTACACGTCGAGTCCGATCGCGAGATACGGCGCGCCGAGCGCCGGCTGCACCCAGGCGCGCCGCAGCGAGCGGACCGCGGGCGTGCGGTGGGCGTTCTGCGACAGCAGCGCGTAGAACTGCGGGATCTCGATGGTCGGTTCGGCCAGACGCAGCGGCCCCGCGGGCTGGCGCTCCAGCCCGGTCGCGATCCGGCGCAGGTCCAGCCAGGGGATGCCGACCCCGCCGCCCGGGGCGTGCGGGTTGAGCCACAGCCCGAAGTGGTCGGGATAGAGGGTGCGGGCCACGTCGAGGCCGTCGACCACCTCGTACGAACGGTTCCAGCCGCTCGCCGACAGTTCCTGGGCCGAGGTCACGCAGGGCGCGTAGCCGTGGCCCTCGACGTCCATGTTCCCGTACTGGGCGTCGGGGGAGCCGCCCTGACCGTGCCACAGGAGCATCCAGATCTGACCCGAGGACGGCGTGGCGAGGGCGCGGAGGAGTGCCTCGTAGGCGTCGTAGCGCCCGGGGGTTACCTGGCGCAGCATGTGCTCGACCTGTCCGGCCGCCGCGGTGCCGCTGGCGCTCACGTGTTACCGCCCCTTCATTTGTCGCCCCGCATTCGGGGACAGCTTAAGCGCCCGGGGGGAGGGGGCCGATGGTCCGTGCACGAGTGGGGGTTGCGTTGTGGCCGGGCGGGCCCGCGGGGGCCGCACCGCACATCGGCACGGCCCCCGCGCCCCTGGCGGGGCGCCTTCAGTGGCCGTACTGGTAGAAGGGCCGGACGTTCTCCCGCATCCAGTGGCCCACCGGGTCGTCGGCAACGTCGAGCAGGACCAGGTTCACCGGCCACCGCACCGGGACCCGGCCCAGCGCCTTGCCCAGCGCCTCCAGCGGCACCGCCCTGATGTCCCCCTCCCACTGCGAGAGTTCGACGCCCACGAACATCACGGGGTCGGCCGTCTCGACCGCGGCCAGGCAGCGGCGGGCCGTGGCGACCACGCCGGTCCCCGCGAACTCGGCGGAGGCCGCGGCCAGGAAGTCCATCGGGTCGTCCTGCCAGTCCGGTTCGAAGAGCCGGACCCGGCCGCCCGAGGCGGGGCCGTCCAGTTCGCTGCGGCCGCAGCGGCACAGCTCGGCGACCGCCTCCGGCGGCAGCGGGACTCCCACCACGCCCCCCGGGTTCACGGCGATGCCGACCTGCGGGGGCAGACCGCGGGCGAACTCGACGGCCGGGGCGATCGTGTACGACAGGTGGGCGCCGACCACCTGGCGGAACTGCTCCTCGGAGCTGAAGACCGGGACGTACACCCGGCCCTCGATCTCGGTGGTGGGCAGGTCCAGCGGGCCGCTGTGCGGACCGCCGCCCTCCGGCAGCGGGATCCACAGGAAACTGCGGCCGAGCACCTCGATGAGCCGGCCCGCGGCCGAGGGGACGCCGAGGGAGGCCGACAGGACCTCCTCCAGTTCGTTGCCGGGCCAACCGCCGTGCGGGTGGGGGTGTGCCTGTGCCGGGAAGTCCGCGGGAATGTCCGCCGGGAAGTCCATCTGCCTACCGCCTGCTGGAAACCGCTGCTGCTGAGTCTGAAAAGGCTAGCGGGTGGCTGTGACAATGCCTCACCCCGTGAGCCGATCCGCCGCCCGGGGGGCCTCACCCGGTGGGCTGCTCCGCCCTCCGGAAGGCGATCCGGCACAGCACGTCCGCCGCGTCCCGGTCGAGCAGGACCGCCGAGCCGACCCCCTGCGGCAGCCCGCCCTTCTCCACCGCGCGCACCAGGCGGGACGCGGCGTGGCGGTGGCGCAGGAAGGCGTACCGGGAGACGCCCCGGCCGCGCTCGCGCTGGCCGTCCAGCGCCGTGCCGGGCGTGACGTCCAGGAGCAGCAGGTGCAGGGTGCCGCCGCGGCGGCGGGCCGCGCGGGCCAGCCAGTCGCGCACCCAGGCCTGGGTCCCGCAGTCGTGCACCACGACGCCCTCGCCGGTGCGCAGCGCGCGGCGCAGTCCCGCGTAGTGGGCGAGGCGGACCAGCGGGCGGTAGAGGGCGTACGGCAGGAAGCGGGCCAGCCGGGCGTCCCAGCGGTCCCGGGTGTCCTGGGAGTCGATCCGGATGCCCTGGACGGTGCGGTGCATCAGGGTGGACTTGCCGCTGCCGGGCAGTCCGGTGACCACGACCAGGTCACGAGGGCCGAAGAGCAGACCGGGCGGGCTGCCGCCCGCACGGTCGCGCAGATCACGGACGACCGGTGCCGGCTCCGCGCACCGCTCGCGCGCGGGGGCCGCCGGCTGCCCGGACAGGGCGATGCCCGTCGTCGTCGCGTATGCCGTGGTCCTTGTCACCGTGACCGTCCTCCCTGGGGGTTCAGGAAAGGTTCTCCCCACATATTGTAAAGAGAAGGTAATCCCCGGCGTCTCGCGGTTCGGTCCGCTTCCGGCCACAGGCCTGTCACAAAGCTCCGCCCGGCATGCAATGATGTGCCCGCCAACTGCATACCGGCCGTTTGAATCCGCGCGGGAGAGTCCCCGGCAGTCTTCACCGGGGCGCCGAAGGAGCAAGTCCCTCCCTTGAATCTCTCAGGCCCCGTTACCGCGCGGGCGAGGCACATCTGAAAAGCGGGCCGCCGTCTCGGCGGTCCCACCCAAGGTGCAAGTCGTGACCACTGTGGTGGTCGAGGCGAACCTCTCAGGTTCCGATGACAGATGGGGAGGACAGACCTCGCCTGTCATGCCCTGGGATCTTTGGGAGACGACCGACCGATGAGCAGTTCCGATTCCGCTGGACTCCGCCGTACCGCGCTCGATGCCCTGCATCGCTCGCTCGGCGCCACCATGACCGACTTCGCCGGCTGGGACATGCCCCTGCGCTACGGATCCGAACGCGACGAGCATGTCGCCGTGCGGACCAGGGCCGGGCTCTTCGACCTCTCCCACATGGGCGAGATCGCCGTGACCGGCCCCCAGGCGGCCGCCCTGCTGAACCACGCCCTGGTCGGCAACATCGCCTCCGTCGGCGTCGGGCGCGCCCGCTACACCATGATCTGCCGGGCCGACGGCGGCATCCTCGACGACCTGATCGTCTACCGGCTGGCCGAGACCGAGTACCTGGTCGTGGCCAACGCCTCCAACGCCCAGGTGGTCCTCGACGCGCTGACCGAGCGTGCCGACGGGTTCGACGCCGAGGTGCGCGACGACCGGGACGCGTACGCCCTGATCGCCGTCCAGGGGCCGGAGTCGCCCGGGATCCTGAAGTCGCTGACCGACGCCGACCTGGACGGCCTGAAGTACTACGCCGGGCTGCCCGGCACGGTCGCCGGGGTCCCGGCGCTGATCGCCCGCACCGGCTACACCGGCGAGGACGGCTTCGAGCTGTTCGTGAAGCCGGAGCACGCGGTGCAGGTGTGGCAGGCGCTCACCGACGCGGGTGAGGGCGTCGGCCTGGTGCCCTGCGGGCTGTCCTGCCGGGACACCCTGCGCCTGGAGGCGGGCATGCCGCTCTACGGGCATGAGCTGACCACCTCGCTGACCCCCTTCGACGCCGGGCTCGGCCGGGTGGTGAAGTTCGAGAAGGACGGCGACTTCGTGGGGCGCGAGGCGCTCCAGGAGGCCGCCGACCGGGCCGCGGCCGAGCCGCCGCGGGTGCTGGTCGGCCTGGTCGCCGAGGGCCGTCGGGTGCCGCGCGCCGGGTTCTCGGTGGTCGCGGGCGGCGAGGTGATCGGCGAGGTCACCTCCGGTGCCCCCTCCCCCACCCTGGGCAGGCCGATCGCCATGGCGTACGTCGACGCGGCGCACTCGGCGCCGGGCACCACGGGTGTCGGTGTGGACATCCGGGGCAGCCACGAACCGTACGAGGTCGTGGCCCTGCCCTTCTACAAGCGCCAGAAGTAGACCCCGAGGCAGACCCAGAGGAGACACTGGGCGCGGCGGCGCGTGACCCTGCGCACATTTCCGCTGCTCACGTGTCTTTCCAGCAGTCCTCTTTCACCAGCACTCCCCCGCGTACAGGAGAATTCAGGCCATGAGCAACCCCCAGCAGCTGCGTTACAGCAAGGAGCACGAGTGGCTGTCGGCCGCCGCGGACAGCGTGGCGACGGTCGGCATCACGGAGCACGCGGCCAACGCGCTCGGTGACGTCGTCTTCGTCCAGCTCCCGGCCGTCGGCGACACCGTGACCGCGGGCGAGTCCTGCGGCGAGCTGGAGTCGACCAAGTCGGTCTCCGACCTCTACTCGCCGGTCACCGGTGAGATCACCGAGATCAACGAGGACGTCGTGGACGACCCGTCCCTGGTGAACTCGGCCCCCTTCGAGGGCGGCTGGCTGTTCAAGGTGCGCATCGCGGACGAGCCTGCCGATCTGCTCTCCGCCGACGAGTACACCGCCTTCACCGCCGGCTGAGGACCGCACAGACACCGGCTGAGGAGTCGTAGAAAAAGATGTCCGTTCTGAACACGCCCCTGCACGAGCTCGACCCGGAGGTCGCGGCCGCGGTCGACGCCGAGCTGGTGCGCCAGCAGTCCACCCTGGAGATGATCGCCTCGGAGAACTTCGCTCCGGTCGCGGTCATGGAGGCGCAGGGCTCGGTACTGACCAACAAGTACGCCGAGGGCTACCCGGGCCGCCGCTACTACGGCGGCTGCGAGCACGTCGACGTCACCGAGCAGATCGCCATCGACCGGGTGAAGGAGCTGTTCGGCGCCGAGTACGCCAACGTGCAGCCGCACTCCGGTGCCTCCGCCAACCAGGCGGCCCTGTTCGCGCTGGCGCAGCCCGGCGACACCATCCTGGGTCTGGACCTCGCCCACGGCGGCCACCTGACCCACGGCATGCGCCTGAACTTCTCCGGCAAGCAGTTCGGCGTGGTGGCCTACCACGTGGACGACGCCGGTCTCGTGGACATGGCCGAGGTGGAGCGGCTCGCCAAGGAGCACCGGCCGAAGGTGATCATCGCCGGCTGGTCGGCGTACCCGCGCCAGCTGGACTTCGCCGAGTTCCGGCGGATCGCCGACGAGGTCGAGGCGTACCTGTGGGTCGACATGGCCCACTTCGCCGGCCTGGTCGCCGCCGGTCTGCACGAGAACCCGGTGCCCTACGCCGACGTGGTCACCTCCACCACCCACAAGACGCTGGGCGGTCCCCGCGGCGGCATCATCCTGGCCCGTCAGGCCTTCGCGAAGAAGCTGAACTCGTCCGTCTTCCCCGGCTTCCAGGGCGGTCCCCTGGAGCACGTGATCGCGGCGAAGGCCGTCTCCTTCAAGGTCGCCGCCTCGGAGGACTTCAAGGAGCGCCAGCGTCGTACGGTGGAGGGTGCGCGCATCCTCGCCGAGCGGCTCACCGCGCCCGACGCCCGCGAGGCCGGCGTGAACGTGCTGTCCGGCGGCACGGACGTGCACCTGATCCTCGTCGACCTGCGCGAGTCGCAGCTGGACGGGCAGCAGGCCGAGGACCGTCTCCACGAGGTCGGCATCACGGTCAACCGCAACGCCGTCCCGAACGACCCGCGTCCGCCGATGGTCACCTCGGGGCTGCGGATCGGCACCCCGGCGCTGGCCACCCGCGGCTTCACGGCCGAGGACTTCACCGAGGTCGCGGACGTGATCGCCGAGACGCTGAAGCCGTCCTACGACGCGGCGGCCCTGAGGGCCCGGGTCGAGGCCCTGACCGCGAAGCACCCGCTTTACCCCGGTCTGAACAAGTAGTTCCCTGGTGGGGGCACCCGATGGTGTGTGCCCCCGCCCTTTTCCAAGGAGTTCCCGTGGCCATCTCGGTCTTCGACCTGTTCTCGATCGGTATCGGCCCGTCGAGCTCTCACACCGTCGGTCCCATGCGCGCGGCCCGCATGTTCGCCCGCCGCCTGCGCAACGAGGGGCTGCTGGACTCCGTCACCTCGATACGCTCCGAGCTGTACGGGTCGCTCGGCGCGACCGGCCACGGCCACGGCACCCCGAAGGCGGTGCTGCTCGGCCTGGAGGGCGCCTCGCCGCGCACGGTCGACGTGGAGGGCGCGGACGACCGGATCGAGACGATCAAGGCCACGAAACGCCTGTCGCTGCTGGGCGAGCACGAGATCGCGTTCTCCTTCGACGCCGACCTGAAACTGCACCGCCGCAAGACGCTGCCCTACCACGCGAACGGCATGACCCTGTGGGCGTACGACGCCTCTGGGACGGAACTCCTCTCCAAGACGTACTACTCGGTCGGCGGCGGGTTCGTCGTCGACGAGGAGGCGGTCGGCGCGGACCGCATCAAGCTGGACGACACGGTCCTGAAGTACCCCTTCCGCACGGGCGACGAGCTGCTGCGCCTCACCAAGGAGACGGGTCTGTCGATCTCCGCCCTGATGCTGGAGAACGAGCGGGCCTGGCGCACCGAGGAGGAGATCCGCGAGGGGCTGCTGGACATCTGGCGGGTGATGCAGGCGTGCGTGGGGCGCGGGATGTCGCGGGAGGGGATCCTGCCGGGCGGTCTGCGGGTCCGTCGCCGTGCCGCCATCACCGCGCGGCAACTGCGCGCCGAGGGCGACCCGTTGGCCCACGCGATGGAGTGGATCACGCTCTACGCGATGGCCGTGAACGAGGAGAACGCGGCGGGCGGCCGGGTGGTCACCGCTCCCACCAACGGCGCGGCGGGCATCATCCCGGCGGTCCTGCACTACTACATCGACTTCGTCCCGGGCGCCGACGAGGACGGAGTGGTCCGCTTCCTCCTCGCGGCCGGCGCGATCGGCATGCTCTTCAAGGAGAACGCGTCCATCTCCGGCGCCGAGGTCGGCTGCCAGGGCGAGGTCGGCTCGGCCTGCTCGATGGCGGCGGGCGCGCTGGCCGAGGTGCTCGGCGGCTCCCCGGAACAGGTCGAGAACGCGGCCGAGATCGGCATGGAGCACAACCTCGGCCTCACCTGCGACCCGGTCGGCGGCCTGGTCCAGATCCCCTGCATCGAACGCAACGGCATGGCCGCGGTCAAGGCGGTCACCGCGGCCCGCATGGCCATGCGCGGCGACGGCTCCCACAAGGTGTCCCTGGACAAGGTCATCAAGACCATGAAGGACACCGGCGCCGACATGAGCGTCAAGTACAAGGAGACGGCGCGGGGCGGGCTGGCTGTGAACATCATCGAGTGCTAGGGGAACAGACCCTGAACAGCGCGTTCGTGTCTTTCAGTGCTGTCAGGGCCTTCCCTGCTTACGCGGCGGAAAGTCCCCGGAAAGTCCCTGGGACAGACTTGAAAGTCCCCGAAAAGTCCCCAGGATGTCCCCGCCGAACGCCCTTCATCGAGGTTGCTCATGGGCGGCTTCAGGACCGGCCCTGCGGCCCTTAGACCGTCTTGAGGTATGAAACGGAACCGTGTATGCCAGGCGGCGCGACCTACGCATTACGAGGCCACCAGTGATCGTTCCGCCTGATGACGGCTGGCGCTGCGGGATGCTATCGTGCCTGATCAGAGCACATGCACGCCTGATCAGACCACATGCACCGTGCTCGGCCCGGGTACCTCGTGTCATACCACCCAAGGGCATCCGGCCACCCGTGGGCCACCCTTGGCCATCCGCGGCGCGCTTCGATGCATACACACAGCGGTTGCCGGAACGACAGCAAACGAGCAAGATCCCAGACACACCTCAGCCGTCACTGCTCTCCCATCTGTGGCTGCGCCACACTCATTGAACCGCTCCGTGGTCGGTGGAATGGTATGCCTCGGTTCTGATGAAGTCGGGTTGCTAGATACTGACTTCCGCTCGTCAGGGTGAACCGTTCCGGGTTCGGTAGAGACTCGATTCCGTGAAAGGATTGAGTCATGGCACGTCCCTCCTCCTATCCCGTTGAGCTGCGCAAACGAGCG
>NZ_JBHZAN010000086.1:0-3261 GCF_042754285.1 Streptomyces sp. NPDC059224
AACACAGTGGACGCGAGCAACTGAGGACAAGCCCTCGGCCTATTAGTACCGGTCACCTCCACACCTCACGGTGCTTCCAGATCCGGCCTATCAACCCAGTCGTCTACTGGGAGCCTTACCCCATCAAGTGGGTGGGAGTCCTCATCTCGAAGCAGGCTTCCCGCTTAGATGCTTTCAGCGGTTATCCCTCCCGAACGTAGCCAACCAGCCATGCCCTTGGCAGAACAACTGGCACACCAGAGGTTCGTCCGTCCCGGTCCTCTCGTACTAGGGACAGCCCTTCTCAAGACTCCTGCGCGCGCAGCGGATAGGGACCGAACTGTCTCACGACGTTCTAAACCCAGCTCGCGTACCGCTTTAATGGGCGAACAGCCCAACCCTTGGGACCGACTCCAGCCCCAGGATGCGACGAGCCGACATCGAGGTGCCAAACCATCCCGTCGATATGGACTCTTGGGGAAGATCAGCCTGTTATCCCCGGGGTACCTTTTATCCGTTGAGCGACGGCGCTTCCACAAGCCACCGCCGGATCACTAGTCCCGACTTTCGTCCCTGCTCGACCCGTCGGTCTCACAGTCAAGCTCCCTTGTGCACTTACACTCAACACCTGATTGCCAACCAGGCTGAGGGAACCTTTGGGCGCCTCCGTTACTCTTTAGGAGGCAACCGCCCCAGTTAAACTACCCATCAGACACTGTCCCCCACCCGGATCACGGGCGCGGGTTAGACATCCAGCACGACCAGACTGGTATTTCAACGACGACTCCCCCTGAACTGGCGTCCAGAGTTCAAAGTCTCCCAGCTATCCTACACAAGCCGAACCGAACACCAATATCAAACTGTAGTAAAGGTCCCGGGGTCTTTCCGTCCTGCTGCGCGAAACGAGCATCTTTACTCGTAGTGCAATTTCACCGGGCCTATGGTTGAGACAGTCGAGAAGTCGTTACGCCATTCGTGCAGGTCGGAACTTACCCGACAAGGAATTTCGCTACCTTAGGATGGTTATAGTTACCACCGCCGTTTACTGGCGCTTAAGTTCTCAGCTTCGCCCAGACGAATCTGAGCTAACCGGTCCCCTTAACGTTCCAGCACCGGGCAGGCGTCAGTCCGTATACATCGCCTTACGGCTTCGCACGGACCTGTGTTTTTAGTAAACAGTCGCTTCTCGCTGGTCTCTGCGGCCACCCCCAGCTCAGGAAGTAAATTCCGTCACCAGGACTGGCCCCCCTTCTCCCGAAGTTACGGGGGCATTTTGCCGAGTTCCTTAACCATAGTTCACCCGAACGCCTCGGTATTCTCTACCTGACCACCTGAGTCGGTTTAGGGTACGGGCCGCCATGAAACTCGCTAGAGGCTTTTCTCGACAGCATAGGATCATCCACTTCACCACAATCGGCTCGGCATCAGGTCTCACCCTCATGTCATCCGGATTTGCCTAGATGACGGGCTACACCCTTACCCCGGGACAACCACCGCCCGGGATGGACTACCTTCCTGCGTCACCCCATCACTCACCTACTACCACCTTGGATCAGCGGCTCCACCACTTTCCATTCCCCGAAGGGTCCGGAACGGCTTCACGGCCTTAGCATCAGAAGGTTCGATGTTTGACGCTTCACAGCGGGTACCGGAATATCAACCGGTTATCCATCGACTACGCCTGTCGGCCTCGCCTTAGGTCCCGACTTACCCTGGGCAGATCAGCTTGACCCAGGAACCCTTAGTCAATCGGCGCACACGTTTCCCACGTGTGAATCGCTACTCATGCCTGCATTCTCACTCGTCAACCGTCCACAACTCGCTTACGCGGCTGCTTCACCCGGCAGACGACGCTCCCCTACCCATCACAGCGGGCGTTGGCCCTATAGCTGCAATGACACGACTTCGGCGGTACGCTTGAGCCCCGCTACATTGTCGGCGCGGAATCACTAGACCAGTGAGCTATTACGCACTCTTTCAAGGGTGGCTGCTTCTAAGCCAACCTCCTGGTTGTCTGTGCGACTCCACATCCTTTCCCACTTAGCGTACGCTTAGGGGCCTTAGTCGATGCTCTGGGCTGTTTCCCTCTCGACCATGGAGCTTATCCCCCACAGTCTCACTGCCGCGCTCTCACTTACCGGCATTCGGAGTTTGGCTAAGGTCAGTAACCCGGTAGGGCCCATCGCCTATCCAGTGCTCTACCTCCGGCAAGAAACACACGACGCTGCACCTAAATGCATTTCGGGGAGAACCAGCTATCACGGAGTTTGATTGGCCTTTCACCCCTAACCACAGGTCATCCCCCAGGTTTTCAACCCTGGTGGGTTCGGTCCTCCACGAAGTCTTACCTCCGCTTCAACCTGCCCATGGCTAGATCACTCCGCTTCGGGTCTTGAGCGTGCTACTGAAACGCCCTATTCGGACTCGCTTTCGCTACGGCTACCCCACACGGGTTAACCTCGCAACACACCGCAAACTCGCAGGCTCATTCTTCAAAAGGCACGCAGTCACACCACAAGGATGCTCCCACGGCTTGTAGGCACACGGTTTCAGGTACTATTTCACTCCCCTCCCGGGGTACTTTTCACCATTCCCTCACGGTACTATCCGCTATCGGTCACCAGGGAATATTTAGGCTTAGCGGGTGGTCCCGCCAGATTCACACGGGATTTCTCGGGCCCCGTGCTACTTGGGTGTCTCTCAAACGAGCCGTCAATGTTTCAGCTACGGGGGTCTTACCCTCTACGCCGGACCTTTCGCATGTCCTTCGCCTACATCAACGGTTTCTGACTCGTCTCACGGCCGGCAGACCGCAAAAGAGAGATCCCACAACCCCGTATACGCAACCCCTGCCGGGTCTCACACGCATACGGTTTGGCCTCATCCGGTTTCGCTCGCCACTACTCCCGGAATCACGGTTGTTTTCTCTTCCTGAGGGTACTGAGATGTTTCACTTCCCCTCGTTCCCTCCACACTGCCTATGTGTTCAGCAGCGGGTGACAGCCCATGACGACTGCCGGGTTTCCCCATTCGGAAACCCCCGGATCAAAGCCTGGTTGACGACTCCCCGGGGACTATCGCGGCCTCCCACGTCCTTCATCGGTTCCTGGTGCCAAGGCATCCACCGTGCGCCCTTAAAAACTTGGCCACAGATGCTCGCGTCCACTGTGCAGTTCTCAAACAACGACCAGCCACCCGTCACACACCACTTACGCAGTGCTTTACCGGGGCCGGCATCAGAGGGAACTCATTCCCTCAGACACCCAACAGCGTGCCCGACAC
>NZ_JBHZAN010000087.1:0-4216 GCF_042754285.1 Streptomyces sp. NPDC059224
CATGGTGGTGGTGTGGACTGGGCGTCGTATCTGCCTGCCGCGGCGCCGGTCGATCTGCCCACCTACGCCTTCCAACACCGCCGCTACTGGCTGGACGGCGTCGAACCATCGCGCCGGAGCGGCTATCCGCTGCTGGACGCGGTGGTGGAGTTCGCCGAGGAGGACGGGTTCCTGCTGAGCGGGCAGCTCGCTACCCGGGCGCAGCCCTGGCTGGGGGAGCACACCGTGCTCGGCGCGACCGTCGTGCCCGGCAGCGTGTTCGCCGAGCTGGCTCTGCACGCCGCCGCCGCGACCGGTGCCGGCGAGGTCGCCGAACTGACCCTCCAGGCACCTCTGGTGCTGCCCGGGGACGGTGCGGTCGAGGTGCAGATGAGGGTCGGTGCTCGGGGCGTGCGGGGAGAGCGGCCGTTGACCGTGCACGCCCGACCGGCCGAGGACGGCACCCCGTGGACCTGCTACGCCCGTGCCGTACTCGGCTCGGTCTCGGCAGAGCCGCTGGACGCACCGGCTGCCTGGCCGCCGCCGGGCGCGATCGCGCTGGACGTCGGTTCGGCGTACACCGAGTTCGCCGCCACCGGGCTCGAGTACGGCCCGGCGTTCCAGGGACTGCGCGCTGCCTGGCGGAGCGGTGCGGAGATCCTCGCCGACATCGAGCTGCCCGAGCTGACCGACGCCGGCCGCTACGGGCTGCATCCGGCCCTGCTGGACGCATCGCTGCACGCCTTGCGCTATCTGCACGAGGACGAGGGCGACCGCACCTTGCTGCCGTTCGCCTGGAACGGGATCGCGCTGCGTCGCAGCGGGGCGTCCGCACTCAGGGTGCGGATCTCTCCGATCGCCGCAGAGGCGGCCAGGATCGAGCTGTCCGATGCCACGGGCGCCCCGGTCGCAGTGGTGGAGTCCCTCGCCGTGCGGCCGATCTCGGCCGAACAGCTCGGCCACCATGAATCGCTGTACGCCGAGGAGTTGGTCCCCGCCACCCTGCCAGGCGGCCCGGAGCCGACCGTGCTGCACTGCGCTGAACTGGCCGAACTCGCCGAACTGGCGGACGGGGAACTGCCCGAGGTGGTGGTGCTGGCGGCCGGGGACGAGACCGATCCGGTGGCCGCGGCCGGCCGGGTGCTGGGCGCGGTCCACACCTGGCTGGCCGAGGACCGTTTCGCCCGCTCCCGGCTGGCACTGCGGACCCGGAACGCCCGGTCCGATCCGGCGGCTGCGGCGGTCTGGGGTCTGCTGCGCTCGGTGCAGCAGGAGCACCCGGACCGGTTCCTGCTGGCGGACGTCGAGGACCCGGAGGACACCGGCGATGCCGTCGCCGCCGCCGCGTGGAACGTACCCGGCGGACAACTGGTGGTGCGCGAGGGCACGCCGCTGGTGCCCCGCCTGGCCCATGTCCCGATGTCCCGGATCACCGACCGGGACGGCGCCGCCTGGGACCCGGGCGGGCCGGTGCTGATCACCGGGGGACTGGGCGCGCTCGGTGCGGCCCTCGCCCGTCATCTGGCCGGCGACTGCGGAGTGCGCGAACTCGTGCTCACCGGCCGTCGGGGCCCGGACACCCCGGGCGCGGCCGAACTGGCCGCCGAGCTGCGGGAGCTGGGTGCGGTGGTGTCGGTGGTGGCGTGTGACGTGGCCGAGCGGGAGGCGGTGGCCGCGTTGCTGGCCGGGCATCCGGTGACGGCCGTGGTGCACGCGGCCGGGGTGGTGGACGACGGTCTGGTCACCGGCCTCACCGAGGAGCGGCTGGCGGCGGTGCTCGCGCCGAAGGTGCTGGGCGCGCGCTGGCTGGACGAGCTGACCCGCGACCGCGAACTGACCGACTTCGTGCTGTTCTCCTCCTCCGCCGGAGTGCTCGGCGCGGCCGGGCAGAGCGCCTACTCCGCCGCCAACGCCGCACTGGACGCGCTGGCCAGGGCCAGGCACGCCGCCGGGCTCCCGGCCACCTCGCTGGCCTGGGGACTGTGGGAGCAGCGCGACGGCAGCGGCATCACCGGCGAACTGTCCGGTGCCGACCTGGCCCGCATCGCCCGTGCCGGGCTGCGGCCGCTGACCACACCCGAGGCGATCGAGCTGTTCGACCTCGCGCGAGCCGTCGACGAACCCGTACTCGTCCCGATGCGTCTGGACCGGACGGCCCTGCGCACCGGCCGCCCGGTACCGGCAGTCCTGCGCGGTCTGGTCCGGGAAACCTCCGTCACGAGCCCCGCCGCGGCCACCGGCACCCGCTCCGCGCCCGCCGTCCTGCCTGCCGCACTGTCCGGACCCGACCGCGACAAGGCGCTCCTGGAGCTGGTCCGTGCCGAAGCGGCCAGGGTGCTGGCCTACGACTCACCGGCAGCGGTGGCCGAGCACCGCACCTTCGCCGAACTCGGCGTCGACTCGCTGGCCGCGGTGGAGCTGCGCAACCGGCTGTCCGAGACCACCGGCGTCCGGCTGCCCGCCGCAGTGGTGTTCGAGTACGCCACCCCGGTGGCACTGGCCGCACACCTGCACACCTCCATGCCCGCGGCCGACGGCGCACGGGCCGGCTCCCCGCTCGCCGGGCTCGACCAGCTCGAAGCAGCGCTGGCCGGTGCCGATCCCGGCGCCGTGGACGCGGCGAAGCTGCGCATGCGGCTCACCGCGCTGCTCGCGAAGTACGGCGGCGAGGAGCAGTCCGGGGCCGCACCGGAGCACGACCTGTCGTCGGCCTCCGACGACGAACTGTTCGGTCTGGTCGACGGCCTCGGCGCCGACCAAGAGTGAGGAAGGGAACCGCGTGGCTAACGAGGACAAGCTCCGGGACTATCTCCGGCGTGCGCTGACCGAGGCACAGACCGCGCAGCGCAGGCTCGCCGAGATCGAGCAGGCCCGGCGCGAGCCCATCGCGATCGTCGGCATGGCCTGCCGCTACCCCGGTGGCGTCGGCACCCCCGAACAACTGTGGGAGATGCTCGCGGCGGGCCGCGACGGGATCTCCGGGTTCCCCACCGACCGTGGCTGGGACCTGGCCGGACTGCCGGTCGGGCTCGGCGGGTTCGTCGACGGCGCCGGGGACTTCGACCCGGGGTTCTTCGGGATCTCCCCGCGCGAGGCACTGGCGATGGACCCGCAGCAGCGGCTGCTCCTGGAAACCTCCTGGGAGGCGTTCGAACGTGCCGGCATCGACCCGCTCACCGCCCGCGGCAGCCGCACCGGCGTCTTCGCCGGCGTGATGTACCACGACTACGCGACGCTGATGGACGACGTACCCGAGGAACTGCAAGGTTTCATCGGCAACGGCAACGCGGCCAGCATCGCCACCGGCCGGGTCGCCTACACCTTCGGATTCGAAGGCCCCGCCGTCACCGTGGACACCGCCTGCTCCTCCTCCCTGGTCACCCTGCACCTGGCGGTACAGTCCCTGCGCTCGGGGGAGACCACGCTGGCCCTGGCCGGCGGCGTGACCATCATGTCCACCCCCGGCACCTACGTGGAGTTCGACCGGCTCGGCGGCCTGGCCGCCGACGGCCGCTGCAAGGCGTTCTCCGCCGACGCCGACGGCACCGGCTGGTCCGAGGGCGTGGGCATGCTGCTGCTGGAGCGGCTGTCCGACGCACAGCGCAACAACCACCCGGTCCTCGCGGTCATCCGCGGCTCCGCGGTCAACCAGGACGGCGCGTCCAACGGCCTCACCGCCCCCAACGGCCAGGCACAGCGCCGCGTCATCGTCGAAGCGCTGACCGACGCGGCACTGTCGCCCGGCGACGTCGACGTGGTGGAGGCGCACGGCACCGGCACCTCGCTCGGCGACCCCATCGAGGCGCAGGCCCTGCACGGTGTCTACGGCGCCGATCGTGACCGGCCGTTGTGGCTGGGGTCGGTGAAGTCGAACATCGGGCACACGCAGGCGGCCGCCGGAGTGGCCGGGGTGATCAAAGTGGTCGAGGCGATACGCCACGGGGTGCTGCCCCGGACCCTGCACGCCGACGAACCCACCCCGCACGTCGACTGGGCCGGCGGTCCGCTGGAACTCCTCGCCGAATCCCGTCCCTGGCCGGAGACGGAGGTGCGTCGGGCCGCGGTGTCGGCGTTCGGGGTGAGCGGGACCAATGCGCACGTGATCGTGGAGCAGGCGCCGGTCGTCGAGCCGACGGTGACGGCGGTGCCGGTGTTGCCGGTGCCGGTGTTGGTGTCTGGTCGTTCTGTCGAGGCGTTGCGGGGGCAGGCGGTGCGGTTGCGTGAGTTCGTGCTTTCC
>NZ_JBHZAN010000088.1:0-3939 GCF_042754285.1 Streptomyces sp. NPDC059224
CCGGCAACCCAGTCTCCCGGGATACAGACGGGAGTTCCGGCAACTGCTACTCGGCACTTGGGGCACACGGTCCGCGTACGCCGACGCGGAGATCAGGGCGACCAGACATACGGTGTCGTCGTGGTGACCGCGTGCAGGCCAAGGCGGGTGAGGATCGGAGCGCTGTCGGCTGAGGCGTCGACGTAGACATAGGGGACATCGCGGGCAGCAGCGAGTTGGGCTCGGTGGGCGACCATGGCCCGGTAGATGCCCTGTCCGCGCCATTCCTTGACCGTTGATCCGCCCCAGAGGCCGCCGAAGTCGACGCCGTCGTTGAACACCAGCCAAGCGGCGCAGACGACTTCGGCGCGGGCCTCGGCGACGAGGACGATGGTGTTCTCCGGGGCGTCCTCGACCCGGGCCGCCAGGTCGTCGGCGAGCCAACTCCAGTCCTCGCCCCAGACGGTGCTCTCCAGAGCGGCGATGCGCTGGAGGTCTGATCTGGCGGTGACACGGCGGAGGGTCACGCCGTCGGGCAGGACGGGGTCGGCGGCAAGGTCTGCGGCCCGCCCGATGAGCACCGTCTCGCTGTCCTCGGCGACGAAGCCGGCCGCGGTGAGCCGGTCGGTCAGGTCGGCGGGGAGATCATGGGCGCGAGTCTTCCATTCGACCGCCTCGCCACGGGCGCCGTAGAAGTCACGCTGCCGCGCTATGAGCGTGTCGAGTTCTGCCCCGTACACACCGAGGTCGCGTGGGCCCGTGACGAAGCCACGGTGCCAACCGACGACACGGGTCAACGGGCCGTCCTTCTCGACGCGGGCGCTGCCGCCAGGCGGGGTGACACCACGGAGTTGGGCGTCATACGCGGTGCGGAGTTCGTCGATCAAAGAATCCTTCACTCAAACACCGTACGGACCGGGTCAAGTGAATAATCGCCGGTCGAAACCGCGCGAACATCAAGGGCTGCACTGCCTCACCCGGCCACCGGAGGCCAGAACACGTGCTGACCTCCGCCGCTACCTGCTTTGACGACCAGCTGTCCTTCGAGCGGCTGGCCGTCGACACGTTCGCATCCACGCAGCGCCGTCATTTCTCATCCACATTCCAGAGCCGGTTGACCACCAACTGCCTCTGGCGACCGTCGCCAAACGCTGTTCTTGGAGATCAACGAAGCCAGCAGTGTATCCATGGCCTCATCGTCCCCAAGGCCCAACCGGTCAGGGCCCCCACTCACGCGCACCTCCCGGGCGGTTGGGGGACAGCCTCTACGACTCATCTCAATCGGTGATCAGAGTCGGCGGAATGTGTTGGCCGGGCGGGCGCGGCAACGGTGGAAACGGCGGCGGGCATGTCGACCGAATCGCTTGCGCTGTGGGCGCAGTCAAGAGAAATGGCTTGTCAGCCTTCGCGCGCGTCTCCGAGAGACACCGCGTCGGCCGTATCGGGGGCCTTGATGGTGAGCGGCTTGTTGAAGTCCAGGAAGGTGACGTTCAGGTCCAGCGGAGCGTTCCCGGTCCCGGGGAAGAACTTCTCGTCGTGCCTGCCCCTGAGGCGGAACTGCTTGGTGTGGCCGCCGCCGTCGATCCACAGGTCCATGGTGAGCGGTTCGGTGATCTCCAGCCCGATGAGCTGGTCCAGCCGGTCACCTGTCACGTCGTCCTTCGCGACGGTTCCCGCGTAGTGGACAGTGCTCGCGCCGGCAACCGTCTCGGTCCCGACCATCTTGAGATCCTTGGACCCGGTAAGCAGCGCGGTCTGCTCGATCGGATTTTCCTCCAGTACGTTCGGGAGCAGGCCGAACGCCTGGTTCTGCGAACTGCCACGCCCCCAGACGGCCGGAGCGGCCCTGAGCCAGCCCTTGTGGTCGGCACGGCGGGCGCGCAGCGCGCTTCCGCCCGCGTACATCGTGTCCTTGACGAACCGGAACTCCATCGGCCCGTGCCACGCCGTGCCGGACTCGGCCGTCACCTTCATGTTCATGGCCCAGGGCTTCGTGGTCATGGAGACCTCGCCTTTGACATGCCCCATTGACGGTACGGTCCCGGCGATCCGGTAGCGGAGCGAGGTGAGGCTCTCGGTGCTCTTGGCTGCCTTCGCCACGACTGCTTCGGGCTTCTCTCCGGCTATGGCATCGGTTCCTGCAGCCGCGGTCGAGTCCATCGCGACCCGGCCCGCGGAAGTGTCCGAGGAAGGAGCCGTGGAGTCCTTCCCGTCGGTCGCGGCGCAGGCCACGCTTCCTCCCGCGAGCAGCACACCCACACATGCGGCGCGGGTCATTCTCCGTGGCAGCGTGCCGTGCGGCCAGAACTGCACAATTCCCCCCACAGGGCAGAAGATCCATGTCAGGGCCGCGAGGGGGTTTCCGTGGCGTCCGGTAGGTCCTGCGGCCTGTTGGACGTATGTTCACCTCACATGAATCCGCTGGTCAAGTGCGTTCACGGGCGTCGCTAAACTCGACGCCGGACCGGTCACGTCCGGTCCTTCGCCCAGATGCTCACCGAGCGCCAGGGCGAACGGCTCCCGCAGTGGCTTGCCCGGCCTCCACTCTCTCGCGCCAGGAATCGACCGAGACCGCGACGCTGTCATCGCCGGCCTGACCCTGCCCTGGAACTGCGGTGTTGTTGGAGGTCACGTCAACAGAATCAAGATGTTCAAGCGACAGATGTTCGGCCGAGCCAGTTTCAGCCTGCTACGCACGCGCGTATTGCTGGTCACCTGATCAACCACCCGACTCCCGGTGATAGGACTTGCCGCCACGGAAAAATGACGAGGGGGGCGACAGCACGAACGCGGAAGTAGCGATCAGCCTGATCCGTATGGCCGCTGCGGACTTGGCCATGGAACCCTGGCAGCGCCCCTCGGACGCTTACCTGGTGACCCACGACGTCATCGATCTCGACGAGCGCCCCCCGACCGACGATCTGGCCATCCGCGCCCCGGCCGCCGAACAAGATCGCCCACCGCCAAGAATCAGACGCCTTCGCGCAGGTACAGGTCACGCAGCAGGCCGATCTCACCACCGTGGTGTGTGACCTCCTTCAACGCGTGCAGCGCAAGCTTCAGATAGGTCTCACCGTCCCATCCGCCTGGGCCCATGCCTATCGGCGCCAGGAGACGCTCGTCGCCGAGGGCTGCGATACGAGAGATGAAGTGCTCCCAGTCCTCGGTCAGCGCCTGGACGCCCTCTTTCGCGGTGCCCGGCCACTCGTGGCGGTCGCCGAGCTCGGGAACGTCCTCGAAGAAGTGGATCACATAGCCGCGCAGGCAGAGGCTGCCGATGTGCCAGATGCGCCAGGCGATCGTCGTGATGGGATCTGGCACATGCGGGCTCGATTCCGGAAACAGCGTGGCGACGCGGAAGATCCCGTCGTTGCCGGGGCGGATGCTGATGCAGTCGCTGACCGGCTCCCAACGGTACTCGGCGTCGGTCAGGCCCTCCAGACGCTCGAACAGCCGGAATCGCACATTTTCGAAGGTCGCGAGAATGTCGCGCGTGACGGGGTCGGGCACGATCATGTCGGGCTCCAGGGCGCGGTGGTTTCGGGCGGTCGGGTTGATCAGGATGGACGGGCCGGTCGACTGGGTCAACTGCCGCCGCCTCGTCGGCTTCACCGCCCAGCCCAGCGTTTTCACATGGAAGGGCGGGCGGCGGTGTGGGGTGCGGTATTGCTTGGCAAATCTCGCCATCGTCGGGGCTGACGCCCACGAGGCCGGGATCCAGCACCGTCTCCAACGCTCGGCACCCGTTCGAGGGGCTTCCTGTCACCGGTGGGGCCCAGTGCGCTACCTTCCGGGCGCCCAGCAGGCGCAACGAAGCCACCTCATTAGTGAACCGTTCCGGGTTCGGTAGAGACTCGATTCCGTAAAAGGATTGAGTCATGGCACGTCCCTCCTCCTATCCCGTTGAGCTGCGCAAACGAGCGGTCCGTATGGTTGCCGAGGTCCGTGGTGACTATCCGA
>NZ_JBHZAN010000089.1:0-3933 GCF_042754285.1 Streptomyces sp. NPDC059224
CGTATCCTGTCGCTTTTTCAACTGCCTTTTTCGCTGTCTTTCCGGCTTCGTCGACGGTTTCTTTTGTAGATTCCCAACCATCTTTTACAACGTCCATCGGTGTAGAAATGTCAGGCGTCATTTTCTGTGCCATCTTTGACAGGTGTTTGCCGCCATAAAAGTCATCAAGAATAATCCATATGGCTGTGAGCGCCAGCGTGAAAAACAAAAGACCTTTTTCCATGTGTTATCCCTTCTTTTTGCGGCGGATAAAGAAGAACCAAAACACGATGATAATAACGGTGAGAACAAGAATTTTAGTCATTGCTTGACGCACCCCCGATTTTTGAAATAACCATTTTCAGATCGGTTAGAATTTCCCGTGTCTGTTCGTTATCCTTTGATTGTTTGAACATGAACCACGCGAGCATTACGCCCATGGCTCCGTTATTTAATAGGATTGAATAGATTTGCTCCACAAGTCACACCCCCTACACCCTTGCCGAGAATAGGAATACGACAAGGAACACAATGCCGAACCCCAGCAAGATTTGTTTTGATGTAATAGGGTCTTGCTTTACGTCATGCTCTTTTGCTGTGTCCTCATCATCGACAAGAGACATTTGATCTTCAGCTTCGGGAACTGTAGACGTTCGGGTACTCATAAACCCCATGTTTGGATATAAGTCTGCGGCATGGTAGAACATTTCACCTAGACCCATTTGTGATGGTGCGTTCATATAAATCCTCCTTCGTAGTAGTCAAATAAGAAAAGGAGGGAAAAGCCCTCCCGCGTGTATTAATGCAAGCGTGAAAGCTTTTCAGCAACGATTTTCACGCGCCCGCCTTTTTGAGTATTGAAGCGAATCCAAAACTCTGTAAGACGTTCGGTGTCAATATAGTCACGAGAGCCGCCGAGGTTTGGCAAGCCTTGGTTAGAGAAGTCAAACACATAAACCCCATCCGGTAAGACATAACCCAAGTCCGAATGATTTCGGGCTGCAAGTGCTGACGGCTTAATGCTGTAAGGGATGTCGGCTTGGTTAAATACCAATTCCAAGTTGCCCGCAAAGTCGCTGTCCTTCAGCGGGTTGCCTGACTCATCCGTAAAGTAAAACATGAGTTTACGGTAGATCGTCCCTGTCTGAAGCTTCACGATATTTTGACCGTTCCCGGTGAACTGTTCGCCTTTTTCGTTTACAAGCTTCAGGACAGAAATATCCGGCATAGCTTGTGGTACAGAAGGGACGGAGAACGTTTCAATTGTCGGCGTGATTTTCAATTGCTTCAGTGTAACGGTGTCTCCAGTAGCCAACTGATACGCGTCTTGCGCGCGTGCTGTATCAATCTGAAGGGAAACGGTTGTCTCCTCGTTTTGTAGCAAGATAAGACCGACCGGGTCACGTTGGTTTAAAGTTAATGGCAGCGCGACTTGGAATTTAATACGCGCGTCTTTACCTGACGTGCTCGCGGCTGTTTCAATGTAAGATAACGCCCGCGGACTTGATGCAGGTAATAGAACGTCTGGATTCAATCGGTTTAAGCTGTATAGGTGAAGGGCTTCGCCTGACACAACAAAAGGACGGAATCCACTGTTTAATTCCAGTGCAATATTTCTGATAATCTGGTATGGTGAAAATGGTTTAGTTGGAATTGCCGCGTTCTGCGATTTGAGAGAGACAGTCGCGTCAAATTCAACTAAAATTTGTGATAGCAGGCGTACTTTCGGTAGGTTGAATGATACCGTTTGTGCGTCCTCTGTCACTGTCTGTGTACCCATCATCTGCCATGTTTGGCGGGTAGCCTGCGAGAATAGTTGAGCCTTTGCCTGTGCTGATAGTTGCTGTTGAGTTGCCATAAATTAAAATTCCTCCTTAGACTTCTGCCGCGATTGTAGATACAACCGGGATATGATATTTTGCTGAAGCTTTCTTAATAATCCACATGAAAACCATCGTGATAAATACAGTAATGAACGTATGAACTAACCATTTAACCTTCATGCTTTTTTCCTCCTTATACTGCGTTTACTAATTGCGTCACACCGTTAACCGGATGCTTCGTGACAATAACCTTTGTTACGACAATGACCATCATTGTGAATAGCGCAATGACAATCATGTTCTTCAGCCCGACACCTGCAAATTTTCGTGTCTCCAAGTCATCACCTCCTTTAAAGCTTCAATTTTGCTAGTACCGGGTTTTGCATACCCACTTTCCAATACCAAAAATTGTGCCCGCCGGGTTGCTCCATAAATTGCGGCATCCCTGTTGCTTTCACAATCTTTTTACGGTCATCCGGGTTTTGCATGGTGAAAATGAAATAGTGTGAACTGTTGGCCATAGCAATGACCGGAATGTCTGTTGGGCGCTGGGTACAAGCCCAAACGACTGCTTCTTTCGAACGCCCGCGCGTGTATAAGGCTTTCAATTCTTTCGGGTAGTTATGGGCGCTTGGCGCGACTTCCATTAATTCGTCTATCCATAGAATCGTATTTTCACGCTTGTACACCCAGCTCATGAGCGCGTTGTAATATTCCGGCTCTAATTCTTCAGCGACCGGGCAATAGATAATTTTCGGCGTCTCGACCTCGGACACGTCTTCCAATCGGTGAACCACAGTAAAGTCCTTACCTTCCTGCAAGCCATGCCACAATTCCTGCCGTTTCTTGCGGCGCTCGTGTACTTCGCCTTTCGTATCAAGCTTTACCACATGGTCTTTCCCAGCGAGATATACCTCAGCGACAACCGATTTACCTGTACCGGTTTGACCACAGATAAAAACGTGTTCGTCATCGCCAATTGTCATTCGCATGTTTTCCACTTCCTTTCGTGCTGTAAGCTTTCACAACACGCTTCACGCCTTTACCTCTTTTCATAGCAGCCATGATGGACGGTTTCGGGATTTTGTCGTAAGGGATTTTCTCCACAACTAAAAATTCCTCGCCCTGTTCGATAATGTCCAAGTGTTCAAACCAATAACGGCTGTATTCATGCATGGGGATGTTGTAATAGAAGTCACCTTGCTTCAGCGTCACCATACCGGACATAGTCGATCATCCCCTCTAAATGGTTGAGGAATTTTAAGACATCAATATCCTCCGAAAGGGATGAGTTGATGTAAGGAGCCGCCAAATTGCTTACTAGTGGGTTCCCCAGATCGTTCAGCAGGCTTTTGATTAGTTCTTTCAGGCGCGCTTTCATTTCCTCGTTGTTCTGTTGGTTGTTTTGGTAGTTCTCGTTTTGGCAAGACATTTTTCTGTACCTCTTTCTTTTTAGGTTGTTTGGATTTCCACATAATGAATTTAGGTATAAAGATCGTAAAGCACGCAATGAGTAACGCTATATGGTCTGCATACTCACTGGCGACACCCGCCACGCCTTCAGACTTCGCCATGATGTTTGCGAGTGGCGTACATATCTGTTCGGCTTCATCGGCGGTTAATGCAAAGTCTTCCATCCCAGGTCGTGCTGCCACGATCGCGCTTGTCGTCAGTAACAGCATTTTCAGCTGGGATGAATCAACATTGCCCGCCGTCTTTTTCTTGGCTGCGCTTTTCTTTTTCGTGCCAGTACCAGGAGGGCGACCGCGTTTCTTTTTCGGCTGTTCCTCCTGGTCACTTCCCGGCACATCTACCATAACCACCCGAGGAGCGTTTTCGCTTTGCTTGGTGCTGGCTGTTCCTCTTCCTCCGGTTCCTCCACTTTTGGCGGTTCCGGTACTGGAATTTCCTGTGCTTGTCCCTGCGGCTGTTCCTTTGTTCCCATCAGGTTTTGGATGTCCTGTAGCAGATTCTTTGCCCATTTTGGCGCGTCCTCCTGTTCCTCTTTTTTCGGTGTTTCTTCAGCAGACGATTTTTCTTCTTTTTCTTCTAGTTCTTTTGGCATAGAAAATAAATCCTCCTTTTGTCCTATTTCTGTTCGATAAATTAAATAATATAGGAACATGTGTTC
>NZ_JBHZAN010000090.1:0-3537 GCF_042754285.1 Streptomyces sp. NPDC059224
CGCCGGTCTGCTCTCCGGTGCCGAGGGACCGGGCCGGGCCTTCCCGGGTTCAGCTCAGCGCAGCGACTAGGCTTCGAAGACCTCGTTCATCAGCAGCTCCTGCTCCGCCTGGTGCCGCTTCGCGGAACCGACGGCCGGGGAGGAGCTGTGCGGGCGGGAGATGCGGCGCAGGCGCTCGCCGGCCGGGACGTCCGCGCCGACCGCCAGGTCCAGGTGGTCGATCAGGTTGAGGGCGATGAACGGCCAGGCACCCTGGTTCGCCGGCTCCTCCTGGGCCCACAGGTACTTCTCGGCGTTCGGGTACTTGTTGACCTCGGCCTGGAGCTCCGCACCCGGCAGCGGGTACAGGCGCTCCAGACGGATGATCGCCGTGTCCGTGACACCGCGCTTCTGCCGTTCGGCCTCCAGGTCGTAGTAGACCTTGCCGGTGCAGAAGACGACCTTGCGGACGGCGTTCGCGTCGACCGAGGCGTCGCCGATGACCGGGCGGAACTGCCCGCTCGTGAACTCCTCGGCCTTCGAGGCCGCCGCCTTGAGGCGCAGCATCGACTTCGGGGTGAAGACCACCAGCGGCTTGTGGTGCGGGTTGTGCACCTGCCACCGCAGGAGGTGGAAGTAGTTCGACGGGAGGGTCGGCATCGCGACCGTCATGTTGTTCTGCGCGCACAGCTGGAGGAACCGCTCGATGCGGGCCGAGGAGTGGTCCGGGCCCTGGCCCTCGTAGCCGTGCGGGAGCAGGAGGGTGACGCCACTGGTCTGGCCCCACTTCTGCTCCGCCGCGGAGATGTACTCGTCGATGACCGACTGGGCGCCGTTGGTGAAGTCACCGAACTGCGCCTCCCACATCACCAGCGCGTCCGGACGGGCGAGCGAGTAGCCGTACTCGAAGCCCATCACCGCGTACTCGGAGAGCAGCGAGTTGTAGACGTTGTAGCGGGCCTGGTCCTCGGACAGGTACAGCAGCGGGGTGTAGTCGGCGCCCGTCTCGCGGTCGATCAGGACCGCGTGCCGCTGGCCGAAGGTACCGCGCTGGGAGTCCTGGCCGGAGAGCCGGACCGGGGTGCCCTCCATCAGCAGCGAGCCGATGGCGAGGGTCTCGCCCATGCCCCAGTCGATCGTCCCGTCCTCGATCATCGACGCCCGGCGCTGCAGCTGCGGCAGCAGACGCGGGTGCACGGTGAAGTAGTCCGGGATGTTGACCTGGGACTCGGCGATCCGCTTGAGGACCTCCGTGGAGATGGCCGTCGGGACGGCGATCGGGAAGCCGTCCTGCGGCGCCTGGGCGTCCGAGACGGCCGGCTGCGAGGTGGCCTCGCGGACCTCCGTGAAGACCTTCTCCAGCTGGCCCTGGTAGTCCTGCAGCGCCTGCTCGGCCTCTTCCAGGGTGATGTCGCCGCGACCGATGAGGGACTCGGTGTAGAGCTTGCGCACCGAGCGCTTCTTGTCGATCAGGTCGTACATCAGCGGCTGGGTGAAGGCCGGGTTGTCCGACTCGTTGTGACCGCGGCGGCGGTAGCAGATGAGGTCGATCACCACGTCCTTGTTGAACGCCTGACGGAACTCGAAGGCGAGGCGCGCGACGCGCACCACGGCCTCCGGGTCGTCGCCGTTCACGTGGAAGATCGGGGCCTCGATCATCCGCGCCACGTCCGTCGCGTACATCGACGAGCGGGACGACTCGGGAGCGGCCGTGAAGCCGACCTGGTTGTTGATGACGACGTGGACCGTGCCGCCGGTGCGGTAGCCGCGCAGCTGGGACATGTTCAGGGTCTCGGCCACCACGCCCTGGCCCGCGAAGGCCGCGTCGCCGTGGATCGCCACCGGCAGCACCGTGAAGTCCGTGCCGCCCTTGTTGATGACGTCCTGCTTGGCGCGGGCGATGCCCTCGATGACCGGGTCGACCGTCTCCAGGTGGGACGGGTTGGCGGCCAGCGAGACCTTGATCTGCTCGCCGTCCAGGCCGGTGAAGGTGCCCTCGGCGCCCAGGTGGTACTTCACGTCGCCGGAGCCGTGCATCGACTTCGGGTCGAGGTTGCCCTCGAACTCGCGGAAGATCTGCGCGTACGACTTGCCGACGATGTTCGCGAGGATGTTCAGGCGGCCACGGTGGGCCATGCCGATGATGACCTCGTCCAGGCGGGACTCGGCGGCGGAGTCGATCACCGCGTCGAGCAGCGGGATGACGGACTCGCCGCCCTCCAGGGAGAAGCGCTTCTGGCCGACGTACTTCGTCTGCAGGAAGGTCTCGAAGGCCTCCGCCGCGTTCAGGCGGCGCAGGATCCGCAGCTGCTCCTCGCGCTCCATCTTGGAGTGCGGGCGCTCCACGCGGTCCTGGATCCACTTGCGCTGCTTCGGGTCCTGGATGTGCATGAACTCGATGCCGGTGGTGCGGCAGTACGAGTCGCGCAGCACGCCGAGGATGTCGCGCAGCTTCATCATCGACTTGCCGGCGAAGCCGCCGACGGCGAAGTCGCGCTCCAGGTCCCACAGGGTGAGACCGTGCTCGATGATGTCCAGGTCGGGGTGCTTGCGCTGCTTGTACTCCAGCGGGTCGGTGTCGGCCATGACATGGCCGCGGACCCGGTAGGAGTGGATCAGCTCGAAGACGCGGGCGGCCTTGGTGACGTCGTCGTCGTGCGAGGCGTCGATGTCCTTGAGCCAGCGGACCGGCTCGTAGGGGATCCGCAGGGCCTCGAAGATGTCGTCGTAGAAGCCGTTCTCACCGAGGAGAAGGTTGGCGACCGAGCGCAGGAACTCGCCGGAGGCGGCGCCCTGGATGACCCGGTGGTCGTAGGTCGACGTGAGCGTCATGACCTTCGAGATGCCGAGCTTGTTCAGGGTGTCCTGGCTGGTGCCCTGGAACTCCGCCGGGTAGTCCATGGAGCCGACGCCCATGATGACCGACTGGCCGGGCATCAGGCGCGGGACCGAGTGGACGGTGCCGAGGCCGCCGGGGTTGGTCAGGGAGACCGTGACGCCGGTGAAGTCGTCCATCGTCAGCTTGTTGTCGCGGGCGCGACGGACGATGTCCTCGTAGGCCTGCCAGAACTCGAAGAAGTTCAGCGTCTCGGCCTTCTTGATGGCCGCGACGACCAGCTGGCGGTCGCCGTTGGGCTTCACCAGGTCGATGGCCAGGCCGAGGTTGACGTGCGCGGGCTTGACGAGGGTCGGCTTGCCGTCCTTCTCGCCGAACGCGTAGTTCATCGTCGGCATGGCCTTGATGGCCTGCACCATCGCGAAGCCGATCAGGTGCGTGAAGGAGATCTTCCCGCCCCGGGCGCGCTTGAGGTGGTTGTTGATGACGATCCGGTTGTCGAACAGCAGCTTCACCGGGACCGCGCGGACCGAGGTGGCCGTCGGTAGCTCCAGCGAGGCGTTCATGTTCTTCGCGACGGCCGCGGCCGGGCCACGCAGGGTGACCAGCTCGGGACCCTCGGGCGCCTCGGCGGCGGGCGCGGCCTTCGCGGCGGCGGCCGGCTTCGCGGCGGCCGGGGCCGCGGCGGCGGGCGCGGGCTTCGCGGGCGCCGGAGCGGGTGC
>NZ_JBHZAN010000091.1:0-3299 GCF_042754285.1 Streptomyces sp. NPDC059224
GGACGCGCCGTCCTGGTTCACCGCGGAGCCACGCAGCACCGCCAGCACCTGGTGGCCGTTGGCCCGGGCGTCGGACAGCCGCTCCAGCACCAGCATGCCCACGCCCTCGGACCAGCCGGTGCCGTCGGCGTCGGCGGAGAAGGACTTGCAGCGGCCGTCGGCGGCCAGGCCGCGCTGTCGGTCGAACTCACGGAACGGGGTCGGACTGGACATCACCGTCACCCCGCCGGCCAGCGCCAGGACGGACTCGCCGGAGCGCAGCGACTGGGCGGCCAGGTGCAACGCCACCAGCGAGGACGAGCAGGCGGTGTCCACGGTGACCGCGGGGCCGGTGAGTCCGAGCGTGTAGGCGACCCGGCCGGTGGCGATACTGCCCAGGTTGCCGTTGCCCAGGTAGCCCTCCAGTTCCTCGGGCACATGGGCGAGCCGGGTCGCGTAGTCCTGGTACATCAGCCCGGCGAACACCCCGGTACGGCTGCCCCGGACGCCCGTCGGGTCGATCCCGGCGCGTTCCAGCGCCTCCCAGGACAGTTCCAGCAGCAACCGCTGCTGCGGGTCCATCGCCAGTGCCTCGCGCGGGGAGATCCCGAAGAACCCCGGGTCGAAGCCGGCGACGTCGTCGAGGAAGCCGCCCAGTCCGACCGGCAGTGTCCCGAGGTCCCAGCCACGGTCGTCGGGGAAGCCGGAGATCCCGTCCCGGCCTTCGGCGACCAGGTCCCAGAGCTGCTCAGGGGTGCCGACCCCGCCGGGATAGCGGCAGGCCATGCCGATGATCGCGATCGGTTCGTCGGCGGCGGCCGCGAGCACGGGGGCGGCGGATTCCGGTCCGGGCTGAAGGCCGCCGGCCTCGGCGAGGACGAACCCCGCCAGCTCGGCAGGGGTGGGGTGGTCGAACACCAGGGTGGTGGGCAGCCGTAGCCCGGTGGCGGCGCCGAGGCGATTGCGCAGTTCCAGCGCGGTCAGCGAGTCGACGCCGAGGTCGGCGAAGGACTGCTCGGCGCCGACCTGTTCGGCCCCGGCCAGGTCCAGCACGCCGGCGGCCTGGGTGCGTACCAGGTCCAGGGCGGCACGACGGCGTTCCGGTACGGTCAGCGCGCGCAGCCGGTCGGCCCAGCCGGACTGCTGACGGGTGCGGCGGCGTCCGTGGACCAGGCCGGTGAACACCGCCGGCAGCGGGTCGAGCCGGTGCAGGGCCGCGGTGTCCAGCCGCAGCGGCAGTACGGCCGCGTCGCCGAGCGTCACGGCCGCGTCCAGCAGCGTCAGGGCTTCGGCTGTGGGCAGGGCGGCGATGCCGCTGCGAGCGATACGGGCCAGGTCGGTTTCGGAGAGCTCGCCGGTGATGCCACTGCGCCGCTCCCACAGTCCCCAGCCCAGCGAGGTGGCCGGGAGCCCGGCGGCGCGGCGCTGCCGGGCCAGCGCGTCCAGGTGGGCGTTGGCGGCGGAGTAGGCGGCCTGGCCGGCGTTGCCGAGGGTCCCGGAGGCGGAGGAGAACAGGACGAACCGGGTGAGGTCCCGGTCGCGGGTCAGCTCGTCCAGCCAGCGCGCGCCCAGCACCTTCGGCGCGAGCACCGCCGCCAGCCGCTCCTCGGTGAGATCGGTGACCAGACCGTCGTCCACCACCCCGGCCGCGTGCACCACGGCCGTCACCGGATGCCCGGCCAGCAACGCGGCCACCGCCTCCCGCTCGGCCACGTCACACGCCACCACCGACACCACGGCACCCAGCTCCCGCAGCTCGGCGGCCAGTTCGGCCATGCCCGGCGCGTCACCGCCCCGCCGGGAAGCCAGCACCACACCCCGCACCCGGTGGCGTTCCACGAGGTGCCGCGCCACCAGGCCCCCGAGCGTCCCGCTCGCGCCGGTGACCAGCACGACGTCGTCGACCGACCAGGGAGCGTCGTCCCCGACCGTCTCCGTCACCCGAGCCAGCCGCGGCACGAACACCCGCCCGGCCCGCAGGGCCAGTTGGGGTTCGCCGGTGCCCAGTGCCGCGGTCAGCTCGGTGTCCGTGACCTCCGGTCCGCTCGTGTCCAGCAGCACGAACCGGTCGGGCCACTCGATCTGTGCCGAGCGCACCAGTCCCCACACAGCCGCGCCGGCCGGGTCAGGCACTTCATCGGCGGTGGCCGCGACCGCCCCACGGGTGACCAGTATCAGCCGGGCGCCCGGGGCCGGCTCCTCCGCCAGCCAGGCGCGCACCCGTCCCAGTACGGCAGCGGTACGCTCGGCCACCGGCGTCTCCTCGACCCGGAACAGCACATCGGCGCCCGCGGAGCGAGCGTTTCCGGTGCGGGCGGGGATCCAGTCCAGCCGGTGGACCGAGTCCAGGCGTGCGGGCGCGCGCAGTTCGCCCGTGAGGGCACGCAGCACCACCTGCTCGACGGTGCCCACCGGCGCGCCACTGCCGTCGGCCAGGTCCAACCGGACCGCGTTCTCCCCGGCGGCGGTGAGCCGAACCCGCAGCGCCGTCGCCCCCGTGTCGTACCAGCGGACCCCGCGGAAGGCGAACGGCAGCCGCAGACCCTGCTCACCGTGCAGTGCGAGTGCGTGCAGTGCGGCGTCGAGAAGCGCCGGGTGCAGTCCGAACTCCCCCGCCTGGCCGCGCTGTCGGTCGGGCAGGGTGATCTCGGCGAACGTCTCGTCGCCGCGCCGCCAGGCAGCTCGCAGTCCCTGGAACGCCGGGCCGTAGCCGAGACCGGTGTCGGCGAGCCGCGGGTAGAACCCGTCCAGGTCGACCGGCTCGGCGCCGGCCGGGGGCCACTGCACGAGATCCGCACCGGCACTGCCGTCGAGGCTCTCGGACAGCACACCGGTGACGTGCCGGGTCCAGGCCGTTGCGGAGCCCTCCGGCCGGGAGTGCATCTCGATCCTGCGGCTGCCGGCGTCGTCGGGTGCCGCGACGACGACCCGCAACGCGAGACCGCCCTCGGCGGGCAGGACGAGTGGTACCTCCAGGGTCAGCTCGTCCAGTTGGTTGCCGCCGAGCAGTTCGGCGGCGTGCCGGGCGAGTTCGGCGAACGCCGTGCCGGGCAGCAGCACCGTACCGGTGACCTGGTGGTCGGCCAGCCAGGGCTGGGCCCGGAGGCTCAACCGCCCCGTCAGGACGGTGTCGACGGCACCGGGCAGGGCGACCAGCGCGCCGAGCAGCGGATGCCCGGCGGGCAGCGCACCGAGCGCGGCCGGGTCGGCCGCCTCGGCGTTCTCCAGCCAGTAGCGGCGGTGTTGGAAGGCGTAGGTGGGCAGATCGACCGGCGCCGCGGCAGGCAGATACGACGCCCAGTCCACACCACCACCATGCG
>NZ_JBHZAN010000092.1:0-2975 GCF_042754285.1 Streptomyces sp. NPDC059224
ACCTGACAGGTCCGAATCCTGTGGACAGGGGCAAGAAGGGCTCGAAGATCCACTTGATCACCGAGCGGACCGGTTTACCCCTCTCCATCGGAATCTCCGGCGCGAACCTCCACGACAGCCAGGCACTCGAACCGCTCGTGCGCGGCATCCCGCCGATCCGCTCCCGCCGCGGCCCGCGCAGACGACGGCCCGCCAAGCTGCACGCGGACAAGGGCTACGACTACGACCACCTGCGCCGATGGCTACGCAAGCGAGGCATCCGTCACCGCATCGCCCGCAAGGGCATCGAGTCATCCACCCGGCTCGGCCGGCACCGCTGGACCATCGAGCGCACGATGTCCTGGCTGGCCGGCTGCCGTCGCCTGCACCGCCGCTACGAGCGCAAAGCCGAACACCTCCTGGCCTTCACCGCCATCGCCTGCAGCCTCATCTGCTACCGCAGACTCACCAAATGAGACGACGTCTTAAGCCACCCGCTGACGCCGAAGGACACGTCCCCATCGGCATCGAGTGCGTGACCGGCGTCCTCGTCGTCAACCAGCTCACCCTTGGTCCGGCGGGCGAGATGCCCCTGCCTCTTCCGGGCGTATACGAGGGCTACGCATGGTGGGCCGGACGAGTTGCAGCCTCCGCCTACTACGACGGCATCCCGGGCAGGATCGACGAGGACTGGACCCCCGAACTGATCGATCTGGCCGTCGTCCGGGAGCCCGAACCGGACGACGAGGAGAGGATGACGACTGACAGCCCGCGCTTGTCGTGCACTGAGACTCTTCGCGGAGATGCGCGCACGGTCAGGCAACTGTGCCACCCGAGGCGAGTGACCAGGAACACCGCCGCCGAGAAGCGGACCGCGTACGTTACTTCTGTGCTCCCCCCAGGCGCCTCCCACCAGTAGAACGGGTAGCGTCGGCCACTGCTGCTGCGTGTCTTGCTCTTTCCTCTGGTGCCGCGCCGCCCAGAGGCGACCAGCCGCTCATAGGCCTCCCCGAACCATCTGCAGCACGTCCGAACACCTACACGCACCTTTGGCACCGGACCGGCGAGACAACGCAATACCGGTTCAGCATGCAAAGTGCGTTGTCCCGTGGGACCCCCTGCCACCTCAGTGGCGAGCCCGCCTGATGAGGGACTCGCCCTCGGCGGCATGATTCGCCCAGGAAGCGGCTTCCCTGATTTCCTCGTCCGTCATCCGATCCGCCAGCTGGTGCGCCTCGTGCATACCGTCACCGTCCCCGATATCCAGGAGCTTCAGGAAACAACCGAGGGCTCGGACCAGGTCGATGTCTCCACCGACGCCGTCACGGCACATCGGGGCGAGTTCCTTGAGGCCGACGTACGCGCCCTGATCGGCCGACAGTTCCATGTAGTGTCGTGCCGCGTTGTAGTCCCGCTCAGCCAACTTGATGTCCCCGAGCTGCCAGGAGGCCGTACCCTCTCCGGCCGCGGACGCTGCTTCGAGGTACTGGAGTGCCTTGTCCTTGGACTTTGGCACCACATCTCCTCTGAGGTACATCGCGCCCAGGTTGTACTGCGCGGCACTGTCACCCTCTGCAGCGGCCACCTGGAACAGTTCCACCGCCTTTTCGGGGTCTTTGTTACCGCCCAAGCCCCGGAGCAACATGTACCCGAGCCCTCGTAGCGCCGCGACATTCCCCGCTTTGGCGGCCTGCCCGAAATACCAGCGCGCCGCTTCGTATTCCTTCATGTATTCAAGCGCGATACCGCCGATCAATTCCTGAAATTCAGGGTCGCCGGAGTCCGCGACCTGGCGCACCTCGGGATACAACTGCTGCATGCGCTTGGCCGCTTCAGCGTTGTGGGATCTCATTGCCCGGACCGCCTCGCGAGCCCGCTCCAAGAGCTTCTTCCTGTCGGCGCGATCCACTGTTGCTCCAAGGTGAAAGAGAGAAAGGCGTGTTCGCGAATCATATCACGAACACGCCTTCCGCTACCGGGTTATCAATTGGGCTTGAATACGTACAGTCCGCTTGGATCGAGAACCCATTGTGACTGTCCCGTATCACGAGCGAGGTCCGTGAATCCTTGGAAGCAGTTGTCGCACATGGGCTTCGTCACCACCACCGGACTGCCTGGGCTCAGCGTGACTGCCTGCTTCTCCGCGTGGCTGAGGTAGTAGGCGCCGTCGCCGGCCGCGTTGTCCATGAAGAACGGCTGACGCTTCTGCATGTCGAACAGGGTGCCGACTTCCCCGACATCGGCGCGGGCGAAGCCGTCGGGTGCGAGTTCACCATAGCCACTGACGGTGTACTTGCCGTCGGAATAGGCTGCGGTCTTCCCTTCGGGGAAGGCAGGGAAGTCCAATTCGCCGGGCAGCTTTTTGGGAAGGTTGTCGAGTCCGTCGATACCCTCCAGCAGGACCTTGCCGCCCTTGAACCCCTTGCCGAAGATCGGAACTGCACCGGCCAGCGCGAACCCACAGCCGAGCTTGGAGGGGTTCTGAATGCAGTTGGCACCGCCGATGAACCCGGTCGGGTCCAGCACCGAGATGACGGCGCCGGCCCGGATCTGCCCGGGGGTCAGGAAGCCGGGGCACGAGGTTCCACCGATGGTGGATCCGCACTGGCCCGTGTTGACGGCCGGCGTGAACATCGCCGCCTGGAGCTGCATCTCGCAATAGGCGTCGCAGTAGACCGCGTTGGGGTCGTAGTAGTCGTAGTGCGAGGTCTCCCAGGGATACTTCTCCTCCCACGTCTCTCCTGAGGAGAAGTCGGGAGCGGCGTGGGATTCCTTGAAACGCATCTCCCCGTCGCACGAGTCTCCTTCGCAGGAGATCTGGTTCGACAGACCGGACGGGTCGGAGGTGGTGACGGGGTTGTTGTCCGAGTAGCTGTAGCCGTTGAGCGACTGGTGCTGTTCTAGCCTCGATCGTTCATGAGTCCTCGTCGGTTCGCTGACGGGGACTCCGCGTTTGTGTGGTGCGGTCTTTTCGGGGTTGGGGCAGGGCGAGGGTC
>NZ_JBHZAN010000093.1:0-2954 GCF_042754285.1 Streptomyces sp. NPDC059224
GCCGCCGACCCGTGGAAGGACCTGTGGTTCTACTCCACCCCGTGGGGGGTCCTCCCCGCAGCACCCCCCCCCACCCCGCCGGCGGCGCCCCCCCCGTCAGGGGGGTGGACGCCGGTACGGCGACCCTGCGCGAGGCGGACCACCTGATCCACGAGCTGCTGGGCCGACTGGCGCTCGGGGAGGGCGTGTTCGCCTGCACCCACCTGCACCGCAGCGACGAGCGCCGGGGTACGGCGATCTCGCTGGCCGTCCCGGACCCGGACGCGCTGTGGCAGGAGCTGCCGGCCGCGCTGCCGGACGGCACCGGACTCGCCCTGGCCGGCCGCGCCCACGGGCCGGGTGACGCGGTGGACAGCGCGCGCCGGGCGGCCGCCGCACCCCGCACCTCCGGTCGCGCGGTCCTCTACCCGGGCGTACGCCACCTCACCGGCACGGTCACCGCGGGCGCGATCCTCGACGGCACCGCCGTCGAACACCTGGTGGTGCTCGGCGCACCGGACGCCGAACTCCCGTCCAGCACAAGGATCCTGACGCAGGATCACGTCCGTCCGGAATGGCGTGACGGCGTCCTCACCCTGACCCTGGTCCCGGCGGCAGGCGGCCTGCTGGCCCCCTTCGAGGTCCCCAACCCCACCCCCTGCTGCGCCGACCACCTCTGACCCGAGGCCGGCGCTCCGGATCCGCGGCCGGACAGTCCTGCGCCGACAGCGACGCACACGGCCCCCCGTCCACCGGCAGCGGTCCGGGGGACACCGTGCGGGCAGTCCGTCCCGCGGTCGCCGACCCGGGTGAGCGTGACCCCGGACGACGGCTCCTCCATAACGGTCTCCCCATTGCCTAGTGACATGGCCTGGTCAAATCTGTCAGGCTTCCGACTCGCACCATTCGTAGCGCGTGACCCGAGGCCGCTCCTCGGCGCACCCCAGCCGGACGGACGGTCACCGAGCAGGCCGGGACCCCGGCCGCCGTAAAGGAGTTTCGTGTGAGACCGACCCCCCACAAGGCCTTCGCCGTCAGCGCGCTGGCCGTCGCCGCCCTCGCCGCGGCCCTGCTCCCCGGTGCCCCGGCGTCGGCCGCCGGGACGACCGCCGACGCCTGCACGGCGAGTCAGCTGATCACCAACGGCGGTTTCGAGAGCGGCACTTCGCCCTGGACCCAGTCGTCCAGCAGCGTGATCACCAGCCGCTCCGGCCAGTCCGCCCACGGCGGCACCAGCTTCGCCTGGCTGGACGGCACCGGCGGCACCCACACCGACACGCTCTCGCAGAGCGTGACCATACCCTCGGGATGCTCCGCCACCCTCACCTTCTGGATGCACATCGACACCACCGAGACGACCTCGTCCACCGCGTACGACAAGCTCACGGCGAAGATCGGCAGCACGACCCTGGCGACGTACTCGAACCTGAACAAGGCCACCGGCTACGTCCAGAAGTCCTTCGACGTGTCGGCGTTCGCCGGCCAGACCGTGAACCTCGCCTTCACCGGCACCGAGGACTCCAGCCTCCAGACGAGCTTCGTCCTGGACGACATCGCCCTGGACACCTCCGGCGGCACCACCCCGCCGGCCGACTCGACGCGCACGCCGGCCGCCCCGTCGTACACCGTCAGTCTCAGCAGCAACACCGCCGGCACCGTCTGGACCGGACACGAGAGCGCGACCTTCACCAACGCCTCGGCCACCCCGCTCACCGAGGTGTACCTGCGGCTGTGGGACAACTACCACGGCACCTGCTCCGCGCCGCCGATCACGGTCGCCAATGTCACCGGCGGCACCGCGGGCGCCCTCTCGGTGGCCTGCACGGCCCTCCAGATCGCGCTGCCGACCCCGCTGGCGCAGGGCCAGACGGCCACGATCGGCTTCGACCTGGGGATCACCGTCCCCAGCGGCGCCGACCGGTTCGGCCACGACGGCGCCTTCAACATGATCGGCAACGCGCTGCCGGTCCTCGCCGTCAAGGACGGCTCCGGCTGGCACCTGGACCCGTACACCAACAACGGCGAGTCCTTCTACTCCCTGGCCGCCGACTTCAAGGTGACCCTCGACCACCCGACCACCCTGCTGGTCCCGGCCACCGGCACCTCGGTCGAGACCCCCGGCACCAGCGGACGCACGGTCACCACGGCCACCGCGTCCAAGGTCCGCGACTTCGCGTGGGCGGCGGGGCCGTTCACCAGGATCTCGGGCACCTCGACGGCGGGCACCCCGATCAACATCTACTCGGTCTCGGGCATCAGTTCGTCCAGCGCGCAGTCCATGCTCACCACCGCGAAGACCGCTGTCGACGCCCACGCGGGCCGCTTCGGCGCCTACCCGTACGGCGAGTTGGACGCCGTCATCGACAACAACTTCTGGTTCGGCGGCATGGAGTACCCGGGCTTCGTCCTCGACCTGGTCAGCACCACGGCACTCACCCATGAGATCGGCCACCAGTGGTTCTACGGCATCGTCGGCGACGACGAGTACAACAGCCCGTGGCTGGACGAGGCGTTCACCGACTACGCCACCGATCTGGCCCTGGGCAGCACCGGCACGAACTGCTGGAACAGCGTCTCCTGGGCCTCGTCCGCGGAGAACATCACCAACTCGATGGCCTACTGGGACGCCCACTCGTCCCGCTACTCCACCGTCGTCTACGGCTACGGCAAGTGCGCCCTGCACGATCTGCGCCGCACCCTGGGTGACACGGTGATGGCCAAACTCCTGAAGGACTACGCCACGTCGCACTGGTACGGCGTCTCGACCACCGCCGAGTTCAAGGCCGCCGCGCAGGCCGCCACGACCACCGACCTGACGTCGTTCTGGACCACCCACCGCATCATCGGCTGACGCGCACCGTCCCGTGAGCCCGGGTGCGGGCCGGGCCGTTGGCCCCCGCCCGGGGGCCCCCCCGGCCGTTGGAGGCCACGCGGGACACCCCGCCGGTGGCGGTAAAAAAAAAGAAGCGGGCCGC
>NZ_JBHZAN010000094.1:0-2827 GCF_042754285.1 Streptomyces sp. NPDC059224
CCGAACTCGGCATCGACCCGGCACGGATGGAGGCCGACCTCACCGACCTGCGCCGGCTCAGCCTCAAGGAACGGCCCCGGCTGCTCGGCGGCACGGTCCTCAGCACGTCGGACGAGGCGGCTCCGCCGCCCGCGAGCGCCGTCCACGGCGCCCACGGCGAGAGCGGCGCGGCCTCCGTGACGCCGCCCAGGCGGCTGAACGAGATCCTGGCCGACCAGACCAAGGCCCACCAGGAACTGCAGCAGGCGGAGATCAAGCAGACGCAGACCGGCAAGGACGCCGGCAAGATCGCGGAAGCCAGGACCAACCTGGCCGAGGCGGACACGAAGCTCAAGGGCACCACCCGCGAACTCGACGAGGCGCTCCAGCACGAACTCGACAACCGTCTGCTCTCCCAGCGTGAACTGAACCAGCTCGTCGACCAGTTCGCGGGCGCCGGGGACATCGAACGGGCCCGGAAGCTGCAGGCCCACGCACAGGACCTGAACGCCGCCTCCCGCCGCGCGGGCGACGGCCCCGTCCGCTCGGACCAGTTCATCAGGACCGGCGAGGAGATCCACTCCCAGTCCGTGACCGTCCGGCGGCTCGCCAACGAACTGGAGAGCCTGGTCACGGCGGGCGCGACTCCCCACAGTGAACTCAAGGGCCTGGCAAAGGGGCTGGAGAAGGCCGCCAAGGACCTGGACGCGGCCCTCCAGGGCCATGTCACGGACGCCGCCCGTTTCGGGGGCACCTACACCCTGCGCAACCAGCACGCTCCCGTCGCCGCCGTGGCCCACCATCTCGCGGAGCTGGTCGACGACGCCGTCAAGGCGGCGAAGCCGGGCGACAACCTCGTCCTCAAGGGCTTCCTCGGCACCGACGCCTCCGTGGAACGGGTCCAGCGCGGCATCCCGGACCTGCTGCGCCGCTACCGCGAGAACCAGGCGTTCGGCGACGTGCACTCCGGCGAACAGTGGAAGGCGGTCCTGCCCGGGACCGAGGCCCAGTGGCAGAAGGTCTTCGACGACTTCGACGGCTTCGACAAGCTGTCCCGGTCCCAGCAGCACGACTTCGTGCGCAAGCTGTCCGAGAAGAACATCGCGGACCTGCGTACGGACGTCCAGGGCCTGCTGAAGGACCTGCCCGAGGCGGACCGCCTGAAGTTCCAGCAGCTGCGGGAGAAGCTGGAGGCGCTGCCGTACCGGATCAAGCACGCGACCCCGGCCTACCACGCCATCGCCAACAGCGGGGTGATGTCCTCGCAGGGCGACCTGGCCCGACGGGGCGTCAGGTTCCTGGCCTCCGGCAAGAGTTCGGTGAAGAACACCTCCAACCTCGGCAACGACGACTTCGTGTTCTTCCGCATGGAGGTCGGGGACAAGCCGATGGCGACCCGGTACGGGCCGACCACCCTCGTCTTCGACGCCAAGGTCCTGGAGGAGAAGGGCGGCTGGGTCTCGCTCCACGACCAGCTGCACCCGCTGGACCGCGACACGATGAACCAGCTGAAGTTCGGCGACGACACCGTCCGCGGCGCCAAGTACGACGAGGGCTTCGACGAGGTGGGCAAGCGGGGCCGCTGGACGTACGAGTACCCCGGTGGGCGGACCCGGCAGGTCTCCTTCGAGCAGGAGGTCTTCCACGGCGAGCACGTGCAGGAGGCGCTCGCCCTGTCGGTGGTGCGCGAGGTCCACCTGATCGGCGGTGCCTTCAGGGACGACGTCTTCCGGCTGCTCGCCGACACCACGACTCCCGAGGAGCTGGGCTCGGTCATCTCCAAGCTGTACCGGCCCGAGGCGAAGTTCGGCTCCGGGCTGCCGATCAATCCGCACGGGAGCCATGTCACGAGCGAGTGGCCGTCACCGCTGGCGGTCCATGACGCGGACGGCGACGGACGCTATCTCGCCGACGGCTCGGTCGATCCCGCCGCACGGGCCGCCGGCAAGGCCTTCGACGAGGCGTCGGACCGGGTGCGGCAGGCCGACAACGCCTTCAAGAGCGGCAACGCCAAGGCGCAGCGTTACAACCTCAACAAGGCGCAGCCGCACGCCGAGCAGGCGGTCAAGCTGACCCAGGAGTTCCACGCGGCCTCCGTCGGCGAACGCAAGGCCATGGCGCAGACCCTGCTCGACCAGCGTGAGCAGCTCCTGAAGGACATCAACGGCCGCCTCGACGCGCTGAAGCCGCAGAACAGGCCCGAGGGCAGCGCCGCGCAGCCCAGGCCGGTCAGGAACCAGGGCGCGGGAACCTCCTCGTCGGCCGCCGTGGCGGACGGCCCCAACCTCAGCGAGCTTCCACGCGCGGCCGAGGACGCGCTGGGTGCCGTACCGGGGATCACCGAACAGATGAAGAAGATGGTCCGGGCGCTGGGCAACTCGGACGGCTTCCGGTCGCTGCCGGACTCCAGGGTCGGCACGCAGACCACGCAGGCCGTGGACCTGGGCAGGACCGGCTTCGACAAGGCGTACAAGCACCTGCACCGGGCGGGGCTGGTGGTGGGCGACTCCGAGGGTCTCCGCTTCACCCCGGAGGGCCGCCGGCTGTTCCTGCCGCCGGGCTCCGAGACGAAGACCCCCGCACCCACCGCGGACGGCCTGCCGTCCCACACTCCGGACACCGCCTCCCCGGCCCCGCACGCCCTGGACACCGGCTCACCGGCCCCGCACGACCTCAGCACCCACTCCCCCGCGTCGCACGACCTGAACACCCACTCCCCGGCCCCACACGGTCCCGACGCCAACGCGCAGGCACCGAGCCCGGTCCGCGGCACTCCCGAGACCACGCCGGCGCCGCACCAGGACACCGCGCACTCCGGTGGCCAGGAACTGCCCGGGCACGGTTCCCG
>NZ_JBHZAN010000095.1:0-2527 GCF_042754285.1 Streptomyces sp. NPDC059224
AATTAACATGTCACCCGGGAACTGTCAATAATAAAAAATCCCGCCGGATATTTTTCCAGCGGGTTGTGTCTCGGGCGTGACTCTATTGTTACAGATAGAATAGAAGTCTTCCGCGGCTCCTATTCTACTTAATTTTAACAAATGTTAGTATATATTGTAAATTATTTCACCCTTAACCGTTGACCGACATAAATCTTATTCGCATCCGGGATACGATTAACTGTGGTCAATGTCTTAACGGACACACCGAATTTCTTACCAATTTTCGTCAGGTTGTCGCCCGCCTTTACGGTGTAGAATGTACCGCCGGATGGTGCGGCTCCTGATACCTTCAGGACTTGACCAACACGAATCATATTAACATCTTTAATACCGTTCACTTTCGCCAACTCCTTCACTGACGTATTATATTTCTTTGCAATTGCTGTCAATGTGTCACCCGCCTTAACGGTATATGTCGAGCCGGACGACTTGGCAGGTTTCGCCTTCACTGCGGCTTTGTTCCCGACCTTATCGTATTTCGTCAGCCCGTGGGCTTCGATTGTGGCGATAAGCTTCTTCGCATAGTTCGGGTCTGTCGCATATCCACCCTTTTGGATGGCGGCACAAGCTTGTACATAGTTCGTTTCCCCGACAACAGCCTTATAACGGTCAAGACGGTTATAGAGGTTCACAAGGTCTATGATAGAATCGCGAACAGACTTATACGCCCGGAACCCTGCTTTGATTGTTTTATCGACCCCGTTTAAAACCTCCCACGTGCCCATATGAACGGTTCCAGCGTTCCCGATACCTTTTATACCAAACAGGTTATTTGCACGCGTAGCAAGCCCGGATTTGCCCCAATTTGACTCATGTATGGCTTGTGCTGTGATAACTGAAGGTAAAACTCGACTTACACCGTATAATTTTTGTGCTTCACTTGCAACATTCTCCATGAAACTCATTCTTTTACACTCTCCCTCATTTGTTGTCTCATTTCATTTATTTGTTCGTCTGAAGCGGATTCAATCCATAGTTTTCTATCCTTCTGAAATTGCGCCCGCCAATATCCCGGCGGCTGTACGGTTGTCGCATTATCCGGTACGGAATCAGCCGGAACAATTTCAGGATAGTCGAAGATGAAATCCGAATCATATACGAATACTTGTATCATTTCCATTGCTCCAACCCTCCTAGTAAGGCACTGCCGCGTCTAATGACCAACTGGACACGGCGGACTGATTGTTTCCTGAAAAGCCGACAAACGCCAGTTTACCGTCAGTGTTGATATAAAATTTTGTGAAGCCTGTCGTTCCGTATGCTGTTGCCATGACCGCCTTTTTGTCTGACGGTGAATATGACGCGGGCAATTGTGCAAAGTCAACGCCGAGGTCACACGCCACGTCACCTTTTAGCATGAGGATGTTTCCCCAGCGGGTATACTGCGGTGTTCTTCCTGACGCCTTTGCTCCATTCAATAACGGAAGGTTATACCATGTGAGCGCCATAAAATCATTTTGTGTAAACAGCTGTCGCCAACCCCTGAATACATTGTCAGTGTGTATAACACCAATCCATGACGTATTATCATAGGAACGTGTCAGAACCAATTTCCGCAGACCGTTTGGCGCTGGTAGAATGTCGAGATAGTACCAAGAAGCGTCACCCGGTAACGGTAGTTGATTCCATCCTGTCCCATAATAAAAACCGGGTGGTGCGGTGAATATGCTGTCAGCTGAAGCCAACCGTTTCCGCATTCCTTCAGCATCCGTTAATGCATATTTCTGTGAGAAGTTTTGAACCCCGATAACATCCTGAAGCGATAGATTCGTTGTCTGTAAATCCTTTTGCAGCTGTGTCGCATCCGTAGCAGCTTGATTCCATTTCAAACGTTCAGAATCCGAGACGTGAGGTTTAGCATTTGCGATATGGTTCTTCAGGTTTGTTTCTGATGTCGTCACCCTGTCACTCATACCGTCCCACTTGGTACGGTCTTCAGACGATACGTGTTTGGTCGTGTCCTTTACATGAGCGTCCAAGACTCGGCCGAATGAATCAACGTCAGCCTTCATACTTTGAATTTGTTGGTCAGTTGCACCAGTTGACCCACCGTCCGCGGTATCCTCTAACGCTTGGACTTTTTGCTGAAGCGTCAGAATATCGTTCTTTATCTCATCTGACACGTCCATATGGTCAACGGTGTCCTGAAGCTTTGCCATCTTGTCTTTTAAATCTGAAATACTTGTTTTGACGCCTGTATCATCATAGGGCGGCGTCCGCCTTGACCCGAGTTCAATCAATTAGGACACCTCCACGATTGTGACGACTGTCTCAGTATCAGCGACTAGGTACACGTCAGGGCTTTGGCTATGAACCTTAAATGTTAGCGGGCTGTCGTTAGACGTGAGCGGCGCACCTGTAGTCGTCTCGACACCCTGCTTACCCCAATAAATGACACCCGAGTTAGGCGGGTAGATCGTCAACTCTCGGCGGTTTGTCAGTTTGCTAGAACCTGACTTTGCCATTACAGGCGTGACGCCTACAC
>NZ_JBHZAN010000096.1:0-2317 GCF_042754285.1 Streptomyces sp. NPDC059224
GGGACGACCCCGCCCGGCACGTGGGATGCGGATCGCGTCCATCACCGAAACGAACATGGTGGAGTCGTTGACGTTACCCGGCGTGAGAACCAGGGCGAGCGGGAGACCGCGGCCGTCGACAGCCAGGTGGACCTTGGTGGTCAGACCGCCCCGGGACCGGCCGAGGGTTTGCCGCGTCGCCGAGCGTTCCGAATCCGCCAGTTCGTCCCCGCCTGCCTCCCCTTTTTACGGGCGCCGGCGGCGTGCTGATGTGCACGGTTGACCGTCGAGTCCACCGAAACGGTCCATTCGACCTCGCCCACCGCGTCGTTGCGGACCTGGACGTGCTCCAAGAGCTTCGCCCAGGTACCGTCCGCCTCCCAGCGGGCGAAGCGCTCGTAGACTGTCTGCCAGGGCCCGTACCGTGCAGGCAGATCCCGCCACGGCGCACCCGTGCGCAGCCGCCACAGCACCCCGTTGACCACCTGCCGGTGATCCCTCCATGGCCGTCCACACCCATCAGCCCGAGGAAGCAGCGGCTCTATCTGCGTCCACGCCGCATCCGTCAACTCGCCACGACCCGCCATGACATGCATCATCCCGGACGGCGACATGGGCGCCGCCACAGAGCCCCGAAGATCATTCGTCAGATCGGCCGAGGGCCGATAGAGACATCCCCGGGGCCTTTGTTCAGCGGTGGTTATGAGATGGAGGCGCGGGCTGGCCGAGGGTCGCTTGCGACTCGTCGACGAGTCCGGTCAGGCGCGCGACCTCGGTCTCGGTCAACTGTTCGGCAACCTCGGAAGCGGCGATGTTGGACCGGAGGTGGTCGGTACTGCTCGTGCCGGGGATGACGACCATGGAGGGCGAACGGCGCAGCAGCCAGGCCAGTGCGATCTGGGCAGGTGTGGCACCCAGGCGCTCTGCCGGGCCGGTTAGCTCCTGGTGGTCGCCCAGCAGCCCGGCGGCCAGCGGGAAGTAGGGGATGAAGAGGATGTCCTGGGTCTCGCAGTCGGCGAGGACCTGGACGCCGCTGCGGTCAAGCAGGTTGAAGCGGTTCTGCACCGCCGCGATGGGGGTCATCTGTTGGGCGCGGGCCAGCATCTGCGGGGACGCGCCGGACAGGCCGATGCGTCGGATCAGTCCCTGGTCTCGCAGCTCGACGAGTGCGCCGAGCGACTCCTCCAGCGGTACGTCCAGGTGCGCGCCGGGGGTGTCGCCGACGAGTCGGAGGTAGGTCAGCTCGCTCAGGTCCGTTCCCATGTCGGTAAGGGCCTCGTGGACCTGCCGCCGGATCGTTTCCGGACGGCCGTCGACGACCCAGGACTTGTCCGGGCCGCGCTCCGCGCCGACCTTGTTGCCCACGATCACACCCTCGGGGATCGGTCCCAGTGCCTGCCCGATCAGCTGGTTCACTGTTCGCGGCCCGTAGGCGTTCGCGGTGTCGAAGAAGGTCACGCCCAGCTCTACGGCCAGGCGCAGCACCCGCCGCGCCTTCTCCGTGTCGTCCGGGAATCCCCAGACTTGAGGGCCCGCGAGCTGCATGGCGCCGTATCCCACACGATTCATCAACCTCTCCTGCCGTATCACTGCGACGGTATTCTCCGTATCGCTGACCGAACCAGTGATACGCCTGATGCCGTAGCATTGCAACCATGGATGATGCGAAGACCCGCAGTCGCCGGCAGATCTTGGAAGTGGCAGCCGAGCTCTTGGAACGGGAGGGTGCCCAGGCGCTCTCCACCCGCGCCGTCGCGGCGGCGGCAGGCATCCGTGCCGCCTCCTTGTACCAGCTCTTCGGCGACAAGGACGGGCTCCTTTCGGCGCTGGCCATCCACGCCTTCGACCTTTACTTGGCGCAGAAGCACACCTTGTCGTCGAGTGGCGACCCGGTCGACGACATGCGCCGCGGGTGGGACATGCATGTCGACTTCGGCCTGAAGCACCCCGCCTTCTACCTGCTGATGTACGGCACCGACCGCCCCGGCCACCGCCCACCTGCCGCGCGGAAGGCTCAGGAACTCCTTATGACGTTCCTCGGCCGCACCGCCTCCGACGGCCGCCTACGGGTACCGCCCGTCCTTGCCGCCCACCTCACGCTGGCAGCGGTGACCGGCGTCACGCTCTCCCTCATCGGCATCCCTGAGAGCGAACGCGACCCGGAGGTCTCACCACGCATGCGGGAAGCACTCATCGACGCCCTGACCGCCGACACGAGCCCGGCCCCAGACTCCACCCTCGCCGCTCGCGCCCTCGCGCTCGATGCCACCCTCAACGGGGCGGATCCAGCTACCGTCCCGCTCCGCCCCGTCGAGACCGCACTCCTGCAGGACTGGCT
>NZ_JBHZAN010000097.1:0-2151 GCF_042754285.1 Streptomyces sp. NPDC059224
AAAAAAAACGCTGAAACCCTTGGGAGAGTAAGGCTAAACAGCTATCGACCAATGACCAATGACCAATAAGGGGGGTGTCGTAGTCCCCCCCTCCTCCGCCCAATTCATAAACACCAAAACCAAAAAACAAACCTCAGGGCTCCGCCCCGAACCCCGACCTCCTTCTACCGAAATATATGCAGGCGCCACGCTTACTATTTCGTTCAGCTATCGGCTTTTGCAATCTAACACGACCGTTTCGCTACCAGTCGCCTTACAGGCTCCATTCTCGCTTCTCTTACGTGTTTTAACGATTGCGCCGATAACTAAACGAAATAGACGCTAAATCGCTTAAAACGCAAAATAGACCCTTTTTAGAGCATTGATTTTTTCTACTAGTCATTTCGATAATATAAAATTGACCACAACACAGAAAACTTATATTATAAGCTTATGTCGTAAGTCCGACGTACTCACGTAATATAGACGGACGTTAAATGGAAGGAGCATAAATGAGAGTGATAAAATCAGAAAAATTCACTTTGGCCGAAATTATGACGACCAGCGAACTTGCACAAGAACTTGATTACAACCAAGCTTACGTTTTGCGCTTAGCGAAAGAACATCTGACTGAAGGAAAAGAATATCGCTCTGCCGGTAGAAGAAACTATCTTTTCAGCCCAGAAGCCCTTAAAAAACTAGAAAAAGTCATAACCACCAAAGAAGGTGAGTAAATGCCTAAAGAAACAACTATCAACGTTGAACAACTAGAAAAATTGCTAGAATCATATTCCAATGATTTTATCGAATTGACCGGCGGAAAAGTCGAAGAAACCACCGACCTCTTTGACCTACTTCTCACAAATATTCTGGAATTAAACTCTGAAGAACAAAAAGAGCATAAGGGAAAACTGATAGCACCTTCCTACAGGAAGGCGGCTAAGTCGGCTGTGCCAACTGGTTTTCTTACAAAACAACCTTATATTTTTTGATATCACAAAAAAATCCATTTTGGACCTATTTTCGGTCATAATATAGTACCTACTTTTGGTCATAGTTTCGTCCGTAGTTTTGGTCATAGTGACTAAGACTTTCACGCACAAAAAAAGAGCTGAAATTAACAGCTCTTATCCTTTATTTATTTTTGAATTTACACTTCCACCATGACGATTCGATTTTATATATTGCCCGATAATATAAGCTGAATTATCACAAAGAAGCGGAAACCAATCATCAAATCTTTCTGACATTGCATAGTCAATTAAATCTTTGATTTCAGTGATATTCTTAGAATCAACAAACGACATCATCTCTCTAATCAACTCATATCGTTCTGCACTCGTTACTGACAAATAACTAGCAATTTCTGCACCACCATGAGCGATAATATCACTTTTAGCATATTGAAATTTTTCTGGATTATCCATATGAGCAAAATATCGCACCATACCTTTTGCATTAGCACATTTTTGCGGGTTTGGAGACCGAATCTTTTGAGTTATCTCACGTATTTGATCATACGTCTTTTTACCGCTAAACATTATCAAAACATGCCAATGAGGCTTTTTCAATTCACCGTCAGGATTCACATCTTTATCATGAAGTGGACTCTCAACCCAAGGAACATGTAACTCATCTAAAAACTCCCTCCAATTTTCAGGAGCCGATTCAGGATAGACTACAAACGTCCAATTCCTTGTGCGTTCATCTTTAGTTTTTCTACTCGTCATGCTATAATCACCTTAATTGAACAACAGTCTAACAGCAAAAGCAGTGCGCCAACACTAATGCTTTTGCTATTTTTTTTGCTCATTTTCCTTTCCGTTAGCATTAACCCAAATTGTAATAAGACCAGACTTACTAAGACCCATTTGTTTCGCAATTTTATCAAGATTATCTGCCACTTCCTTAGTAAGCGTTACAACGACTCTCTTTTTTTCATTACTGATCATAATTCGTATCCTCCAACGACTTTTTCTTAAAAACCATAGTAACAAAAAAGTAACTAAGGTGCAACAGTTTAGATACTAATTAGCGAATAATAGGCCTTAAACCCTTGGCATTACTGATTTTGTCAAAAAAAAACGCTGAAACCCTTGGGAGAGTAAGGCTAAACAGCTATCGACCAATGACCAATGACCAATAAGGGGGGTGTCGTAGTCCCCCCCTCCT
>NZ_JBHZAN010000098.1:0-2128 GCF_042754285.1 Streptomyces sp. NPDC059224
GATCAAAAACGATGGTTATACGCACGATCAATATCCTACAGGTGTAACGAAATACAACAAGGCAGATTATGGTGATGTTGAGTTTACGTTAGGAAATATTACGGATCAAGTATTACCGACTGAAGATTCTGATCTAACCAACGCGAAGGTGGACGAAATCGTTAAAGATGTAGAAGACAAAGGTGCTAATAGCAAATACATTAAAAATGCAACCAACAAAATTACTTCAGCTGTAGATGAAAATGGTGAGATCACTTTTGCGGATCAACCAGCCTATGTCAATTCCAAAGGGAATGTATATGTGGTTTATGAAAGTAAATCCGCTGCTGGATTAGTCACACAAAAAGCAAAACCAATGGTTGTGATTGCGCCAATGACAGACAATACAGGATCAGGATTTTTAAAAGATATTCATTTGTATCCAAAGAACATTGTTTCTAAGTTGAGTTTTGAATTAACGAAATTTGGTGACGATGGCACAGCTCAAAGCAAACAAACACCTTTAAAAGGGGCAAAATTTGAGTTATACAAGGGCGAACCTGGAAAAGGAACAAAATTAGGAGATCTTGTATCGGATGATCAAGGAAAGCTGACTGCGACTGATTTGACGTTAGGAAAATACTATTTTGTGGAAGTTCCTTCAGAAATTGTAGTGGGATCAGATAAAGAACCAACAGCCGATCAATATTTATTAGGCGCAGACGCTCGCAACGATGCGCACAATAAATTAACCTTTGAAATTACGAATGACGGTGTGACAAGCGATTTAAAAGCTTCATACGTAAACTATAAAGCACCAGTGATCGATAAAACAGTAACAAATGGAACAGGACAAGAACATTCTTTCCAAATTGGTGACGCAGTAAATTATCAAGGAACGATTCATATCCCAACAGACATTGCAGGCGGAGCAGACGGTATCACAGTAAACGGCGTGAAAAGCGAAACTTCTCCTTACAGTGTATTTAAGTGGGGGGATACAGCAGGACAAGGACTTTCTTATGTCGCTGCTAAAGCAAATATCAAAGTAACAAATAAAGATGGATCTGTGGTATTAAAAGAAAATACAGATTATAAAATCCAAAATTCAGAAAATGGCTTTGTGATCGATTTTATCGTGAATAATGGCCAAGTAAGTGATACTGTAGCAAGTTTACACGGACAAGATCTTCAAATGACTTATAACATGTATGTAAATGATAGCGCAGCTGTTGCCAATCCATTAACAAATAGCGTGGATTTCGTTTATAACAACAATCCATTTAATCAGGAAGAACACCACGAAAAAACGAAAGCTGACGTTGTGACTTATGGTGCAAAATTCTTAAAAGTCGATAGCGGACTATTTGGAATAGGAATCAAAGCAACACCGCTTGAAGGCGCAGAATTTGCTGCTAAAAACGCAGAAGGAAAATATTATGGTGGATTAGTTGATACGGATAAAGACGGTGTCAAAGAAGCAGTATGGGTAGACGATGTAGCAAATGCAGCGATCCTAAAATCAGATAAAGAAGGTCACTTTGAAATCACTGGTTTAACTGAAGGTAAATATTCACTGGAAGAAACAAAAGCGCCTGAAAACTATCAAAAATTAACGAAAGAGATCTCTTTCAAAGTAGACAAAGATTCATCCAAAGAAGAAAACCGAATCACGATCAAAAACAATCAAAAAGCTTCCGTACCAATGACCGGTAGCAACGGTTTTCAAACGTATGTATTAATCTCTTGCTTGTTGCTAGGAGCAGGGGTACTTTCTGCAGTTGTTTACTTTAAGAAGAAAGCCTAGAAGGATCAAAACCAATGATTATCAGGAAGCCTAAGAAAAAGCGAATCATGGGTAAATGGATCATTGCTTTCTGGTTACTTTCAGCTGTAGGTGTCTTACTTTTGATGCCTGCTGAAGCGAGCGTGGCGAAATACCAACAAAATCAGCAGATTGCCGCAATCGATCGAACAGGAACGGCAGCAGAAACGGATTCTTCTTTGGATGTTGCTAAGATTGAGTTAGGCGATCCTGTTGGTATTCTTACAATTCCAAGTATTTCTTTAAAACTACCAATTTATGACGGAACGTCCGACAAAATTTTAGAAAATGGTGTAGGTATTACGGAAGGAACTGGTGATATTA
>NZ_JBHZAN010000099.1:0-2100 GCF_042754285.1 Streptomyces sp. NPDC059224
GCACAAGAGCGTTCCAAAAATGAAGTCACTGGCAAGCTCAAAGCGGTTGCCTATGACAAAATCGACCAACAGACAGACGCTTTAATATCCATGATTGGCGAAAATCAAGTGAACTACCGTTTCTTTATCGGCTTTAAGTTGCTTCTCAACGATCAGGAGTTTTCTATGAAAAGTCTTACCGTTGAAGCAAAAAATGCTTTGTCTGATTTTGTCTATGATGTGAACCATAAGCTGATGGGCGATTTTGTTAGTATGAGTAATGATGAAATCCTGCGTTTTCAGAAGATGGAAAAGCTCTTAGAAAATAAAATCTCTCGTCGTTTCAAAATCCGCAGGTTAGATAAGGACGACTTCGGCTATCTGATTGAACACCTTTACGGACAGACAGGCACTGCCTATGAAGAGTATGAGTACCATCTATCAAAGAAAAAGCTGGATAATGAAACGCTGATTAAATACTATGACTTGATTAAGCCTACTCGCTGTTTGGTGGAAGAAAAACAGCGATATTTGAAAATCCAGCAGGAAGATGAAACCGTCTATGTAGCTTACTTTACCATTAACAGCATTGTCGGAGAACTGGACTTCCCGTCCTCTGAAATCTTCTACTACCAGCAACAGCAATTTACATTCCCGATTGATACGTCAATGAATGTGGAAATTGTAGCGAATCGTAAAGCCCTATCTACTGTCCGCAATAAAAAGAAAGAACTGAAAGACTTGGATAACCACGCTTGGCAAAGTGATAATGAAACCAGCTCCAATGTGGCGGAAGCTCTGGAAAGTGTGAATGAGCTGGAAACCAATTTAGACCAAAGCAAGGAATCTATGTACAAGCTGTCTTATGTGGTAAGGGTATCAGCAAATGATCTTGACGAACTCAAACGTCGTTGTAATGAAGTGAAAGATTTTTATGACGATTTAAGCGTAAAACTGGTACGACCATTTGGGGATATGCTCGGCTTACATGAAGAATTTTTACCTGCCAGCAAGCGTTATATGAATGATTATATTCAATACGTGACCTCTGATTTCCTCGCTGGTTTAGGTTTTGGTGCTACTCAAATGCTGGGGGAAAATGAGGGGATTTATGTTGGCTACAGCTTAGATACTGGACGCAATGTCTATCTGAAACCTGCTCTTGCCAGTCAAGGGGTTAAGGGTTCAGTAACCAATGCGTTAGCGTCGGCTTTTGTTGGTTCGCTGGGTGGTGGTAAATCCTTTGCGAATAACCTTATCGTCTATTATGCGGTGCTTTATGGGGCACAAGCAGTGATTGTAGACCCAAAAGCAGGTGCGAAACGTTCCTACTTGAAAAGAGTAGGCACAGCACTTCATTAAATCAATATTTAATGTGTGTTGGAGAACTAAACACACGAATAGTCGAATGACGGGGTAACGCCCTGAAAGGCTACTTTAATACTCTGACTGGCAGAAACTTGAGTAAACAAGGCTCTGTCAGAAGCTCGGTGAAGTCGGCAGACAGACACCGTAACAGATAATGCTGACGAAAGATTCCCAGAGGTGGGCGTTGTGTCCTATATGCCGGAAGTCTATAAAATATCTATGGTTAGAATGTTCTATAAGGAACTGACGAAACAGCGAATGTACGGGTCTAAATTTGAACTTTGTAGAAATGCAAAGGTACGAGAAATCGTAGCTGGTGTGGCAAAGTAAGAATATAGGTTATGAAATGCCATATAACGTTACAGGCGGTATCAAGCCAGCAGGCTTATAGCTAGTGACCTAAGGATATATATGTATAGATAAGATTATCGGAACGAGGAAAGGTATTGGGTTCTCATCAAGAGAATAAACTGACGAAGAACAATAAGCAGTTGAACTAATGCTGAAAAGCAGAGGGCGAACCTAAGAAATTCTTGTAATGAGAATGGAGGAATGCCCTCAAGTCGTGTATATATTAGAAAAGTATTATGTTGTTTCAATAAGGATTACGAGTAAGATAAAAAAGCTCACTCAATTTCAAGTAAAGGAGTGAAGCCTTATGCCTAAAAATAAAAATGAAACATTGTGTGTAGAAGATTTAAGACACGCTGAATATTACGAAATGCAAAACACCTTAGATGATTTATATGCCAA
>NZ_JBHZAN010000100.1:0-2028 GCF_042754285.1 Streptomyces sp. NPDC059224
GCTTCAGGTAAAATGTCCTTTGCGATTTTTGAAATGTCGAAATCTAGATTATGAATAAATACATGACAATCGTATTTTGTGGTATACTGTGAGAGAACCGTTTTCAGGTTTTTAAAAGTGTTTGTCGCACGGTATCTACTACCGTCATATAATCCGACGCGGAAGACTTCCCCAAAAAGTCCTCGCGTCTCAGTATCAAGCGTAAGTATCTTAACGGGTTTACTTGCGCTTTTTTCTTTATTCTCTTTTTCCTTACTCATTTAAAATCCACCTCTCCATCGTAAATCCTTCGCTAAACGTTTCGCCGTTTTGATATTTACTTGCGGGAGATATTTCTGAATTAAATCCCCAATAAATTGAGCCTTTTCTTCATTGTCATATAAAACCCTCATGCCTGCATTTATTGCAATTAATAAATCTTTATATCTCCTTAAATCGGCTTTTCCTTCATATAGCAAAATCCATGAATTCATATCAGCCAGTCTAAGAGAATCAAAATTTCTCATAAATGCTTTATGCTGTTTCCTTTTATTATTGGGGACAACATGCATACTTATTGTTCCTATTTCAGCGGGAAGTTTAGCACCTAAAAAACCTCTTATAGATTCGATAAGATAATCAACGCTCACATGTCTGTAAGACCGTTTTAAGTCCTCTATCACATTTGCATCCATCATTGTGTCGGTTTTTTCTTTCCAGTAAATCATTAAATAGGGTTCAGTAGCTTGTCGGGCTTTTCTTTCAGCCGCTTTTCTTTTTCTTTCTTCAGCCTTCGCCCGCTTATTTAATTCTTTGTTATACCATTCATTAAATCGTGATTCGCTCCAATACCTTTTTGCGGAATGTTCGGAGACTTTAAATCCTAACCGTTTAATTAATTCAGATCGTTCATTTGCAATTAAACTACGACTCTTTTTCTTAACAATTTTATTTACTGTGGCAGGTTTATTTTTTAATTCCTTTATAACCTTTTTGTCATTAATTCCGAATTTTTTCAAGGCAGCTATATTTTGTTTTTTCTGCTGTTTCTTCTTCAGCCGCTTTTTCTTCCCAATCAGTGACACCCCCTTTAAACACAAAAGTCACAGGGAAACGAATTTCCCTGTCAATTTAATATTTAAATGGCTTCTGCTTTTTGTGTCGGAATATAGCGAACAGAACCGCGTGACAGTTCGTCTTGTGCTTCAGCATGAAAATAGGAGACTATTGCAAGCATTTCTGAACGAGTGAAACTAATAATCTGTTGTGTATCGTCATCAAGCTTTTGAGCGAAACAATACATATTCTCCACTCTATCCTCTTTAATCTCTGTGCGGCGTTCTCCGTTGTCGAAAATCATTACGTTTTTATCCAAGTCTAGCAACCTCCGTATATAGTAATTTAATATAAGAAAAGCCGCCCCGATCGGAGCGACTATTTAATTAGTCCACAAGCGCAAGTGTCAATGTTTTAAAGCCGCGGCGGGTTTTAACTTCTTTTGGAACAACTTTTAATGGCTCGTCCGTCCAAGGACCTTGCCCTACAATCCCAATGATACGTTGTAGGGAGCTTGCTACGCCCTGAGATACACTGTGATAGCCTTGTCCGTCTGCTGTTAAAAGAACAACGCGCATTGCCTGAATTGTCTCTTTCGTGACTTCATCCTCTAATTCAACCGCATGGGCGACCATGTCTGTAATTTCAATTACTTCTCCGATATGGTCTGATAGAGAGTGTTCAGCGTTGCTTACCGCGTTGTAAAGTTTGATGCTGCTCTTTCTGTCCGTTGCCTGGATAGTTGAAAACATTTGTTGTGTACCTTGTTCAAAAATACTTGGTGATGCTGTTGCAATGTCCTCAGTTGCCAATACGTCAGTAGTGTTTTCAGTGTTTTTAATAGTGTTTGTCATTTTAAAATTCCCCCAAAGAATTAATTTTGTTTTAAGTATTCATTGAATTTTTCAGCTGACACGCGCCATTCTCGACCGACTTTGAAACCTTTAATTTCTCCGTTGTTCAGCATTTTGCGAGCCGTTTTTTAAGATATTT
>NZ_JBHZAN010000101.1:0-1952 GCF_042754285.1 Streptomyces sp. NPDC059224
AATGCCAGGCTCCACGTCCTTGTGGCTCTACCACCGATAAATAATCTATCGAACTTTCTTTCTTGTATTTATAACGCAACCTGTCGATAAAATTTTGAAAATCACTATAAAGTTTTTTCGTGTCCGTCATATTTTTCTTGTATGTCAAAGTTATATGTAATTCATTTGGCCGTCCTATAAAATTGTTATTTATCAAATAACGCAGCTTCTTAAAGGTTTGTCTCAAAGAATTATAATTTTCCTGCCGATTTTCCGAATGCTCGAACTCCCGGATCTCCCCAGTAGAGAGGTCTACAAACCTATCCTTGTCCAATTTTTTGATATTATTTTTCCGGTTCATCTTCTCCATATGCTGAACTTCAATGACGTGATTCATAGTGGTCACTTTTACAACATCATTTGGAGCTATGAAAACCGCGTCACCATTGCGTTTATCCATCCATTTCCCCTCAATTTTTCCTGTAATGTTTAATTAAAATCAAGTTAATAATAAAGAACCCCAAATCCGAAGTCAGTTTTTCAACAAAAATTAGCGTCCTTTTCCCAAATAGTCCCTATACAATTCCTTAATAGCAAACTCAATTACAGCATCTTTTGAAACTCTTCCAAATTCATTGTGTTTTGTAAAATGTTCGGCTAATAACTCTAGCTTTTTAAATGTTTCAACAGTAATTCGAGGTCCAATTTGTTTTTTCTCTTCCATCCAAACACACTCCTAACAAGTTGTTAACATAATTCTAACATTGGAAATAATAGAATTCAAGAACAGAAAAAAGAAGCACACTCGGAATGATATTTCGTTTCCTTTTGATTCCGAGCCTCCACCCCTTACAATCCCCAAAGGCAACCGACAAGGGAAAATTCGTCCCTTATCGGCACCTCCGGAAATTGTACAGCAAGGGGTCACTCCCAATAAAAAGACTACGACATATAAAACAGGTTTAGCTTCAGAGAAAAAGAGCATAAGGAAACTCGGTGCCACCCTAAAAAAAAGGGTGTCAAACAGGCTGTGCCTGTTGAGTTTCTATGCTCTTAGAACAGGTGCCGTTTTTGAAGCCAAAGATATAGCATAGATACCCCATAGATATAGCAGGGATATACCAAAATATCTCTAGAGATACGGGTATCTATGCTATATCTCTCTACAAGATTCCTCCACACGCTTGACGGAAATGCTTCAGCATTTTAGCACTCACTCGACAGAGTGTATAAGTGCGCCATTCGGAATTTCAAAGCTTCAAATTTCACAGAGAGTGCCCATTTATACACACCCCCTAAATCGTGGTGTGACAATGGGTTCTCGCCGGCTCGAAATCGGTTTGTCATTCTGACAAATAACCCTTCGGGAAATAAAAAAAACGGCTCCATAAAGAGGAACCGTTTTGCTTCAAAAATCACGTTTTGTGTTATACTGGAGAAACGAAATTGTGTTTTCAAAATTGTCATTTTCGACATGATAACTTTTCTCGTAGTGTGGTTTTGCCGAACCCACTACTTTTTTTATGTCTCCGAACTTCATTTCTTCCCGTTCCGGCTTAACAATCCCTTTTGATTTTCGATACATATTCATTCCGGAAGGATACATGTGCAGCCGTCCGCCTTTTAAAAATTTCTTTTCCCGACCTTCTACGATCTTTGTTTGCACCTCACAGCCCTCTGAAGCCACTTTTAAGGCTGTTTCCCTGTCTTGGACATCTTCTAGGTCTATATCAGTCAAATAAGCGCTCAAATAGGCTCCTATGTTGTCTATATCCTTTAATGACTTGATTGTTACAAATCCTAAACCCCATAGACTCCTTAATTCAGCATTTTTAATATAAATCTTATCCAAATCATTAAAGCGCATTAAAACATGACAATGCCAGGCTCCACGTCCTTGTGGCTCTACCACCGATAAATAATCTATCGAACTTTCTTTCTTGTATTTATAACGCAACCTGTCGATAAAATTT
>NZ_JBHZAN010000102.1:0-1851 GCF_042754285.1 Streptomyces sp. NPDC059224
GTGGTGCATCATTATGATGAGCAGTTCTTGGCAATCTCATTTTTTCTTTTTTAAGAAAGAGCTGTTGCTGTCCATAAAGCTCATCATTTTTATAAACAGATAGCGAAACAGCAACCGTATGAGCACCATGAATCGTTGTAGGTACTGTGATGGGCAATGAACAACTTTTGCCAGGCTCAAGTATGAAAGGATTCATTACTTCATAAACTGTTTTTTTTCCATCTATATACCATTCAAGAGAAAGGTTAAATGCTGAACCGGCTGTAAAAGCAGTTATATTGCTCAAGGTTACTTCTTGCAGCTCCTCATCTACAGCAATCAGTTGAATAGGCGAATGAATATTACGGTACTCCAATGCACCTACTGTTAATTGCCGATCTGGGGTCAATAAACCATCTACGCAAAAATTGCCGTCGTGATATTTTTCACCAAAATCACCACCGTATAAATAAGATGGCGTTTCTAAAGTTCCTCTATTGATTGCATGATCAGTCCACTCCCAGACACAACCGCCAAGAAAGGAATCATACTGTTGAATCAAATCGAAGTACGTTTTAAGATCTCCAGGACCGTTGCCCATAGCGTGGCTATATTCACACATAAAAAAAGGTTTTTCAGTATCACTTCTTTGACAATGACGATGAACATCTTCCAGTGGGGGATACATTTGACTAATAACATCCAAGTTACTAAAATCATTCACTTGGTCAATAACTGGTTCAATCGAGCGTTCATTATGAATCAACCGTGAATCATCCAATTTCCGTGCTAAAGCTTGAGCTTTTTCAAAATTTACTCCATAACCAGATTCATTCCCCATAGACCACATAATGATAGAGCTTCGATTTTGATAAGGAAGAATAGAACGGATCACTCGGTCCATAATCGGCTTTTCGAATGTCGGATCATTAGCAATTAGTTGATAATTCGCTTCAGTATCATATAGATTAACCACACCATGACACTCCAAATCTGCTTCATTGATTACATACAGACCAATCTCATCCGCCAATTCATAAAAATCTGGTGATTTAGGGTAATGTGCCGTTCGTACAGTATTCACATTTAATTTTTTCATTAATAACAAATCTGCACGTAACTGCTCTCGGGTCATCACTGGCGTGCCTTGCTGATTCACGTCATGATAGTTGACTCCATATAATTTAATAGGTGTTCCGTTCAGCAATAACTTACGATTCTTGATCGTCAGTGCTCGAAAGCCAACTTTTTCTTTAAAATATTCACCATTACATGTTAAAAGTAATGTATATAATTTAGGCGTTTCTGCTGTCCAAAAAAGGCAATCTTCAACATCCAAATTTATTTGTTGTTCCGAGTAACACTCCCCTTTCGCTATGAGACGTCCATCAGGATGGAATAATTCGTAAGAAATAGGTAACGATACTTCAATAGGAGTAAATCGTTGAAAAGAAACCAATAATGTTCCGCTTCCTTTTTTAGGATCAGTCAACGTCCGTAGTTGATAACTTGTCAGATGCATAGTTGGTCGTTGAAGAAGATACACTGGACGAAATAGACCGCTCATTCGCCACTTATCCTGATCTTCAAAGTAGGTACCATCACACCACTTCATCACTAGAATTTGAATTTCATTAACCCCAACCTGTAAATACTTGGTCACATCAAATTCAGATGTACTATGACTCACTTGGTCATAGCCTACAAAGTTTCTATTTATCCAAACAAAACAATTACTATCTGCTCCTTCTAGATTTAAGTAAAAGCGTGCATCTGTTTGCTCAATTTGAAACTGACGCCGATATACACCACAAGGGGTATCATTAGGTACATAAGGCGGATCTAATGGAATTGGATAAGATACATTGATAT
>NZ_JBHZAN010000103.1:0-1717 GCF_042754285.1 Streptomyces sp. NPDC059224
CACCTGCGCCGATGGCTACGCAAGCGAGGCATCCGTCACCGCATCGCCCGCAAGGGCATCGAGTCATCCACCCGGCTCGGCCGGCACCGCTGGACGATCGAGCGCACGATGTCCTGGCTGGCCGGCTGCCGTCACCTGCACCGCCGCTACGAGCGCAAGGCCGAACACCTCCTGGCCTTCACCGCCATCGCCTGCAGCCTCATCTGCTACCGCAGACTCACCAAATGAGACGACGTCTTAGCTTGACTCTGTCGGGGATCTTGGAGATGCCGGTCAGTTTCCCAGGGCTCGCCAGGACTTCAGCCGGGGTATCTCGCGTTGGTCGAGGTAGTGCTGGAAGGCAGTCGGTCGGCGGGACGTGGGTGCTTCTTCGGCCGGTGGCAGTCCGCTGAGGCGCTCGATGTTGACGGCAATGGCCGTCAGAACGTGCTGGATGTGGGCTTTTCCCTGTCCTCGGTAGCGGCAGCGCCGCATGCCGTGTCCGTGGGTGAACTCGTTGACCGTGCCTTCCACTCCCGAGCGGACCGCATGGCGGGTCTTCCACTCGGGCGTCTGTTGCTCAGCGCGGACGCGAAGTTGCAGGTCACGGAGTTCTCGCGGGGGAAAGCCCACGATTCGGGCACTGTCGGCGGTGCTGGTGCACTGGGTGCGGGCCGGGCAGGGACGGCACTGGCTTTTGGTGAACCTGGCCACGATCAGAGGGGCCGCGGTGGGTGACGAGGTCGGGTAGGGGCCGTGCCAGCCCGCACTGACCTGCCTCTGGGGGCACGTGACCTGCTGACGGTCGTAGTCGATGTGGAAGTCGTCCCGGTGATCTCGCCCTCCGGGGCGGACTCCAACACCCGCTTCGTCAGCTGCTGCAGCAGCCCGCCCTCCCCGGTCAGCTGCAGCCCGTCATTGCGGGCGCGGTCGACCAGCATCGCGATCAACTGCTCGTCCGACACCGCCTCCGCGGCCGACCCGACGACCGGCTCTTCCACGGTCCCGTGCTCGGTGATGGCCTCGCTCATCAGGCGTCTCCTTGATCATCGGATCCGCCGTTGATTAGACACTCCCGGTCCTCGACCGCTCTCACGCGCCGCAGGCTGACACAGCGCACGTCCCCTCACGTGTCGTACAAGCCGTCCCACGGCGCGCTGAACCCGAGCCGGTTCGGGTAGAACTCGGCCCAGTCGTCCTGCTCCTCTCCCTCGGGATATTCCCCGTGGCACTCGCTGACCAGGCCGAACAGTGCGCCGTCGACCTCCACGGCGAACGGGGCGATCACGATGTCTGTGAAGTGCCGCCCGGGCAGCGCGTCCAGCCACTCGTGCAGGAGCCGCTGCGCGGCTTCCACCATCGGCGCCTTCGCCGGCCCGTCGGCGACCGTTCCGGCTGCGCGGATCCGGGAGTCCAGGTGCCGACCCGCGGCGTCGAACTCGTGCAACACGGAGTACCACCGCCGCAGTACCCGGCCATCGACGTCCCGGCCTGCGAAAACACCGCTGACGTGGGCAAAGAACTGGCCTCCGTCCCAGTGGCCGATAGTGGACGTTCGGTAGTTCGGCTCATGCCGAATGGGAACCAGGTCAGGCACAGTCATGGCCGCACCCTACGTGCCGGCCACGACGAAAGGATGCTTGCCTAAGGGCTGTCCCGTAATCCCTGGTGGATCAGCGCGCGGCGTCAGATGCGGTGCATCGCAAGGCGGAGGGTCGTCCTCATACTGGGCGTATTC
>NZ_JBHZAN010000104.1:0-1679 GCF_042754285.1 Streptomyces sp. NPDC059224
TAGCCTCGATCGTTCATGAGTCCTCGTCGGTTCGCTGACGGGGACTCCGCGTTTGTGTGGTGCGGTCTTTTCGGGGTTGGGGCAGGGCGAGGGTCCGGCTCTCGCGTCGGATGGGCGCCGGGTTCCACTTCACCGGTGTGTGGTGGTGCGGGTCGTCGGGACGGTCGATGTGGCTGGTCAGCCGGGGTTCGGCAGGGCGTGGAGCCTGACGATCGCGTGGCTGATGACGGCGGTCCAGAGCCATCGGGTGGGCAGGCGGAGCCAGCGGCGGCGGCCGGTGTTCACGAGCTGCGCGGGGGCGGAGAACAGCCGAAGCCGGAGCTTCTTGGGCTCCCAGCGGCGGGCATCGCCGCTCAGTGCGAGCATCTGCATCCAGGCGAGGAGGTCGAGTGCGAGGGAGACGATCTCCAGCCAGATCCGGTTTTGTGCCGTGTCGTGCAGGGGCAGATTGCGCAGGCCTGTGGCGCGGGCGCCTCGGATGCGGTCCTCGCAGCGGGCCCGCCTGCGGTGACGCAGTTCGAGGTCGGCGAGCTGGCCGCCTTTGGTGTTGGTCGCGAAGCAGGTGAGCCGCAGTCCGTCGAGGTCGGTGAAGCGCAACTGGGCACCGGGGTGCGGGCGTTCCTTGCGGACGATCAGCCGCATGCCCGTGGGCCAGGTGCTCAGGTCGGGCATGTCGGTGATCTCTGCGACCCAGGCTCCGGGCCGTTCGGTGCCGCCCGCGTCGTAGGCCGGTGTCCACGCCTTCTTCGGGATCTTCAGGACGGCCTGGTGGATGGCGTCGGTGATGGTCATTCCGACGGAATACGACAGCCACCGGCCGCGCCGGGAGAGCCAGTCGAGGAAGGCGTGGGTGCCGCCGCCGGAGTCAGTGCGGATCAGCGTCTGCCGTCCCCGCCGCAGGCGTTGGGGCAGCTGGGCCAGGGCGAGTTGGGCGGTCTCGATGTGATCGGCGGCGGTGTTGGAGCCCGCGTTGCCGGGCCGCAGCAGGGCCGCCACCGGCTCTCCGGACCCGGCTGGGCCGTGGTCGACGAACGCGACAAGCGGGTGATGGCCGAAGGTCTTCTTCCAGGTCGCGGTGGCGTCTTGTTTCTCGGAGTGGGCGAGGACCAGCACGCCGTCGATGTCCACGATCACCTGGCCGTCGGCGGCCGGACTGCTTGCCCCGGCCAACTCCCAGACGCGCTGACGCACTTCGGAACGTGCACCGCGGATCGCTGCAAGAGCTTTCGGGCCGGACGCGGCGAGCGCGTCGACGAGGCGGGAGACGGTCGGATCGGAGGCCACCGGGCCGAACACCGCCGGCTCGGCCCGCAGCATGCCGACGTCGGCCAGACAGTCGCCGCCGAGTGCGACGGCCAGGGCCACATCCAGCAGGATCTTGCCCGGATCGTGCACGGCCCGCCGCTTGCGCCACGGCGCCAGCGCCGCGGATATCGCGGTGTCCAGGGCGGACCTGCGGACCGTCTCGACCAGCAGCACGGCCCCGGCCTGGGCAACAACTCCACGGCTGCCGCCCTCGACACGGACACGCGGGTACGACCCGCTACTCTTCTTCACCTGGAGAGTGCTTCTTTCCTTGCAGCTGACAGGACCCTCGACAAGTCCCATCGTTGCAGGTCAGCAGCACTCTCCATTTATTTGATCAAGACTCGGACAGACCCACTCGCGAAAGCGCGAGG
>NZ_JBHZAN010000105.1:0-1571 GCF_042754285.1 Streptomyces sp. NPDC059224
TCATAATATACCCCTCTATTTAATTTCTTGATATACGCGCCGGGAATGCCTTTAAATTTCATTGTCTCCGAACCTTTGACCAAACGATATTGTTTTACTTTGCTTTTTTCGGGATAATTAAATACATTCCGAGAAAAAGAGGATATTTCTTTTTCTATTTCTTCTGGTTTTATTTCATCAGCATATTTTTCATAATACGTTTTTGGTTGAATGAATAAACCTTCTTCAAGAATACCTTCCAGTTTCCATTTACCGTACTCTCTATCGTCAACCATGTCATCATCAAAAATAGCTTCACATGCTATTGAATCGGTATCACAATATGCCACATCGCCTTTTTCTAATTGTTTAATTAAACCTCTATATAATAAAATACGCGCGTATGACGTAACGTAGGCGGCTATATGCGGCTGAATATACGGCGCTTTGCTGGGGACGGCTGCTTCAATAAATTCTTGTCCATATACAGGGTTAAATAATTCAACATAAGGATAGCCTTTTTCTTCGCATGTCTCAATTTCTGTGACAGGTAAAATCGTTTGCCGAACCCTTTGCATACCGAATTTTCCGTACAGTGCATTTTGCATTAATTTTGCAAACGTCTTTTTTGCTCCATCACTTGTATTTTTAATCTCTTCAAAATAGGAGACAAAATCTTTAAATATATAATCGGTCTTTTCAAAATAAATACATTGATGAATTTCTTTTATTTTAGCACCCATTTCTAACGCCAATTCAATTTCTTCAAACGTCCATATCCCTGAAAGGTTACCGACCGGGAAACATAATTTTTTGTACATTCTGTGAGGTAGAGGCGGTATATGTAAAGTAGTCGGTATGTGAATATCACATTCTAAAAAACCGCCGCCCTGTCTATAGCTGTACCAATATTTAAATACGTTTCGGGCTTTGTCTCCTTTATGGTGACGCGGTTTCCCTATAGGTATTGGGTTCACTTTCATAACGTACGGATATAATGAATTTACATCATAATGAAAGCCGCCATTTAATTCACTTTGAAATACTTCTGTACGTCCACCATAATATGCCTTGCGTATAAAATCCTCTGTAAACTCGCCCCATTTGCTATAACCGTAATTCGTGGAAATAGCCTTTTCATAATCTTCAGGATAATTCATTTGATATACTTTCATTGCAAGACTTGCGGTAGTAGGACATTTTAAAAATTCATGAATCGGCAAGCCGGATATTTCAATAAGCATTGTAACAATTTCATATAATGCCACACAGTCCAACCGTAAATATTCATTTAATTCAGGTTCATACGGATCGACCTTCATAAAATAATTCCCTTGGGATTCCCGGTCATCATATTTACCCGGGTCATTTGTGGGGTTTCCGTCAGCGTCAAGCGCCCATCCCAATTTCAAAATATGGTCTTTTAAATCTATTTTTGCTTTTTCTTGCGAAATATTAAAATCCTCACATATCTTTTTTAATGAACCCATTACAAGCTTGCTGGAATCATGAAATGTAATAGGTTGCGAAATAATTTCATTTTCTTCAGTTATTTGGGATTCATTAAGACCTGTTTTAAATACCGTAACGAC
>NZ_JBHZAN010000106.1:0-1551 GCF_042754285.1 Streptomyces sp. NPDC059224
GTGGGTGTGGGTGTGGGTGTGGGTGTGGGGTCAGTGTTCTGATCAGTGGTCATGGCCTCTTCTTTCTCGCAGCCGTGGGGCCGGCACCGGTGCTCTCCCGTGAGATCACGAGCCGGAGCACCGGTGAAGGGACGAGGCGGGGCGGTGGTGTCCCGCTTTCTCTGGTGTTCACATCGATACGTCGATGCCCTCAAGACTTTGCGCTGGGCCCGGGGAATGCGTGAGTGCGTGCGAGGATCACGACGACGACCGTGAGGATGACGAGGACCGCGACGGCGATCATGAGTGACGCCGATCCGAGGCCGGCGAGGAGGATGCCGCCGATCAGACCGCCGAGGCCGATTCCGCCGTTCCACATCGTGACCATCAGCGGCTGGGCGGCGTCGGCGTGTTCACCCGACGCTGACATCAGCGCGCCCTGGAACAGGGTCGCTGCCCCGCCGAACGCGAGTCCCCACGCCGTCACGGCGACGTAGTCCACGGCCACGTTCTTTGACCACAGCGTCAGCGCGACCGCCGCCACGGCGAAGAACACAGTGCTCAGGATGACGAGGCGACGGTGATGCCGGTCGACGAACAAACCGGTGAGCCAGATGCTCAGGATCGAGGCGACACCGAAGGCCAGCAGAATCCACTGGACCTGGTCCTCGAGCCCCACGCCCGCCAGCACGGGTGCGATGTACGTGTAGAGGATGGTGTGAGCGAGCACGTACACACCGGTGACGATCAGGATGGTGCGAAGACCTCGGATACGAAGGAGGTGACGAAGGGGCAGCCGCTCAGCGGCCTTCTGGCCGGGGACGTTCGGCAGCTTCCACATGGTCCAGGCGATGAGCAGCGCGGCGAGCACCGACATGAGACCGAAGGTCACCTGCCAGCCCATAATCTGACCGAGGAAGGCTCCGACGGGAACACCCAGGGCGAGCGCGACGGGCGTGCCCGCGAATGCGAAGGCCATGGCCCTGCCCTTGAGGGCGTCCGGGGTGATGCGCTGCGCATAGCCACCCAGGATGCTCCACGTCACACCGGACGCTGCGCCGGCAACGAACCTCGCCGCCATCGTGAGCGTGTAGTTGACGGAGACCGCTGTGACGAGGTTGGCGACGAGGAATCCGACGAGCGCAACGACGAGAAGGTGTCGTCTGGGCCAGTTCGTGGTGGCGACGGACACAGGGATCGCTGTGAGCAGCGTGGCAACGGCGTAGATGGTCACCGTCTGTCCGGCCACCGACTCGGAAACGCCGAGCGCATGGCTCATCTGGGGAAGCACCCCCGCGGGCAGAGCCTCAGTGAGCGTGGTGATGAAGCCTGCCGTGAAGAGCGCGATGAGAGCTGCGATGGGGAGGCGGTCTTGTCCCGGCGCCCTCAATATCGGGTCCTGAACCTGAACCTTGGTCATTTCTACTTCCCTCTCTGGCACGCGAAGCCGCAGCTCGCCGGCCTGTCACGTCTCACTGCACCGCTCCTGCGGCGCGCATCCGATACTGCAACCTTGACATCAGTGTGAATGCAAATACGGCCCGCGAACGGCTCCCACAGAGGCGCTCACCG
>NZ_JBHZAN010000107.1:0-1532 GCF_042754285.1 Streptomyces sp. NPDC059224
CAATACCAGTGACTTAAGGGATGGGGTCTCTGTTTCGGGGGTTGCTGGGCGGTGGGTTGATCGGGGCGGTGCGCCAGTGGGGGGCGATGGTCACGGCGTTTGCGGGGTCCCGGGTGGGCTGGGGCCACGTGTAGTGCTCGTCGCGTTTGACGCCGAAATTGGACATCTTGCGTTTGACGACGCGGGGGTTGGAGCGTCTGCGGCGGGTGGGTAACAGGCGTGCGGTGATCTCGCGAAGTCCGACGGTGAGGGCTGCGGCCAGGTGGTCAGGGGGAAAAGGCCGCCTGCGCGGTGACCTGGCGTCGCGCGAGGCGGATGCTGCGGGTGAAGGAGAGCCGGTCGGGATCGAGGCCGGCCTGCTCGGCGGCGTCGTGCATGAGGGTGCGGATGGCGTGGTGGACCAGCAGGTGCGCCCAGACCTCCTGCTCGACGCCTTCGGGCGAGCGGGAGCGCAGGACCTGAGTGGGTCCGCGTTGGTGTGTCTTCAGCTCATCCAGCGTGTTCTCGAACTCCCACCGCTGGTGGTAAAGGGCTGCCAATTCGGTGGCGGGGGCGGCCTCGGGGGCGAGGATCGTGGTGATCAGCCGGTAAGGAGTGTCCTGCTCGGGCCGCCCGGGATCGTCCAGGGTGTACTCGATCACCCGCACCACTTCCGGGTCGGCACGCTTGCGGTGGTCCTTGGCCGCGACGATCTCGGACAGATACGAGCCGTCGGGCAGCTCTTCGCGGACCGGCAGCACCTGGTGGGCACGGATGCGCCACAGCAGATCCGCACCGCCGGCCGCAGCCGCCCGCCACAGCTCCAAGCCGGTGAACCCGCGATCGGCCAGCAGCAGATCGTCCCCGCCCAGGTGGCCGAACAGCTCACGGGCCAGGGCGGGTTCGGATGTGGTGAACGGGCCCAGAGCCGCCGTGGTGATGGAGTGGGTGCCGCACTCGGCCAGCGCGACCACCCGCACCTGCGGGTACGCGCACCGCTGAGTGCGGTGGGTTTTCGGGCGCCCGAAGTGCGCCGCGTTCTCCTGACTGTCCGGAACGTCGAAGACCGTGCCGTCAATGGCCATCAGCCGCCACCGGCCATAGAAGGCACCCCGAGTCGCCTCGGTCGCCAACGGCCGGGCCACCTGATCGAACAGGGCCTTCAGGGGCTCCGGGCCCAGTTTCACGCGCGCTCTCGAAATCGCCGCCGTCGTCGGCACCTGCCACGAACCCGACCAGCGTTTCGCCCAGGTCAGCCCGTGCGTCAGCAGCCGAGCGACCTCTTCATAGCCCTGACCGGAGAACAAACACATCGCCAGCACGAAGTAGACCACCACGCGCGGCGGCAGCAGCCGGTTACGCTGCCCGGACCTCCCACACTCGACCACCACCCGGTCCACCAGCTCCGGCGGGAACGACCGCGTCAGCAGCCCGACCGCGATCCGATCCGACAACCGCTCATCCGTCTCCGGCTTGACCTGCCCCGGCCGTGGCATCCCAGCACCTCCCCACCACGCACCCTACCAGGAAGCAGCCTTAAGTCACTGGTATTG
>NZ_JBHZAN010000108.1:0-1430 GCF_042754285.1 Streptomyces sp. NPDC059224
TTCTCGGTGCCGGCCCAGTCCCAGATGCCGGCACCGCGGGCGCAGTGGGCCCGGGCCTGGTCCATGGAGAGCCAGTCGAAGCAGGGCTGTTTGCCTGCCACGATCACGTTGACGTAGTCCCGGCTTCGCAGCGCGTGGTCCGCGACCGAGAGCAGGGTGTTGGCGTCCGGCGGCAGGTAGACCCGGACGACCTCGGGGCTCTTGTTCAGGACGTGGTCGACGAAACCGGGGTCCTGGTGCGAGAAACCGTTGTGGTCCTGACGCCACACGTGCGACGTCAGCAGGTAGTTGAGGGACGCGATCGGCGCCCGCCACGCCAACTCCCGTGACGTCTTCAACCACTTGATGTGCTGGTTGACCATCGAGTCGACGATGTGCACGAACGCCTCGTAGCAGGAGAACAGCCCGTGCCGGCCGGTGAGGAGATAACCCTCCAGCCAGCCCTGGCAGGTGTGTTCGGAGAGGATCTCCATCACCCGGCCGTGCCGGTCGAGGTGTTCGTCGACCGGAAGGCGTTCGGCCTGCCAGGCCTTGCCGCTGGCCTCGAACACCGCCTGCAGCCGGTTGGAGGCGGTCTCGTCCGGTCCCACCAGGCGGAAGTCCCGGCGCAGCCGCGTGTCTTTCATCACCTGTTCCAGCAGGCCGCCGAGGACCCGGGTCGGCTCGTGCAGGGTCGTACCGGGCTTCTCCACCGGGACCGCGAACGCGTCCAGGTCGGCGATCGGCAGGTCACGGACGAGGAGCCCGCCGTTGGCGTGCGCGGTGGCGCCCAGGCGGCGGGAGCCGTCGGGGATGCAGGCGAGGACGTCGGCGACGGGCCGGCCGTCAGGACCGAACAGCTCCTCGGGCCGGTAGGAGCGCAGCCACGCCTCCAGCTGCCGCAGGTGGGCGGGGTTCTCCCGGACGCCGGCCAGCGGGACCTGATGGGCGCGCCAGGTGCCCTCCACGGGCACCCCGTCCACCTCGGCCGGACCGGTCCACCCCTTCGGCGTGCGCAGCACGATCACCGGCCAGTGCACACGCTCGGTGACACCGTCCTCGCGCGCCGAGCGCTGCATGATCGCGATCCGGTCCAGCGCGTCGTCCAGCGCCGCCGCCATGGCCCGGTGCACCTGCATCGGGTCGTCACCCGTGACGTGGATCGGGTCGTGCCCGTAGCCGCGCAGCAGCGAGTCGAGCTCGGCCTCGGGCAGGCGGGCCAGGACCGTCGGATTGGCGATCTTGTAGCCGTTGAGATGCAGGATCGGCAGGACCGCACCGTCGTTGACCGGGTCGAGGAACTTGTTCGAGTGCCACGCGGCGGCCAGCGGCCCGGTCTCCGCCTCACCGTCACCGACCACACAGGCGACCAGCAGGCCCGGGTTGTCGAAGGCGGCGCCATAGGCGTGGGACAGCGAATATCCCAGCTCACCGCCCTCGTGGATCGAACC
>NZ_JBHZAN010000109.1:0-1425 GCF_042754285.1 Streptomyces sp. NPDC059224
CATAACTTGAATCTTCAATCACAGAAAAATACGAGCTATCAAGAACGTATTTTAGGTGTAATTATATGCATCAACTTTATTAATCAACGCTACTTTGTTTGTAATAGTTAATATACCCTTCATACAGTAAGCTAAGAGCAAGATTCAAGGTGCAGAATGATGAGTTGTTCAACTCATTCACATCATTAATGTTGGTCACTTGATAGTATAGGCTATAGTCTGACAGACTGGCTAAGTTATTTTGACCAAATCGTGTAACTGAGACCAACTGTGTCCCTTTCATATGGATTCTTCTTAAAGTATCATCAATCCGATCAACACGTCCGGACAATGATATGACAAATAGTAAATCATTCGAGGTCAAAGCTTTTGAAATCAGGTCTAATTCATTCTTTTCCGGTACAATGATAATGTAGATTCCCAAGTTCCACATGCAGCGTGCAAACTCATTGAGCATCATTCTTTGTCCATATCCTGTTGCGTAGGCAAATATCTTATCTGCCTTTCTAATCGTTTCATATATATCCTCAACACTTTTATCATCTTCAAACAATTTGGTTGTCGCTTGAACATCTCCGAGTAATACTTCCGGTAAAAACAAACTACTTTTATCGACTCTGGTTTTTTGCATGCGTGCAAATTCCTCTTTAAGGTAATATCGAAATTCGCCATATCCTTTGAATCCGAGTTTCTTAGTTAGTCTAATAATCGTTGAGTCAGATACATTTGCTTGTTTTGCTAATTCCGATACAGTTTGACTGATGCTGATTTCCATATTTTGAGTGATAAAACTTAATACATAATCATCATTCTCATTCAATTTACTGTGATGTTCATTTACTAATTGCTCCAATGTCATAATCAGACCTCCAAAAATAATAAAAAAGATTGCTCTCTCATTTTAATACGAAAGCACAATCTTTTTAAGTACTATTAAATTTTGAAAAGAAGTTCTCCTTCAGAAACCTTTTTTTCAGAGACTTCTAGTTTAATACCCTTATCTTCGGGAAATAGAACCATAACAACATCTGACAGTTTTTCCGCCTTGATTTGGTCACAATCAAAAATCACCAATGACTCGCCGGATGATACTCGTTGACCTTCTTCAACGAGCACTTGAAACCCGACTCCCTTTAACTGAACAGTATCAATTCCAATATGAATCAATAAATCTCTACCTTGATTACTAGTCAATGTGAGTGCATGCTTTGTTGGAAATATCGATTTAATGACACCGTCAATCGGTGCTACCACCTTAGCGTTTGTTGGTTCAACAGCGAATCCTTCGCCCATCATCCCTTGCGAAAATACAGGATCGCTTACTTGGCTAAGGGGAATCAGATTTCCTGATACTGGAGCAACTAATTTTTCTTTTCGACTAAAAAATCCCATTGACTTACTCCTTAATCTTTTGAAATGTCCATC
>NZ_JBHZAN010000110.1:0-1352 GCF_042754285.1 Streptomyces sp. NPDC059224
AACGAGAACTGCCGGAACAGCCGCCCCATCCCCGCCCCGTCCCGCGGGACGTCCGGGTAGGTCTCGCTGTAACTGCCCTCCAGCCAGGAGTTGGCCAGCACCGACGGGCCGCCGTGCCCCGGCCCCCACACGCACAGCGCGTCCAGCCCGCGGGCTCTGATCACCCGGTTCAGGTGGGTGTACACAAGGTTCAGGCCAGGTGAGGTACCCCAGTGACCCAGCAGCCTCGGCTTGATGTGCTCCGGCCGCAGCGGCTCGGTCAGCAACGGGTTGGCCATCAGGTAGATCTGGCCCGCCGCCAGGTAGTTGGCGGCACGCCAGTGCGCGTCCAGGGTGCGCAGCTCGTCGTCGGACAGTACGGCGGCGTCCTGGTGCTCGGCATTGGACATCGGGATGGCTCCATGGGTAGGTCGTCGGGCGGTGGAGGCGGCACGGTCGCGGAAAGGCGGCGAAAGCGCGATCAGGGGGCGGCCGCAGGCCGGCCTCCGATCAGCCGGTCACGTCCGTTCGGGTACGACGGCGACCGGGCACGCCGCGTGGTGCAGGAGTCCGTGGGCCACCCGGCCGAGCTGCAGACCGAGGTGCCCGGTGTCGCGCCGGGCGCCGACGACCAGCAGGTCGGCGGTGTAGGAGGCGGCCAGCAGCACCTGGCGGGCGGGGCCCTCGACGGTCCGCCGGTGCACGCGCGCCTGCTGCTGCTCCGGTACGTCGCGCAGCGCCTCCTCCAGGGTGTCCAAGGCCTCCCGCTCGTGCGGCCGCGCGGGTTTCCCGGACAGCTGGGGGTTCCCTCGGGCGAAGTCCGGGGGTAGGTGGTCGGTGCTCTCGTGTGCCGGAGCCCGCCAGGCCCGTACGGCGTCCACCTCGGCGCCGCGCAAGCCGGCTTCCCGGAGGGCGAAGCCCACGACCTCCTTGCCTCCGACGCCGATCACGATGCGGCCGCCGGACCCGGCACGGACCTGGTTGTCGTGACTGCCGCGCAGCACGATCACCGGGCAGAGGGCGCGGGCGGCGACGGCCAGGCCCACCGAGCCGAGCAGCATCTCGACGAATCCGCTGCGTCCCCGGGAGCCCAGCACCACCGCGGCGGCCTCCCGGCTCTCCCGCACCAGCGCGTACTCGGGCTCCTCCGGTACGACGTCGGTCGTGACCTTCAGACCGGGCTGCCGGTGGTGTGCCCGCCGGGCGCCGATGTCGACGACATCCTCGGGGGTCAACCGGTCGGACGGCTTGGTGACGAGGTCCTCGGCGAGCGACTCGCCCTCGTACCGCTCCCAGAGAGAGGCGTACACGAGCCGGAGCGGTGCCCCGCGCAGGGCGGCCTCGTCGGCCGCCCAGTCGACGGCCCGCAGACT
>NZ_JBHZAN010000111.1:0-1322 GCF_042754285.1 Streptomyces sp. NPDC059224
GTTCAAAGAGCAGATGATATTGTGGTGGTGCTTCCTGCTGAAGCTGGCGAAAAACATTTCGGCTTTGAGGAACGTGTGAAGTTAGTCAATCCACGTATTACCGCAGAGGGCTACAAAATCGGCACTCGTGGTTTTACAAATTACCTTTTACATGCTGACGACATGATAAAAGAATAAAGAAAGAGAGGAAAAATGATGAGATTAGCAAATGGCATTGTATTAGATAAAGACACGACTTTTGGAGAATTGAAATTCTCTGCTCTACGTCGTGAAGTGAGAATCCAAAATGAAGACGGGTCGGTTTCAGATGAAATCAAGGAACGTACCTATGACTTAAAATCCAAAGGACAAGGACGCATGATTCAAGTAAGTATTCCTGCCAGCGTGCCTTTGAAAGAGTTTGATTATAACGCACGGGTGGAACTTATCAATCCCATTGCGGACACCGTTGCTACTGCCACCTATCAAGGAGCAGATGTTGACTGGTATATCAAGGCAGACGATATTGTGCTGACAAAGGATTCTAGTTCATTCAAAGCTCAACCACAAGCAAAGAAAGAACCGACACAAGACAAATAGTCGCTAGGTAGAAAGGAGACTTTTTCGCATGAAACAGCGTGGTAAAAGGATTCGCCCATCTGGTAAAGATTTAGTCTTTCATTTTACGATAGCGTCACTCCTGCCTGTTTTCCTGCTGGTTGTCGGACTGTTTCATGTGAAGACAATCCAGCAGATCAACTGGCAGGATTTTAACCTATCACAAGCAGATAAGATTGACATTCCCTATTTAATTATCAGTTTCAGTGTCGCAATTCTTATCTGCTTGCTGGTAGCGTTTGTATTCAAACGGGTTCGCTATGATACGGTTAAACAACTTTACCACCGTCAAAAACTGGCAAAGATGATACTTGAAAACAAGTGGTATGAATCTGAACAGGTCAAAACAGAGGGTTTCTTTAAAGATAGTGCTGGTCGTACAAAGGAAAAGATAACCTACTTCCCTAAAATGTATTATCGACTTAAAAATGGCTTGATACAGATACGGGTGGAAATCACGCTGGGAAAATATCAAGACCAACTCTTACACTTGGAAAAGAAATTAGAGAGTGGCTTGTACTGTGAGCTGACGGATAAAGAGTTAAAGGATTCCTATGTGGAATATACTTTGCTCTATGACACCATAGCCAGTCGTATTTCTATTGATGAAGTAGAAGCTAAAGATGGTAAACTTCGCTTAATGAAAAACGTATGGTGGGAATATGATAAGCTCCCTCATATGTTGATTGCTGGTGGTACAGGTGGCGGTAAAACTTACTTTATAC
>NZ_JBHZAN010000112.1:0-1295 GCF_042754285.1 Streptomyces sp. NPDC059224
GAAATACAGCAACTTGGAAACAGAAAATGACCAGCTTCATAAAGAACTGGAAAAGCTGAAGAACGCGAAACCGTCAACACCTGCCAAAACGACAACACCTGCTAAAAAACCGTCAACCCCGGCTAAAAAGCCATCGCCAGCGAAAAAACCGTCTACACCAAAATACAAAACGGTGACGGTGAAAAAAGGTGACACGTTGTCAGAATTGACGCAGAAATATGGTAAGGGTGGTACAAAAGCCGCGTATATGGAAACAGCCAAGTTTAACAAACTCAAAGACCCGAACAAAATTAAACCGGGTCAGAAAATCAAAATCCTGACAAAGTAGGTGGAAGTATGGGCGTAAATATAAAGCCGTTTATCAAAGACGCGCAAGCCATACAGAAAGAAACTGGCATCCCTGCATCCATCATACTGGGTCAAATCATGTTAGAATCAGGCGGTTCAAACCCGGGCGGATTGTCCGGGCTTGCCTACTACTCTAAGAACCTATTTGGAATAAAGGGAAGAGGTACAGCAGGAAGTGCCACGATGGGTACGACCGAAGTATATAACGGTAAGACCTATCACGTGAAGGATGGCTTTGCAAAGTACAACAGCTATCAAGATTCCATACGCGCCCACGCGGAACTATTATCCAAGCCGCGTTATGCGTCAAAGCTGAAGAACGCAAAAAGCGTTGAGGACTATGCGAAGGGAATCAAAGCTGGAGGGTATGCAACAGACCCTAACTATGTAAATAAGCTTCTCGGCATTATCAGCAGTAACAACCTTCACCAGTACGATGATAAGGACATTACATTCAAAGGAACGTCAGGAGCCGGGGCGACAGGTGGGGATTCTTCATCTTCAGGCACTGACGACAAATCATATTTATCAAATATCATGTTCGGCGTGTTCAGATGGTCTCTTATTCTCGGGCTTGCTATCATTGCAATCGTGTTCTTTATGAAAGCCTTCCCAGCAGTCGGAGACGTTGCGAAAGGTACAGCATCCACCGCAATGGATTTTGTTCCGGGTGGTCGTGCTGTCAAATCTGTTTCTAAGGGAGCCAAAGCCATTAAGAAAGGACGCAGCGCGTCAAACCACATCAAGAAAGCCGCTACAATAGCAAAAGGAGTGAACAAGAATGCCGGAACTAGTCAAACAGCCGGGGGATGACCATAAAAAGAGTACATGGCGTGAACAGACCGTCACCATGCTACCGGGCGACATTACAACGGTTTATTTTGACGACACAAAGCCGAACCATTCAGCCATAACAAATAACACAAGTCAGATCGTGTACGTACACG
>NZ_JBHZAN010000113.1:0-1265 GCF_042754285.1 Streptomyces sp. NPDC059224
CGGTGCCGGTGTTGCCGGTGCCGGTGTTGGTGTCTGGTCGTTCTGTCGAGGCGTTGCGGGGGCAGGCGGTGCGGTTGCGTGAGTTCGTGCTTTCCGAGCCGGGGGTGACGGTTGGGGGGGTGGCGCGTGCGTCGGCGTTGTCCCGGGCGGCTTTGGAGTGTCGTGGGGTGGTGGTGGCTGCTGATCGGGATGAGTTGTTGTCCGGGTTGGCGGGGTTGTCGGATGGTGTGTCTGTGGGTCGGGGTGGGCTGACGGGGTTTTTGTTTTCGGGTCAGGGTTCGCAGTGGTCGGGTATGGGGCGGGAGTTGGCGGAGTGTTATCCGGTGTTCGCGGATTCTTTCGCTGATATCTGTGGGCGGTTGGAGTCGGTGTTGGGGCGGCCGGTTCGGGAGGTGGTTCTCGAGGGTGGTGTTGAGCTGGATGAGACGTTGTTCGCGCAGTGTGGGTTGTTTGCGGTTGAGGTTTCGTTGTTCCGGTTGCTTGAGTCGTTTGGTGTGGTGGCGGATTTTGTGGTGGGGCATTCGGTGGGTGAGGTGGCGGCTGCGCATGTGGCTGGGGTGTTGTCGTTGGATGATGCGGTTTCTTTGGTGTGTGCGCGTGCGGGGTTGATGGAGGGGTTGCCGGCGGGTGGGGCGATGCTCGCGGTGAATGCCGCGGAGGCGGAGGTCGTGGAATTGCTGTCGGGTGGGGTGGGTGTTGCGGCGGTCAACGGGTTTCGTTCTGTGGTGGTGTCGGGTGGGGTGGAGGCGGTGGAGGCGGTTGGGGTTGCGGCGCGTTTGCGGGGGTGGCGGTGTGCGCGTCTGCGGGTGAGTCATGCGTTTCATTCGTCGTTGATGGAGCCGGTGTTGGATCGGTTCCGGGAGGCGATTTCCGGGGTTGTTTTCAATGCTCCGGGTATTCCGTTCGTGTCGACGGTGGATGTTGATGCTGCTCCGGTGGATGTCGGTTATTGGGTGCGTAATGTCCGGGATACGGTGCGGTTCGCTGATGCGGTGGCTCGTCTGTATGAGCTGGGTGTGACGAGGTTTGTGGAGGTGGGTCCGGACGCGGCGCTGTCTGTGGTGGGGCCGGACTGTCTGGCGGGGGATGCGGTGGCGGCGTTCGTGTCGTTGTTGCGCCGGGGGCAGTCCGAGGTGCGGTCGTTGGCGTCGGGTCTGGGTCGGTTCCATGCGCATGGTGGTGGTGTGGACTGGGCGTCGTATCTGCCTGCCGCGGCGCCGGTCGATCTGCCCACCTACGCCTTCCAACACCGCCGCTACTGGCTG
>NZ_JBHZAN010000114.1:0-1249 GCF_042754285.1 Streptomyces sp. NPDC059224
GCTTCACTTTAAGGACCGCTTTTCCATCTTCATCCCACGTTGGGAAGTTTAAAGACACACAGGTCAAATCTCGTGTGCGTGATAAATCCAAACCAATGTAACAAGGTTCACCACTTAAATTTCCAAGCTCTTGGGTAGTAACCAAACACGGCTCTACTTGATCCTGTTCAAAGAAATTATCCGCACCGTTTACAAATACATCCAAGTGCTTCGTTAGAAACTCGGCTTTTGAATGCGCTGAACGTTGTGCCGTTTTAAACGCTGACTCCAAGGCGGAAAGATCAACTGATATTCCCCAGTTAGGATTGCACATTTCCCAAACTTTTCTATCCGTCCAATCATAGTTTTTATTTGGTTCATAGATTAGAACAAAGTTCGAATCATTATCATCACGTTTCAACACTTCTTTTGCTTCACGATATACGCGCATTCCAACAGACGATGAACCTTTCCCAGCAGTTGAAATATTAAACATCAATGGTTGTGGCAAAGAGATTTGTGCAGACTTAAAATTGTCATACTGTTCCATTTTCTCTTGCTTATGCAGCTCATCATTCAATACAAAATATGGATTAGAACCCTCAATGTTATCGATATTCTTCGTTTGAACAATAAATTTATTCGAATAAGCCATATCTTCATGAATATAATCATAAGTAATACTAGAAACAGTTCCCTTTGGCCCCCTAAATATTTTAGTTCCTTCAAGTAGGATTGGATTGTTTAAGATGGTAGCTGCAAAAGGTTTGGCAGCATATTGCGCTTGAGCAAAGTCAGAAGCGCATGCATAACAATCGACTGACAAAGCACCTTCTCCATACATTGCATAGCCTAATGAACCGACAGCAATCAATGTTTTACCGTTCTTTTTAGGGATTTGGACATACGCTTCACGAGTAACACGGACAATTTGCCCTTTTTCATTTTCTTTAACCCATCCATACATCCACGAGTAAATAAATTTTTCCCAAGGTTCTAAAATGAATGGCTTTCCAACCATCTCGCCTTTTGTGTGAACAATAAACGACTCAACCCAGTCCATCATTTCATTCGCACGATCTACATCAAACCAAATATCTTTACGTTTTTTCCACCGATACCAACGATCCACTGCCAAACGAACAGTTTTAGGATATTTCCCAGGTTTCTTTCTTACTTCTTTTGCAAATAAATCGGCATAATTTACACCAGGTTCGATCATTTTTCAGTACCTGCCTTCTTACGCCATTTGTTTCTGTGCGCTGCTAGT
>NZ_JBHZAN010000115.1:0-1103 GCF_042754285.1 Streptomyces sp. NPDC059224
TTGGAATAAGGATTTACTTATATGCAATCTGTACATGGCATTGGAGAAAAGGAGATTCAATATTTTCATTATACACGATTTTTTTCACTCTTTTTTTATTATTTAGTTATGGGCAATGCATTATGTGGGCATTCGGTATTGGAACAGATCGTGGAATCGGTACAACAGTAGTAGCTTATGGTACGGGGATTATTCCTAGTGAATCAGATATGATAATGGTAAAATGGTATTCTTGTATTTCTATGTTTGTATTTCACATAGGAGCACTCTTATTTACGAGAAAAACCACACTAAGAAAAGTTAGTTGGTATGAATCTGGAGATGCTGATGCCGATAGAAAGTTTTTATTTAAAATAGGGTGTATCATTTCTATAATAGTAGTACCGATAGTTTTTGTTTCTAAATTACTAGAGGTACGTATAGCATTAGTCCATGGTTATAATGCATTATATTATGGTGATTATGCTACACAAAGTGGATATTTACAAATTATTCTATATCTTTTTTTTCCAGCCTTAATATGTTTATTAATTGGTAGCAACTTTTCAAAAGTAATAACGAGATTTGTTTTTATTATTTTTGCTTTATATTCTTTATTAGGAATTATGTCAGGAGACAGAGGAAGTTGGTTGTATAGCTCTATTATACTCATATGGGCATACACTCAATATAAAGGAACCTTTAATTATAAAAAATTAATAAAGTGGCTTATTTTAGCTGTTATAGGAATATATATTCTAAACGTAATAACGAAAGCACGTGATGGTGGAGGACTAAGTAAACTTACTTTAAAAGATTTTACATCTGTATTTGATTCAGATGATTCTCCTTTAGTTGATTCTTTTTTTGAAATGGGGGGGACTATGAGTATTATAACTTTTTTCCTAATAAGTGGTAATGGAATATATCCCTTTGCTAATACTTATTTGACCTCACTCTTAGGCTCTATATCAACAAGAATGCTATCAATGTTTGGAATAAAGTTTGTTTTATTAGCTGATTGGTTTTCTCAGGATTATTTAGGAATCACTTGGGGGACTGGATTCTCAATGATTGCAGAAGCCTATGTCAATGGTGGATACATTGGGGGTATAGTCTATTTT
>NZ_JBHZAN010000116.1:0-1094 GCF_042754285.1 Streptomyces sp. NPDC059224
GTACAGGGATATTTAAAATCCCTGTCTTATCGTTAATGGCAAGGTCAAGGCGTTTCATCACACCGCCAGCCACCAAAACGTCCATAAAGAACTCATACCAGCTTCTTTGTTGTGCCAGAAGATAGCTTTCAAATTGTCTGCACCCACGACCTTTCAATTCCACCAGAACTCCTTTGTCCAGTTCATGGGAGCAAAGGACGAATATGTCGCCTAAAGCATAATGCTCTGAATAAGAATAGAAACCATAGTCCTCATGAAGAAAATAGGACAGTTTCAGTTGTAAGATGTTTTCGACCACCTGCTGTACGTCTGTTGTCGGAAAGCGAATTCTTACATAATCAAACAGCATTTCAAGGGGAGCGTCGGGATTGAAGCGTTCCAGAGCTTCCCAAAGGGACTGCTGTAAATCCTCTGATGGCTTGACTTTTCCTGTTTCAATATCGCTTAGATACTGCCTTGTAATACCAGTCGCAACAGCTAAACGGTTTTGAGATAGTCCATAAGCCAAGCGTTTTTCTTTTAAATGCTGTAACCAAGTTTGTTCATTCAGTAAAAATCCCTCCAATCAAAAAGGCGTATGTCAACTTTTAAAGCCCATTTGACATACGCTGAAATTTTGTAAATCCCTTGTAACCAAAGGATTTTCTAATGTTTTTTTGACTGTTTCCTGTCGATTTGTACCCCCCTGTTAGATACGGGGGGTTAAGTGCTGGCGTGGCTATTGCCACACCAGCCAGCAAGATCAGTCCACACCTGCGACTTCCGCTTCGCACGTCGCCTGCGTGGACTGTCTGCTGTTGGATAACTTTTTAATTTCCTCCAAGAAATCATATCCTTTTGGTACAAGGGGAGTATAAAACTCTGATATGACACTTGTTCCTACATCAACATAGCCACGACCTTTGATTCGCTTTAAGAAGAAATCCTTTTGTACGTCACTGCCAAACATCATGCCATAGCCCATTTCAGACATACGACCTAAAGCCACTCTGAAATTAAACTGATCACGGATTCCGTCGCCTAAATATTTTGCGTCTGGACGTTGACAAGCCAGTATTAGAAAGAAGCCAGCTTGACGACCTAACATGACAATC
>NZ_JBHZAN010000117.1:0-1092 GCF_042754285.1 Streptomyces sp. NPDC059224
CCCTCGTACCGCTCCCAGAGAGAGGCGTACACGAGCCGGAGCGGTGCCCCGCGCAGGGCGGCCTCGTCGGCCGCCCAGTCGACGGCCCGCAGACTGGACTCGGAGCCGTCGACACCGACGACGAGAGGAAGGTCCACCGTGCTCACCGCCCCACGCTCATGTCGAAGACGATCCGGGCCTTGACCTCGCCGCGCAACACCTCGTCCATGGACTCGTTCACGGACATCAGGGGCCGGGTCTCGCAGATCACCCGGGTCCGTCCGGCCGCGTGCAGCTGGAACACCTCGGCGAGGTCCTGACGCGTGCCGACGATCGAACCGATCACGCTCGTGCCGTTCAGAACGGTGTCGAAGATCGGAACCCGGACCGTGCCACGCGCGGGCAGCGCGACCATCACCAGCCTGCCACCGCGCCGCACACCCGAATTGACGGCCTCGAAAGCGGCGTCGTTCACCGCGAGGGCGATCGCCGCATGCGCGCCGCCATGCCGCCTGAGAACCTCGCCGACGTCGTCCCTACGGGCATCGATGACAAGGTCGGCCCCGAGTTCCGCGGCGAGTTCGAGCTTCTCGTCGGTGACGTCGACGGCCGCCACCACAGCACCCGCGATCTTCGCGTACTGCACCGCCAGGTGACCCAGCCCGCCGATCCCGGAGATCGCGACGAGCTGCGTGGGCCGGACCCCGGCGACCTTGAGCGCCTTGTACGTCGTCACACCGGCGCAGGTCAGCGGGGCGGCATCCACCGCGCCGACACCATCGGGCACGGGCTGGGCGAAATCGGCCCAGGCAAGCATCTTCTCGGCGTACCCGCCGTCGCACCCGTACCCGGTGTTGACCTGCTGCTCGCACAAGGTCTCCCAGCCGGACAGGCAGTGCTCGCACCGCCCGCAGGCCCGGCCCAGCCACGGCACGGCAACCCGCTGCCCCACGGCCAGGTGAGTGACGCCCGCACCGAGTTCCTCCACGACACCCACGCCCTCGTGCCCCGGCACGAACGGCGGATTCGGCCTGACGGGCCAGTCACCGCGCGCGGCATGGATGTCGGTGTGACACAGCCCGGAGGCCTCCACCCGGATCCGGACCTGTCCGC
>NZ_JBHZAN010000118.1:0-1083 GCF_042754285.1 Streptomyces sp. NPDC059224
CGCTAGAGCTTCTAATTTTTTTTGTGCGAATGGTTGATAACCACTTGAGTTACGACCTAAAAACCAGTTTTTACTATCAATTCGAAATGGATCTGTCGTAACAGTGGCTGCATCTTTCAAAATATATCCTTTTTTATAAAACTCATGCATAGCCTTCAAATAAGTCATCATTTCTGGAGTCTCATAAGTATTAACAACTGTTTGTGTATCGCCTTCAAATGCAACCGCTAGCGGTACACCACCACCGATAATATTGTCATAAGGAATACAGACACTGGTACGGGTCATACCGATTGGCGTAATATTCGTATCAGTATTTTTTTCTGCAAACTTTTCTAATACTGGAGCCAATGTTTCTACACCTTCAACATTCTCTACATCCAATTGGTATTGATCTACCAAATCTTTATTAAAGGTCCAATATTCCGTTGTGGCAATATCGTTATTGACTGGCAATCCATAAGTTTCGCCATTAATTGCCCCACCTTCAATAAATCCTTCATTCAATTCAGCTGCATAATCTTTCAACTCTTTATCCAAATGATCGTTGAGACTAATGAAAGCACCTTTGTTCCCATAATTCACATAATCTGTGCCATTGACGAAACAAATATCATATTCTTCTCCTGAATTGATCATCACACCAAGCTTTTGCTGATAATCCCCGTCCGGAATCAGCCGCATATCCAACTCTACATTGATTTCTTCCTTTAATTTTTCGTTGACTTTTGTCATGACCTCATCAAAATCTTTGGGTTCTTCTCCAACCTGATACCAAGTAACTTTTGTGGTTCCTGTTTCATTATTTGCTTCGCCATTACTGCTACCACAAGCACCTAATAGGCCAAGGGTTAGTACAGAAGCACCACCAATCAAATATTTCTGCATGTTCTTTTTCATCTTTTAACATCTCCTATTCTTTTTTATTCTTTCACTCCACCGATCGTCAATCCTTGAACAAAGTATTTTTGGAAGAACGGATAAACAATTGCAATCGGTAAAGTAGCTACTACGACCATTGCCATTCGTGTTGATTCTTGAGGAAGGCTATTTTGAATTGCTTGTTGCTGCGCTAATGTAATG
>NZ_JBHZAN010000119.1:0-1082 GCF_042754285.1 Streptomyces sp. NPDC059224
GAATTAAATGATCTACTTAACAGCTATGATTTTCCACAATATTTTCCAGAAGAATGTAACGCGCAATATATTGCCCAAAAATTTCAAATAAAAAGAAATACGGCTAGTAAGCATCTAAACGAACTAATGGAACAGAAAAAAGTTGTGAAAATCAATGGTCGTCCTGTTCTTTTTTTTCCAGTCCATACAATTGAACGGTATATATCACATTCATTAGATAGTTTTGAGTTTTCTTCAATTGATTCGTTTAGAGAAAAAATTTCAAAGAAAAAAGCAGATCATTTTTTTGATGATTTAATTGGTGCAAAACAAAGTTTAAAAGAAGCGGTTCAACAAGGGATATCAGCAATGAAATATCCAGGTGGATTACCAATAATGTATTTTGGATCGTCCGGAGTTGGGAAGAGTTACTTAGTGGAAAAACTAGCTGAGTATTGCCGACAAACTGGTATTATTCATGAGAATGCTCCGTTCATCGAGTTAAACTGCGCTCAGTATTTTAATAATCCAGAGTTATTAACAAGTCAGTTGTTTGGCCATATGAAGGGATCGTTTACCGGCGCCGATTCTGACCATATTGGTATAATAGAAGCAGCAGACGGTGGAATCGTCTTTCTTGACGAAATTCATCGTTTACCACCAGAAGGACAAGAGAAACTTTTTATTCATATGGATAAAGGCGTTTTTCGAAGAGTTGGAGATAGTGGTCCTTGGCGTTTATCACATGTTAGATATATTTTTGCGACAACGGAACAGGAAGAAAATTTTTTTCTAGAAACTTTTCGACGAAGAATTCCGATTGTTTGTACTTTGCCTAATTACCAAGATAGAGAAATTAGCGAACGAAAAGAGATTGTCTTCCATTTATTAGAGAAAGAGTCTACTCTGATCAATAAAGAAATATTAGTTTCTGAAGCCGCCCTTAGTTTCCTGATTCGCTTAGATTTGTATGGAAACATTGGTGAGCTGGATGGACTAATAAAACAAACTATTGCGAATAAACTATTTAGTGGAAGCAATAAAAAATATATCGAAATTCATATTTCTGATTTACCTACCAGGTACTTGCTAACAGAAAATAT
>NZ_JBHZAN010000120.1:0-1080 GCF_042754285.1 Streptomyces sp. NPDC059224
GTATTTAGATAACGCGAAAGAATAAAAATAACAGCTGATAGTAAAGTTTGTTGACGATTGCTACTCAATCGAAAGTGAGTTAGCGCGTATGAACTTGCTTCTGAAAACTTATGAAATGAAAGACCTTTTACATCTTGCAGAAATCGTTACTGGGATTAAACTAAGCAATAAAAACTAATGTTCCCCTCATTCTTTGAACTTCTACTATTTGATTTATTTATTCTGATAAATGACGATTTCACCTTCAGGATCTTCAAATCCCGTATAGAATTTATTTAAGATCTCTTCAGTATCAGTAATAGGATAGGCGATAGGCCACATACCCTTTGATGGTTAGAATAAACTGCTCAAAATCTGTATCGTATGTTGGCTTTAGCATATTAACAAAGGCTATCTCCAAATTATAAACCATAAGCGTTGAATCGTTCTTAACAATTTCAATTCTTCCTAACCCAAAGTCAGAAGATATAATTACCGGACTTGCCTTACCCTTCATGTGGGTTGTTGAGATTCCATATTTAAAGGGAATTGTCGGTACTATCGGCGGTCTGAAAAACATCCCAAAAATAAAAAAATCTTTCCCCTGCTAGTCTCCTAAGTCCCTTTGCAGCGGATATGGCACCATAATCTCATTTTATCGAAGTGAGTCATGGTTTATCTGTTGGCCAACCAAAATTGATACAATCTAACGATGCACCCTCTACGGCATTCTAGGGGAGTGCACTTGCATTCACCCAATAAAAACCGGCAGTTAGCAAAGAACTTATGTAGTCGTATGTTCTTACTGTTAACATACAAGAGGTCTCCTTTCCACAATTGCTTAGCAGTAAACGGGAATTTACAAAGCTAATCTCTTCCATTTTCTTATCTTTGTTCTAAAAGTCCCAAATGGAGCAACTGTATTTACATGAATTAATTTATATACTTCCCATACAGCCGTTTTGGTTGCCTCGTCTGCCCATTTTCTTTTGTGTGCAGTGAATAGATCTTCATCACTCATTGAATCAATCATCATGTTAATATCATCAATATTACGATTGAGAATTTCCTCTAATTCTTTCAATGGTAGATGTGCATAGG
>NZ_JBHZAN010000121.1:0-1058 GCF_042754285.1 Streptomyces sp. NPDC059224
AGCGGACACCTTCTTGTACTAGCAGGAGGAGGAAGCTATAAATCACAGCCATTTAGTGGTGCGGGATGGCGTTTTGGAGGTATGGGTGTAAAACCAGCTGATGGTACAGGCAACTTTTTACGTTGGAAATCCTACATTGACGATGGAAGAGTAGGAAATGTAAATCAAGCCAACGCAACTAAATCTGGTTCTATTCAAGGAATGGCATTGTATGCTCGTGAAGGATTCAAATACTTTGCACCAAACGGGCCTGGTTGGACAATGAATATAGGTATTTATTACACTTATAATCCTGTTGCAGGTACGTATTATGTTGTTCAAAATATTTAATAAAACAGCACAAAGAGATTTCTTTGTGCTGTTTTATTATTTTTAGTTGTTGACAAACACTAAAATATAAAATATAATCAACACATAAACGAACGTATGTTCGGCAAGAAAGCAGGGGATTTTTATGGATGAGATGGTTTTAAGTACTCAGAAATGGCTAAACAAGAAATACAGTAATGTTACAGGGTTTGATAAGGTTCCAGAAAATGGGCGAACAGGGTGGCCTACAATCTATGGACTTATTGAAGGACTACAAGTAGAACTTGGTATTACTAATCTAGTAGCTAATTTTGGACCTACCACTGAAAAAATGTACGATAATCAGGTTACTCCTAAATGGGGCAAAAATCTACCTAAAAATATTGTATTTCTTATTCAAGGTGCCTTTTGGTGTAAGGGGATTAATCCAGGTGGCTTCGATGGGGTATATACTCCATATTTAGATACTGCTGTAAAAGAGTTGCAGACTGATGCAGGGTTTAATGGAAGCGCTGTAACTGGAGTTTTGGATGCGAAATGGGCCAAAGCGTTATTTGATATGAGTGCTTTTGTTCTTGTTCCCGGCGGAGATAGTAAAATTAGAAAAATGCAGCAATGGTTAAATGTAAATTATTTAGAATACACGGGAATAATGCCTTGTGATGGTATTTATCAAAGAAATTCAAATCAAGCATTAATTTTTGCATTACAAGCTGAACTAGGATATTCTCCCAGTGAAGCAACAGGGT
>NZ_JBHZAN010000122.1:0-1049 GCF_042754285.1 Streptomyces sp. NPDC059224
AGTCTGCGGGCCGTCGACTGGGCGGCCGACGAGGCCGCCCTGCGCGGGGCACCGCTCCGGCTCGTGTACGCCTCTCTCTGGGAGCGGTACGAGGGTTCCTCACTGGCCAAGGACCTGGGCAAGCCGTCGGAGCAGGTCATGGCCGAGGACATCGTCCGGACCGCCGCACGGCGGGCGCACCTGCGCCAGACCGGTGTCAAGATCTCCACCGAGGTGTTGCCCGAGGAACCCGAGTACGCGCTGGTGCACGAGAGCCGCACCGCCTCCGCGCTGGTGCTCGGCACCCGTGGGCGCGGTGGTTTCGTCGAGATGCTGCTCGGCTCGGTCAGCCTGGCCGTCGCCGCCCAGGCGGCCTGCCCGGTGATCGTGCTGCGCGGCAGTCACGACAACCAGGTCCGCGCAGAAGACCGCGGCCGCGTCGTCCTGGGCGTCGGTGAGCACGGGACGGATTCAGCCGCCCTGCGCTTCGCCGTCCAGGAGGCGAGGCTGCGCGGCGCGACCCTGGAGGCCGTACGGGCCTGGCGGTGCCCCGCCTACGAGACCACCGACCACCCCCTGCTCGCCGGTGAACCCGCGCGGCTGCACGAACAGCATGCCGCCGAGGTCCTGGCGGACGCCTTGAAGGCCGCACCCGCCGATGTGAAGGTGCGTTCGCGTACGGTCGAGAGCCCGGCCCGCCGAGTGCTCCTGGCCGCCTCCGACGAGGCCGACCTGCTGGTGGTGGGTGCCCGGCGCAACCCGGAACACCTCGGACTCCAACTGGGGCGCGTCGCACACGCGGTGCTGCACCACTCCGCCTGCCCGGTGGCCGTCGTACCCGAACAGGCCTGAGCGCCATGACCGGGCTGCCCTGCCGCCTTCGCGCCGACCGTGCTGCTTCGGCCACCCGCTGAACTCCTCCTCCGCCAGGGTCCCTTGGCGGCTTACGCAACGACGACTTCCGGAGTGTCATCCATGTCCAATGCCGAGCACCAGGACGCCGCCGTACTGTCCGACGACGAGCTGCGCACCCTGGACGCGCACTGGCGTGCCGCCAACTACCTGGCGGC
>NZ_JBHZAN010000123.1:0-1035 GCF_042754285.1 Streptomyces sp. NPDC059224
TTGACCACGAACTCGACTCTTTTATCGGATTCTTCCAAGATGCGGTTCAGCAAGGAAAGAAAATCAGTTCTAAGATTATCCAACAAACCATCATACCTGCTGATTCAACAATTAGTGAATGTTTGGAGATTGAGCAGAATACTTTAGTGCTTGTCTTGGAAAGAATTCGATACATCGATGACTATCCAACTTGTATTGCAAAAAGTTGCATTCCCCTATCTGTTTTACCTGAAATTGTTGAACATGATTTTGCCAAAGAATCCCTGTTCTCAGTATTAGAAAGTAGGGGAATTAGATTAGCTTATGCCAAACGCTCAATTGAAGTTACACCGCCAACAGATTTAGAAAACCTTTATCTTGATTTAGAAAAAAATGAGCCAGTCTTTGTCTTTACAAGTATTGGATTTGCTAAAAATCAGAAACCGTTTGAATATGAAATATCTAAGTACCCTGCTTATAAGACAAAGTTTGAAAGTACTGTTTCCAAATAATTTTTAAATATGCTTAAATGTATAAAGAGCCTCGCGGATAACAGATAAAGTGTCTTTCCGCAAGGCTCTTTTTCTACTTCCTCTTTATCTTAATCCGCTAAGTAGCCTACAGTCCAAACATTATCATCTAATTAAGGTGTGTGGAGGTACTCCTCTACCCTAAGTCAAGGATAGTCGACATAGTTGTTAATAAGTCTTCAAAGCAAGCCTGAACCTTTTTCATTAGGTGTGCTTACTTCACATATGACGCTATCAAAAATGATAGCACCCGTTGAATCAACCAATTTTCTCTAATTCATATTTGATTATGTGTAGCAAATTTGTCTAATTTTTATTTCTTTGCAAAATTTTTCCAAATTTACCAGATAAAAGTAATTCATATTCATGATTGAGTCCTTTACCAATAAAACCTATTTCGCAAAAATTATTTGTAAGCATTAAGGATTTTCTGCTGACTTTCACTGGAAGGATAACCCAAGAATTCTGACCAAAGTGAAAGATTAAGAACCATCTTTGCCAGTCTATCTATGTGCTATTGTAACTG
>NZ_JBHZAN010000124.1:0-1018 GCF_042754285.1 Streptomyces sp. NPDC059224
GACACATTGTCGGGAAAGCTTTACAGCTGGAACCAACTGAAGAAGTATTTCATTTGGTTCGTTTAAGAAGCGGCGACGGTGAGCCAATTTCTATTGAAGACACTTATATTCCATTAAATCTCATACCTGATCTTCAAGCTTTTGATTTCCAAATTTTTTCATTTTATTCCACATTGGCTGCTTATCATTATCAAATTGAAAATATCTATCAGACAATTTCCAGCTCAAAAGTGAGCAATAAAGAAGCCCGTTTGTTAAAAACCAGCTTAAATCGTCCGGTAATCAGCCTTGCTATCACTGCGGTTACGACAAATGAACAAGCGGTTGAATACACTGAAGTAGTGGTTTTGCCTGAATTCGCCGCCATCTATACTAAAAATGTTCATCAAGGAAAGGAGATGAAAATCTATGCCCAAATTGATTAATCTGTTGGCTTATGACCTGATTGACAAAATTATTGCTTATATTCATGAACATCATTTAACCCCCGGAACAAAACTGCCTTCGGAACGGGACCTATCAGAAATGTTTAATGTTAATCGAACTACCTTAAGAGGCGCGTTACAAAAACTGGTGGACAACGGCACCTTACGGGCGCAAACCAATAGCGGCTATTATTTAACTGCGCCAAAATTCGAAAAAAATGCCCATCATTTCTTTACACCGATAGAAGATTCTCTGCTTAGTAAGCAGCGGCTACAGCTAAAGGCAACGGCTCTTTCACCGAAAAAAGCAGCAGCTCTTTGTCCGGAACTGAATGATTTCAAACAGCAGCAACCACAAGCTTATTTAGAATATATTGATGCAGAAGCAATTAGCTTGATGTTATTAATCCCTATGGAAACATTAAAGAAAAGTAATTTCTCGGACAATCCTTTCCAAGATTTTAAAAGTTTGGCATATACGCGTTCTCAAGAAATTTCTTTAATAACTGACAATGACGTTGCGGCGGACTTGCTGGGAGTTGACAAAGAAGAGGTTCTGTTATTTGTACGAGAGGAAATAAGAGCCGGTAAGG
>NZ_JBHZAN010000125.1:0-1009 GCF_042754285.1 Streptomyces sp. NPDC059224
GTTTCTCCATTTCCTCTTGAGAAATACCACTCTCTTTTTTCTCTTTGGAAACTTCAATTGCACTCCGTAAAGTCCGTAGATCGATTTCATCTTCGATTTTATCCAGTACAGCATTTCGATAAAGTTCGGTCAATGAAGAATTGTGTGCTTTTGCATATTCTAATACCAGTTCTTTTTCATCGTCGGGAATCCTAAATGTAATGGTTGATTGAGACATGATTCTACCTCCGTTCATCATTTGTACTAACATTGTACTAAATAAAATCCTTTTTGTCAATACAACGTTAGTACAAACAAGATTTGCATCATATCCATTATTCAAATTCTTTGAGATAGCACGGTATCGCAAAATCTCTGACTGATCGTTTTAAGAAGCTGGTCATTTTGAAGCGATTTTCTCCAATTTTCAGGGATCACTTCACCCCCGTAAAGAATACCCGCAAGAGCACCAGTTACGGCAGCAGTAGTATCAGTATCCCCTCCTAAATTGACCGCAGTCAATATGGCTGCTTGATAACTATTCGTATTTTGGTTCTGTTGCAAAATATTCTAGCAATCCCTAGGATCATTCACATGACCTTAGGGATTGCGAACAAAATAAAAAACTTAAAAAGCCAATCCCATTATCACTGCCGAAGCATTTTCGTAAAAGGTGTTACCAGCACCTTTTACTACACCTGAATTATAGCAAGTTTTTTTGGTTAGTCAAAATAGCTAGCACAGATATATAGCCTTATTTCCATTAATTCACTAACCTTTTTCTAAAACAATTTGTTCCAGTTCTTGTAGACTTTCAATTTGTATGTCTGCTTCACTCTGATCGATTTGCATTGGTTGTTTTAGTGCCGCCGTATAGATATTTGCTGCCTTTGCTGATTTAATACCAATCGTTGAATCCTCTACTGCAATAAAGAAGTCACAGTCTAATTGCTGTTTCGCTTTTAAATATATTTCGGGATGTGGTTTGCTTTGTTTTAATGACTCACCACTTATAACAAAGGAAAAATAT